>NZ_JASOOL010000009.1:0-52762 GCF_030217745.1 Bifidobacterium sp. UMB1197 | reverse complement strand
GATTTGAACCCGCGGCCTCTTCGTCCCGAACGAAGCGCGCTACCAAACTGCGCTACAGCCCGATGTTAGACTTGCACAAAGTACTTGCTCAAAGTGCCCACGCAAAGTACCCACTCAAAGTACCTGCGTACAAGTTCTAACAACGTCCGTAATGTTACAGGTTGGCGCATACAAATATTTTATTGCGTTCGCTTAGCTTGGCATTAGTAACTGCTCGCTTAACTGCGTTCCATACTGCGTTCCATGCTGTATTCCCTAGTGGCTACAATTAGCGTCTATGAGTGACACGAATACTACAATGCTCGCCGCGCAAAACGCTGCAGCAGAAAATGACGCAACAGATAACGCCAATGAAATTGACACCGTTGAGCATGCACAGATGCTGCTTGCTCAAGATGAGGCTATTGCAAAGCGTGTAAACGAAGGCGCAAGCCTGGATGAAGCAATTGATCCAAGCAATAAAGAGTTTGGTCCTCTTGCTCACCCAGAGCAGGTGCAAATGCGCGTTGCAAAGCGTGCGATGATGCTTAAGGAAGGCGTGCAGCCATACCCAGTGCATCTTAACGTTACAGATACTATCGAAAAAGTGCGTGCCGATTTTGACGGCAAGCTTCAAGCTGGCGAAGAAACCGATACAGAGGTTGGCATTGCTGGCCGCGTTCTCTTCTTGCGTAATGCTGGCGGCTTGTGCTTCGTTAAGCTTGCGGCAGGAGATGGCACCACGATTCAGGCAATGGTTTCCAAGAAGGAAATCGGCGAAGAATCCATTAAGAGCTTTAAGCAGATGGTAGATTTGGGCGACCATTTGTACGTGCGCGGTCGCGTGATTTCTTCTAAGACTGGCGAGCTTTCCGTATTCGCAACTGAGTGGGCAATTGCAGCTAAGGCTTTGCAGCCACTTCCAGCTTTGCACAAGGAATTAAGCGACGATACTCGTACGCGCAAGCCTTATATTGGCATGATTGCAGACGAGAAGATTCGCGATATGGTTCGTAGGCGTTCGCATGCTGTGGCTTCTCTTCGCCGCACTTTCGACAGCCACGACTTCTTGGAAGTCGAAACTCCAATGTTGCAAACGGTTCACGGCGGTGCTGCTGCTCGTCCGTTTACAACTCATATGAACGCTTTTGACATTGATCTTTATTTGCGAATTGCTCCAGAGCTTTTCCTTAAGCGCTGCTTGGTTGGTGGCATTGACCGCGTGTTTGAAATTAACCGAGATTTCCGTAACGAAGGCGTGGACGCAACTCACGCTCCAGAGTTTACAATGCTCGAGGCGTACCAGGCTTACGGTACTTACGATACAATTGGCGATCTTACTAAAGAGCTGATTCAAAAGGCTGCTGTAGACGCTTTTGGCTCCACTAAGGTGACTTTGCTTAACGGTGAAGAGTACGATTTTGGTGGCGAATGGAAGCAGATTACCATGTACGGATCGCTTAGCGAGGCTTTGGGTGAGGAAATTACGCCAGAGACTTCTGTTGAGCATTTGGGCGCAATCGCAGACAAGCTTGGCGTTGAGCGCGACGAAGTGGAAAATCACGGCAAGTTGGTTGAGCACTTGTGGGAGCACTTCTACGAAGATAAGCTTTATGAGCCAACGTTTGTGCGCGACTTCCCAGTGGAAACCAGCCCGCTTGTTAAGGGTCACCGCACAAAGCCAGGAATGGTTGAAAAGTGGGATTTGTACGTGCGCGGCTTTGAGCTTGCAACCGGCTACTCCGAGCTTAACGACCCAGTTGTGCAGCGTGAGCGCTTTGTTGCTCAAGCTAAGGACGCTTTGGCTGGAGACGTTGAGGCAATGGATATTGACGAGGACTTCATTGAGGCTCTCGGTGTTGGTATGCCTCCTGCTGGCGGCATGGGAATGGGTATTGACCGCTTGCTAATCGCCCTTACGGGCGCAACCATTCGCGAGACGATTACATTCCCACTCGTAAAGCCTCTTCGCTAATTGACGTAAAGTCAAATTTAATTCATGTAGTCGTACGAAACTAATAGACTAGGTAATTATGACATACAAATTAGTATTGCTCCGACATGGTCAGAGCGCATGGAATAAGACCAATCAGTTCACTGGTTGGGTTGATGTACCTCTCACTGAGCAGGGTGTTGAGGAAGCTAAGCATGGTGGCGAGCTTCTTAAAGAGAAGAATGTTCTTCCAGACATCGTGTTCACTTCTTTGCTTCGTCGCGCTATCAATACCGCGAATTACGCGCTTGATGCCGCCGACCGCCTTTGGATTCCAGTTCGTCGCAGCTGGCGTTTAAATGAGCGTCATTACGGTGCTTTGCAAGGTAAGAACAAGTCTGAGATTCGTCAGGAATATGGCGATGAAAAGTTTATGATCTGGCGTCGTTCTTATGCAACCCCACCTCCAGAGATTGATCCAAACGACGAGTATTCTCAAACAAATGACCCACGTTACGCAGGCGATCCAGTTCCAGAAACTGAGGCTTTGGCAAACGTTGTGACTCGCGTAACTCCTTACTGGGAGTCCGATATTATTCCAGAGCTTAAGTCTGGCAAGACTGTAATGATTGCAGCTCACGGCAACAGCTTGCGCGCAATTGTTAAGATGCTCGACGGTTTGAGCGAAGAAGAGATTTCTAAGGTAAACATTCCAACGGCTATTCCTCTTCTTTACGAGTTGGACGAGAACTTTAAGCCAATTAAGCCTCGCGGCGAGTATTTGGATCCAGAAGCTGCTGCTGCTGGTGCTGCTGCCGTTGCAGCTCAAGGCCAGAAGTAAGTTTGATTAGCTTAAGTTAGTTTTGTTAGTTTAAGTTAGTTTTGATTAAAAAAGTAGGCCTGCAATTAATTTTGCAGACCTACTTTTGTTTATTTTGTTTATTTTGTTTTATGCAACAACCGTATCTTTATCTGGTTCTGGCTTCTTAGTTGGGTCAAATCCCGAGACAATAAATACCACTTGTCTTGCGGCTGCAACTGAATGATCGCCTATGCGTTCCATAAATCGGCTTAAAAGCACCAAGTCAATCAGCTGTTTTCTGGTGCCGTTCCAATCTTCGCCTTCTACAAGAGCAAAAATATCTTCGTGCAACTTATCCATTACGTCGTCGCCGTGAATAATAGCATCTGCTACATTAACGTCTCTATTCGAAAGCATGTCTGTTAGTTGACCTGCAAGAACATGCAAAAAGTCAACCATTTTTTCAACAGTTTCTTTTGCCTGGCTAGGAATTGCCGACTCTGGCCAATCTCTTCTTGCGATTTGTGCAACGTGGCTAGCTAAATCTCCCATGCGTTCAAAAGTGGCAGCAAGTCTCATAGTTGCAACTACTTCTCGCAAATCTGTTGCAACTGGGTTTTGGCGAGCAAGCAGTATTAAACATTGATCTATAACGTTTGCTTCTAGAGCGTCTAACTTTGCGTCGTTATCTATAACTGTTTGCGCGGATTCTATATCTGCGTTTACAAGCGCGTTTCCAGCATTGTTCATAGCTTTTGCAACAAGCTCTGCCATGCGTTCAATGTTTGATGCAACAGCCTTCATCTCTTCGTTGAAAATCACTCGCATGGTGTGTCCTTTCTTGCGATTTGCATTTTGAAGCATATTCGCGTTTTTAAACTTGCCATAATAAATTCTTGCCGTAATAAATTATAGACTACTGTGCGCACGTGCTTAAACAGATTAATCGCTTAAATGTGAGCGCGTTAGAGTATTCTTTAAGAGTATGCTTCAAGATTCGCCATCTTCGCCTTTAATGGTGTTTGTTGTTTTTGCTTTGATTGCACTTTGCGTTGCAATCGTTGTTGTTATGTTTGCATTTGACTTTATTTTGCAAACATTTCGCAATGTTTTTGTTCCGTTTTTTACATCCGATTTAAGTCGCGTTTTTAAAGCTATTAGGCGTTATTTTAGGCGCATTTTTAAGCGAATTTTTAGAGGCAATTTTAAGAAGATAAAAAAAGCTTTTGGCGATTTAGATTCTGATTCCGATTCCGATTTTGATTTAGACGATGGTTCCGAAGATATTAGCTCCGACGCTTGCGCGGTTTTGGCTATGCTTCCAGGCGCAACCATTGTTGTTGATAAAAATAACGACGTTTTGCGCGCAAGTTCGCAAAGTTATACTCTCGGCGTTGTTTTAGATGATTCGATTGTTTCGCCGCGCGTTTTACAAGCCGTAAATAAAGTTCGCTCGTCTGGAGGGTCTGAAAGCTTTGACTTGGTGACTTATACGCCAAAACAATATGTAACAATTGACTCCGACTCTGCCGAAGTTGGCTCTAGTTCTATCGATTCTACTGCAATCAATTCTGGTACAATTGACCCTACTGCAATTGGCTCTACAGTACCCGCGTCTAATCCTTCTACAATTTCTAGACCTAACTGGCTTAACGTTACGGTTGGAAGCGTTGGAGCAGGCAAGGTTGTTGTTATTATAAACGACTCCAGTGCAGCGCATCGCTTTGAGCAAACTCGCAACGATTTTATAAGTAATGTTTCTAATCAACTTATTAAATCAACACGCATGATTTCCAGTCTTACTAATGTTTTGCAAACTAAAGATGTTAGTGCAAGCCGTATTAAAGATGTTGCTGCGTCTGCTCAAAAATCATCTAAACACTTGGAGCATATGCTAGAAGATTTGCTGCTTCTTATGCGCGCGCAAAGTCCTATAGACTCTTCAAAGGCTAGTGTTGTAAACGTTTTGAAAGTGTTGGAGGAAATTAAATCACAGGTTTCTAGCCTTGCGCAAAGCAAAAATGTTAATGTAATTGTTAAGGCAGATTCTTCCATTAACGTTTTAGCAGATGCTAGCCAAATAATAGTTGCTGTTAGAAAACTTGTTGAAAATGCTATTATTTACTCGCCCAAAAATCGCAGTGTGGCGCTCTGCGCTTTAAAGTCAAACGATAATAGATTTGCTGTGATTCGCGTTGTTGATTCTGGAATTGGAATTCCACTAAAAGATCAGCCGCGTATTTTCGAGCGTTTTTACAGGTCGAGCAACCAAAATGATTCTAGCCAAGATGGTGTTGGATTGGGTCTTGCTATTGCAAAGCACGTGGCTCTTACGCATCATGGCAGTATAACATTGTGGAGTAGGCCAGGGCAGGGAACTACGGTTAACTTTGCTATTCCGCTTGCTATTCCGCTTGCAAATTCGGATGTAAATTAGATTAAGCGACTTATTTTCCGAGTCTTCTATAATCCCAGCGGTCGAAGTGTTCCCAGATTAAAAGCAAAATTCCAATTACAAATCCGCTAAGGCACACCACCGCAATAAACCACAGTATAAAATGCAAAATCGCAAGTAGAACGGTGATTAATGATGCTATTAGCCAAATAATTGTTCCAGCCATAAAAGCTTTGCACAAGTCTACGCGCAACGGCTTTGGCGCTTCTCTGCGTGCGTCTGGATTAATAATCGGTGCTAGCTTCATATGATTAACCATACATCTTTGCGTGTTCAATATCAATTTTAAGAATTGCATTGCGTACTGTGTTTTGTATCCGTACCACATTGTATTCTTTAAGTTTGTAAGTGTAAATTTGTGAATACGCTTTAGAGGATTTTAGGAGCGATTTTTTATGAAGCATGCTGAGCACGGCGCTAATAAAGCAAAGGGGCGGTTTGGTTCGCCTTTTATGCTTTTTGCTTCTGTACGTGGTTCGCATGCCTCTTCCACAAATCGCGCTGCTGCAGTTTTGTCAAATAATGGCGCTGTTGTAGGTTTGGAAAATGTAGATTTACAAGAATTTGCTGTTCCTTTAACACGCCGTCAGCGCAGAATGGCTCGTGCTACTAAAGAGCGTAAGAATCGTATGATTGTTTCGGCTTCTTTGTTTGCATTAGTTGGAGCTGCTTTAACTTCTATGACTTTAAACAAGCCTAATAATATGGATTCTTTGGCTTCTAAGTCGTATTCTTCTAATTTAAGTTTTGTAGACGATTCTTCTGCTCAAGCAGCATCTCGTTCTAGTGCTAGAGAGAGCATTGATCGCGCTAGTAAGTATTTAAACTTTAGTAGTGCTGTTGCTGGTCTTGAATCCGATTTAAACGCGTTTTCTACTAAGTCTTCTCATAAGTCTAAGTGGGATTTGGGTTCCATCTCCGATTTTAAAGTGTCGGAAATGTCTAAGTCGGCAGCAAATAATCCAAATGTTGCTGTTTTTATGGATTCAGATGCAAAGATTTTGCCAGCTGGCTTTAATCCAAATCACGATTCTGGCGATTCTGGAAACGCTTATGAATTCAGCCAATGCACGTGGTGGGTTTATATTCGCAGGCATCAGTTAGGTCTTCCTGTTGGTTCCAATATGGGAGACGGCTGGATGTGGGGCTGGTCTGCTCGTAAGCTCGGCTATTGGGTTGATCGTACTCCTCGCCACGTTGGAGACATTATGGTGTTTGGCCGTGGTCAGGCTGGTGTTAATCGCTATTATGGCCATGTTGCAATTGTAGAAAAGATTAATCAAGATGGTTCTATAGAAACCTCTGAATCTAGCGCTGAATATCATGGTAGAACTTATTCCAGAGTTGTTAGTGCTAAAGACGTTTCTGCTTTTGATTTTATTCACTACTAAATTCACTACTAAATTCGCCACTATGGCTTTTAAAACTTTACTAGTATAAAGATTAGATTCATCAACTTTTGTTGATTTATTGCGCGGTTTTTGCCGCTTTGTATTGTTAATGTGTTAACATCGCTAATGATGGTTAAGCAAAATATTAAGCAAAATAAGATTTTTTCTTCTATAGTTGCGGGCGCTGCATGTGTAACGCTTCTTGCTACTATGGTTCCGTTTGCTTATGCTTCTGCCAAAGAATCTGCTGTTACTTCTACGCGTTCTTTCCCTAAACTCACCTCTGTTAAGCGAGATTTGCTTACTGAATCCACTTCTACAAGTGTTGATTCTAATTCGCATTGGGGTGGTATTGAGTCTTTGAACGTTCCTCAGACTAAGAGTGCCGAAGAAGTGGCCGCAGAAAATGCACGTAATGCCGCTAATGCTGGCGATTACGATTTTGCAGCAAGCCGTTCTGGCGTTAGAGGAATGTCGCAAAATTATTTTGTTGCTCCTCCAGATGGCTCTTCTGTTTCTTCAATGCTTAATTTTGCCGCTCAATTTGTAGACAAAGTTCCTTATCGTTCTGGCGGAACAACTCCTGCCGGTTGGGATTGCTCGGGCTTTGTAAAGTATGTTTTTGCAAATATGGGTATTTCTTTGCCTCGAACTTCTGGTGCGCAAGCAACTGTTGGCACAGCTGTTCCAAGCCTGGATCAGGCGGCTCCTGGAGACATTATTGCAAATGGCACTCATGCTGCTATTTACGTAGGCAACGGAATGGTTATTAATTCGCAATACGGCGGAACAAAGTATAGCCCTATTCCTTACGTCTTTACATCTGCCTATTCAATTCGCAGAGTTTTCTAGTTATTTTTGCGCGCAAAAGTGACGTTTAATCTTATATTGTTATATTGTAAATCTGCTGTGTCGCAATAGACTCAAAACAATTAAACGGCTATTGTAGTATTTAAGCAAAGGTTGCAAAATTCGCGCATACTAGGAGGATCTAGATGACACAGAATGTTATTACACAAGAAAAAGCTGTTCTTGTAGGCGTTGATGGTTCTCATGCAAGCTATAAGGCTGTTTGGTGGGCATCCAACTACGCTAAGCACGCTGGATTGCAGCTTCAAATTGTTTGCGCATATTCTTTGCCAAGTTATGCGGCTGTGTCTTTTGATGCAACTTATACCGCCATTGGAGACGATAACGTTGCTCATCAAGACGCGCAAGAGATTTTATCTAGAGCCAAAGCCGTAGCTTTAGAGCAGGGTGTTGACGCAACAACTCTTATTGTTACGGGAGACCCTTCTTCCGTGTTTGTGGAGCTTTCTAGAAACTATCAGCTTATTGTTATTGGAAACCGCGGAAAAGGTGGATTAGCAGAGCGTTTGCTTGGCACAACAAGTTCTTCGCTACCAGCTTATGCCTATTGCCCAATTGTTGTTGTTCCATACACCGACGACGATGGCCAGAGAATTCACTTGAATAATAAGATTTCTAAGATTGCAGTTGGCTCCGATGAATCTAAGTGGGGCTTAAAAGCGCTTGAGATTGCTGCCGACTTGGCAGATAGCTGGAATGCTCAGTTAGACGTTATCTCCGCTGTTCCTAGCGTTCAGGGTGCTGAGGGAGATACGGCAGTTATGGGATCTTATATGGAAGATCTTGATGAGCGTGTAAAGCCAATTTTGCAGCGTTTACCAAACCTAAAGATTCATCGTTCCGTGGTTCCAGGATCTGCTGTAAACGCTTTGACTCAAGCCAGCTTAAACAACGATTTGGTTGTTGTTGGCTCTAGGGGCAGGGGCGGATTTACTGGTTTGCTTCTTGGCTCCATTAGCCAAGGTTTGCTTCAGCATTCGTCTAGGCCAGTGTACGTTGTTCCACGCAAGTATGTGGAGCTAAGCGCAGCGCAAGTGGCTCAGCAGGCTATTGCTAGTAGCAACGCGGCGCCTATTGACTCTATTAATGGCGTTCATAAAGTTGATGTTCCAAAGGCTGGTGTAGAAGAAGCTAAGCAGATTGAGCAAACAATCGATCCGCTTCACTAGAGTAGTAACGCTAAGTAGTAACGCTAAGCGCTAAAACATAAATCGCGTATAAGGCACTAATTGTGTTTTATACGCGATTTTTTCAAACTTGTATTGTTAATATGCTTTTAGTTTTTCTTAAGCAAGAATCGTGCTCGTCTTGCCTCGCGAGCAGCACGCTTTTTAGCCATTTCTTGATTATTAATGCTAATTGCGCGCTGATAAATCTTAATTAATTCTTGAGCTTGCTTTTTAAAATCATTGTTCTTTGAGTATTCAAGAACATTTTCTTTTAGCTTTGCTTGCTCTTCTTGGCTCATATTAAGAACGCGACTAAACACTTTTTTAAAGTCTTCTTTAGAATCCCACTGGTAGCCATTTTTGCCACTAATAATCTGATTTTCGTTAGGAGCGTCGTGCTTAACAAGCGCAAATAAGCCAGAGGCCATTGCCTCCAGCATAGAAAGCGAATGCATCTCCGATAAAGAAGCGGTGGTGTAGTAGTCCATTGCGTGCAAATACTTAGGAATTTGCGTGTGGTCAATAGGCCCTAGAAGGTAGATTCTATCTTCAAAACCTTTGCTTGCCACCTTATTGCGCAAGTCCTCTAAATCAGGGCCTCCGCCAATAACAACCAATCGAGCCAAATCGCGTGGAAAATCGCAGTACATAAAGTTGTCAATTAACTCGCTAATGTTCTTTTCTGCGCCAATTCTTCCAACAAAAACAAACAACTTTGTAGAATCTGCAATACCGTATTTTTTACGGAATTCTTCTCTAAAAGCAATTCGTTCTGGCGTAGGCAAGAATTTTTTGTATTCAACGGCATTGCTAAGAACAACAACCTTTTTGTCAACTTTTTGGCGGTCAATATAAGCCTGAGCCTTAGAAGACATGCTTGTAATAATTGTTGCGTTTTTAGAAAATCGCGTAAAATATTTTGCCGATATATTCCTTGAAAACTCGGTAAAATGCTTTAAGCCAATGTAAAACAGGAATTTATCGTATTCGGTGTGTAGTGTGTACACAACTGGAATATGCTCTTTTTTGGCCACTTCTAGGCCGATTTCTCCAATGCCAAACTCGTTTTGAATATGAATAATGTCTGGCTTAAAGTTAATCGGGAATTTTTTGCGCATATTTCCAATTGGAATCGCAACCCTATATTTGTAGAGCTTTTTTAAAAGAATACCTGGAACGTACACAACGCCGTCTACGAGCTTTGTTTTACGCTGTTTTTCGGAGCCAACCGTAACAACAAGAACCTCATGCCCAAGTTCCTCGTACATTTTTTTAAGCATGTAGGATTGTGTTGCTACGCCGTTTATGTATGGTGGATACGTTTCCGTAAAAATAGCGATTTTCAAAGTTTCCTCCGATTACATAAATAGCTCTAACAACCTTAAAAGTGTAGCATTGTGTTTAGCATTGTGCCACAAATCGTTATTTTTTGCCACTTTAGTGGCGTTTTCTTGATGCTAGGTTGCTGGTTGTTTTTCCGCGCTCTAAAAGCGCTGGCGCCAATCTTCCCATTAATGCCGAATATTTACGCTAACTTGTACAACAGCTCCGCGCTCAAGCGTGTGCTTAACTGTGCAACCCTTGCTAATATGCTTTTCCATGCGTTCTTTTAGCGCTTGTGCATCTTCGCTTGTTAGCGCAGGTTTTGCGTTTGTGGCGTCTACTGTTAAGTCTTCTTGGAATCTTAAGTAAGTTCCTTCTTCGGGGTCGTAAGTGCCATTTACAACTACGCGCGCGCCTTTTCCTTCTCCAATCGCGTGTTCAACCGCATATTGGCTGCTTAAAGCCGTGCATCCTGCTAGCGCTATTTGCATTAGCTCAACAGGCGAGAATTGTCCTTCGCCTTTGCCAAATTCCAAAGTTGCTCCGTCTTCGCTTTTTGCAATCCAAGAGCCGTCTTCTAATCGCTCAACCCATATTCTTCTAGCCATTTTTGCTCCTTTGCAGTTGTTGTGTTTAGATAAAACAATTATATAAAGATATACAGTTATTTGCACATACATTGGTGGTGTTGAATTTAGCTAATGCTAGAATAAACGTATGGCTTTAACTCAACAAGAACTTGCAGATTTGCGCGCGCGCGTGCCGCAAAAACCAGTATCCAATATTCCTACTCCTTACGAAGATTTAGTTAGAAAAATCTTTATGGAAGGAACGCTAAAATCGGATCGCACTGGCACGGGAACAATATCTCTTTTTGGTCAGCAAATTCGCTTTGACTTAAGCAAGAGTTTTCCGCTTATAACAACAAAAACCGTGTTCTTTAAGGGGCTTGCATACGAGCTTCTTTGGTTCCTTAAAGGCTCCAGCAATGTGCGTTGGTTGCAAGAAAACGGTGTGCATATTTGGGATGAGTGGGCAGATGAAAACGGCGATTTAGGCCCTGTTTACGGCGTTCAATGGCGTAGTTGGCCAGCTCCAACAGAGCAAAATCCAAATCGAACAATCGACCAGATTGCAAACGTTATGGATCTTATTAAAAATCATCCTGATTCTAGAAGAATGATTGTTAGCGCCTGGAATCCTGCGGAAGTAGAGAATATGGCTTTGCCTCCATGTCACTCGCTTTTCCAGTTCTACGTTGCAGATGGCAAGCTTTCTTGCCAGCTTTATCAGCGTTCTTGCGATATGTTCCTTGGCGTGCCATTCAACATTGCCTCTTACTCGCTTTTAACAATGATGATGGCTCAGCAGGCAGGCCTTGAGCCAGGAGAGTTTGTGTGGACTGGCGGCGATTGCCATATTTACGACAATCACGTAGAGCAAGTGCTTGAGCAGCTTTCGCGAGAGCCGTACCCGTATCCTAAGCTAGAAATTAATAAAGCTGATTCTATTTTTAGCTACGACTATAGCGATTTTAAGGTTGTTGATTATAAGCATCATCCTACGATTAAAGCTCCTGTAGCAGTGTGACTTTTGGCTGTTTGCTTTATTTAGTAATTGATTAGTAGATTTACGTAGGAGTTTTATGACTAGCAATACTGTGACTAGCAATATTCCTGTGCGTTTAATTTGGGGTCAGGCATACGATTTGCAAGGCCTAGCAGGCGCAATGGGTGTTAATGGCGGCATGCCTTGGAGGCTTTCCCCAGATTTGCGCTATTTTAAGGCAATGACAATCTCTTGCCCAGTAATAATGGGTAGGGGAACTTGGGATGCTATGCCAGAAAAATTTAGGCCTCTTCCTGGTCGCGAAAATATTGTTGTTTCTAGGAATCCAGATTTTAATCCAAATGGAGCGAAAAGCTTTACAAATATACAAGATGCAATCTGCTACGCAAAAAAGTGGATTGAAGATAATCCTATTGAGCTTGTAGATTCTTCGGATTTGCCAAAAGATGGCAGAGCAATTTGGATTATTGGCGGCGGAGCAATCTTTAAAGAAGTGATTAATTCAAAAATCGTTGACGCTGCCTACGTAACTCAGATTGATACTAGAGTAGAAGCAGATACGTTTGCTCCAAACGTTCAAAAACTTGTAGATGATGGATTGTGGACTATAGCGCGCGATGACGATTGGCAGGAATCGCCTATAAAAGTTGGCGCAAATCAATTTAATGCAAAATATAAGTTTATGGTGTATAAGCCAGTTAAATCTAAGAAATAAGCCAGATTAAGGATATGTATGGAATCTTTAAACAAAATTCACGTAGACGCTAAGCATCCGTATGTTGTTATGACGGTTTGTACGGGAAATATTTGCAGGTCTCCAATGGCAGAAATTGTTTTGCGCAACGAGTTTAAGCTTAGGGGATTAAGCGATGTTGTTGCTGTAAAATCATGCGGAGTAAGCGATGAAGAATACGGAAATCCTATTGATCCGCGTGCGCAGAGGGAGCTTAAAAGTAGGGGATATTCTTTGCCATTAAGCCATTTTGCGCATAGGATTGAGCGAGACGAAATAGAAGAGACGAATCTTTTTCTTCCAATGACGGCTTCGCATATGCAATCTTTAATTAGGATTATTCCGCCGCAAAAGCGTGGTCTTGTACACATGTACAGGTCTTTTGATCCACAGTTACCAAAGCCACAAGCTGGGCGCGAAGCTGCTTTAGATTTGGCGGATCCTTGGTATGGAGGCCCTAAAGAGTTTGAGATTGCAATGGATCAAGTAGAAGAGTGCGCTCCGTACATTGTTGATTGGGTAGAAGCGCACATAACGCGAGAATAATAGGATTTATTTTCCTCTTAAAGCTCTGCGGCTCACGCGTGGCGTGTGCGTAGGGTCAATTCCCTTTGGAATTCCAAATCCAAGCTTTCCTTGCAAAGTGCGCAAGCGGTCGTTTAGAATCGCAAGCTCCGTTTTAGTAAGGAAGAATCTGCGGTTTGGGTGAATTGCTGCAAGAGGAGCAAACTTATGATTTGTAGGAATTAAAGTTTTAGACTTTAAAACTGTGGTTCTTAAATCTCTAAGCTTAATTTGATTTTGTCCGTTTCCAACGCAAATACGGTACACAGGTATACTAGACCCAGCTGTAACGCTTTTAATCGCATGCTCCTGGCGATTCATAGCTTGGCTTAGTCTTTCGTAATTGCCTTCTCCAACAAGAAAGATTCCGTTAAAGCCAGTTCCGCGCCAAATAGCATCTTTTGTGCGAGGATCAACCCAAACTGGCTGCTGTGGGAATGTAAAACCGCCCTTATTGATTGCGCTTAGAATTCCAGCGGCAGCTCCAGGCTTGCCTTCTAGTTTTGCGTATCCAACTTTATCTGCGCGCTTTGTTAAAACAACCGTAAAAAGCAAAAGCCCCAGCATAAGCGCTGTTACAACCATCATAATCCATGTAAAAATGGACCAGCGCAAAATAACGCCAGCTATAACGCACAGAACTACAGGGGCTGCAAAAGCCAATCCAAGCCAAAGTGGAAGCTGCTTATCGTCTGTATGCGTGTACTTGTAAATGCGCATAATCTGTGAAATCATGCCCGATTTCTTAGTATTCTTTGACTTTTCGTTTGCCATTTTGCGTTTATCCCCTATACGATATTCGCGTTAATTTTGTTTTGTGCTTATTGCAAGGCTTGTACCACGTTTGTGCTGCTATTACTTAAGCAGCATGCTACAAACACACATTGCTATAAATCATATCTTTGTTGGTATACTAGCGCTTTACTTTGGCCAGTTTCCGCGTTTTGGTGTGCTTGGCTTTGGTAACCTCCACCTACGCATTTGTATTGCGCGACTGCAGGCATACATTGCCGACCTAGAGCTTTTAGCAACAGCCACCTGGCCGTACTTCTTAACAAGTTCTTTTCTAAGCTTGCGCCACATTATTAAAACGTCAATAATCGCAGCAAAAAGATACGCGTAAAGAATAATCGCAAGCGCAAAATAAAGAACAATATACTTAGTAGACAAGAAGTTTTGTGTAAAGAAGATGCAAATCATAATTACGATTGCAAACGGAACAAAAAATTCTCCAACATTAAAGCGTGCGTCTACGTAATCGCGAATATACACTCTCCATGGAAGTTGCTCCGACTTTGGCATATGCGCTAAATCGCCATTTTTCATAGCGTCATACTGTTCATTTTCGCGCTGGCGAATTCTGGCGCGTGCAGCCTTTGCGCTAGCTTTGCGGTCTTTTGGCACAAGCGGCCTAAGATTTTGCGCTGCAGCCTCGTTCCTTTTAGGAGTTGGCGCATTTTTTGTGCGAGATTTTGCATTGTTTTCTGCTTTATTCTCGCTATTTTCATTGACTGCTGATTGATTGCCATTTTGCGCATTATTATCAGCATCTTTTTTTACGAATGGATTCCATGTCATGTTTGCAGATTACCCAACAGACTAGACGCGTTCCATAGATTTTGCTGGCTGTTAATGTCTGGTTGTTAATGTTGTTAATAGTGTGATAGTGGTTAGATAGTAGTTAATTGCTTGAGCAGTTGTTTTGGTTATTTGTTTTAAGGAGATTTGTATGGCTAATCTTAATGTGGAAGACGTTAAGAATCGTGTTAGCGCTGCGTGGAACGATGTTATATCTGTTCTTAGTAAAAAGATAGAGCTTGGAGCTGTTTCTGCTAAAGGCATTACTGGAGATCATATGCGCGCTTCGGCGCAATACGTGGCTGGAGTATTGCGCGAAGTTGGTGTTGATGCTCGAGTTGAACAGTCGCAAAATCCAGACGGTACTCCAGGCGCATTTGAGGTTGTTGGATCTAGAATTGTAAACCCAAATGCTCCAACAGTTTTGCTTTACGCTCATCACGATGTTCAGCCTGTTCCAGATGCAAGCGAGTGGAACACAGATCCTTTTAAAGGAACCGAGATAGATGGGCGATTATACGGTCGCGGTAGCGCGGACGATGGTGGCGGAATTGCCATTCACTACGGCGCTTTGCGTGCTTTAAGCGAAGATTTAGGCGTAAACATTAAGGTGTTTATTGAAGGCGAAGAGGAGATGGGCTCTCCAAGCTTTATTCCGTTTATTGAATCTCACAAAGCTGAGTTTGAATCCGATGTGATTATTGTTGCGGATTCTGGCAATTGGTCTGCCGAAATTCCAAGCCTTACAACTAGTTTGCGCGGAAACACTACTGTAGACGTTAAGGTTAAGGTTCTTGGTCATCAAGTTCACTCTGGTCAGTTTGGTGGACCTATTTTAGACGCCTACACGCTAGCTTCAATGCTGATTGCTTCTCTTTACAACAAAGACGGCGATTTGGATGTGCCTGGAATTGAATCGCAAGAGCCTGTTGGCGGCTTGCAACGCGATTTAGACGAATCGCAAGTTAGAGCCGATTCTTCGGTAGTGGATTCTTATAAGCTTGCAGGAACTGGCTCGCTTGCTGCACGAATGTGGACTAAGCCAAGTTTGACTGTTATTGGAATGGACGCGCATCCAGTAGAGGAAAGCTTTAACGTTATTGCTCACGAAACGCGCTTGCGACTTTCGCTTAGAACTGCGCCTTGCCAGCGCCCTGAGGCTGCACAAAAAGCGTTGTGTGACTTTTTGGTTGCAAACGCTCCGTTTGGCGCACAAGTAACTGTAGAGCCTCTAGACAATGGCATGGGTTGGGCTATGGATCCAAATGCAATTGCAACTAAAGATGCGCTCGCTTCTATGAAGGACGCTTTTGGTGTAGACCCTATTAACAAGGGTGAGGGTGGTTCGATTCCATTTATTCCAGAATTGCAACGAATCTTCCCTAAAGCACAGGTTTTGGTTACGGGTCCAGAAGATCCAAAGTCTAATGCTCATAGCCCAAACGAGTCGATTTCTCTTTCTGGCTTGGAATCGAATATTGTAACGGAAGCTTTGCTGCTTAGTCGCTTAGCTAAGTAGTGAAGTAGTGTTATAAATTTTGGCTTGCGCACAAAGCGCGCGAACACGTTGATTTTGTGCGCGAGTCTACACAGTGCCGTAAAATTTTCAGTCGACACGGGTGCTTTGCGTAATTCGTAAAGCTGAGAGAAACCGCTTGAACGTGAATCCAGATAATGCTGGCGCACGGAGATCAGTTTTTCCCCTGCCTAAAAATCATTGCCATAAAGGATTTGCTATGCCCGATGCATTTAAAACGCAGGTTTTGAACGAAACCAAACAGCATAAAGCTGAAACTTTCCTTCCATCGGCTTTTAGTGCTGCTCAGTTGCGTTTTGAGAATTGGGGTTATCGTCATGCCTCTCGCAAGGCGTTTGCTGTTCGTGGTTTGAACCTAACTATTGAAGCAGGGCAAAGAGTTTTGCTACTAGGAGCATCGGGCATAGGCAAGTCTACTATTCTCGAAGGCGCTGCTGGATTAATAGGCAGCGATATTATTCTTAAATCCGATTCAAACGTTAAAAACAATCAATCTTCTTCAAGCCAGTCTTCTTTAAAGCAGAATGTTTTAGTAGAAGACGAAGATGGCGGAGTGAGTGAAGGTGCAGTATTTGTAGACGATGTACCAGTTCATAAGGCTCGCGGACGCGTTGGCTTAGTTTTGCAAGACCCAGAAGCGCAAGCGATTTTTCAACGTTTAGGCGATAACGTTGCATTTGGGCCAGAAAATATGAATGTTCCACGTAAAGAAATCTGGAATATTGTTGACGAAAGTCTTAAAGAGGTTGGCTTAGATGGTTTGCAACTTCATCGCTCTACAGCGCATTTAAGCGGTGGTCAAATGCAGCGATTGGCTCTTGCTGGCGCGCTGGCAATGAAACCTAGTGTTCTTCTTTTAGACGAGCCTACAGCAAATCTTGATCCAGACGGCGTTGAGCAAATCGTTGCAGCCGTTAAAAAGGTGCTTGATAATACTCATGCAACAATGGTTCTTGTAGAACATCATGCTCAGCCTTGGATTGATTTAATAGACCGAGTAATTGTTCTTGGGCTTGATAATAACGAAAATGTTGGCAAAAATGGCGGCAGCAATAAAGGTGAAACTTTTGTTCACGATGACGATATTGCAAGAGGCGAGAGCGCTAAAACAGTAATCGTAGCTGATGGCACTCCAGACCAGGTGTTTAATCGCAAGGATCTTGACTTTGAAGATCTTGGAATATGGCTTCCAGACAAGTACAAGGATCCAAAAAATCGCAATATAACTAGGATTCACGTTAACGGAGAGCCTGATTGCGACCCTTCTGTAGGAGATGGAAAAGTAGTTTTATCTACAAAAAACCTTGCGATTAGTCATACGGATACTCCAATAGCCAAAAACATTAATCTTGAGTTTAATTCTGGCCAAATAACGGCTTTGGTTGGTGCAAACGGTGCTGGAAAATCTACTTTATCGCTAACTCTGGCAGGATTAATTCCATCGCTAGAAGGCGAAGTTGTAGCAAGCGAGGATCTTTGTAAAGATTTAGACTCAAGTGATCCTATAAAATGGAAGTCAACTGAACTTGCTAAAAGAATTTCGTATGTTTTTCAAAATCCAGAACATCAATTTGCGTGCGGAACTGTTTTAGAAGAGGTTATGTTAGGACCTATTAGAACAGGCATGAGCGAGGAAGACGCTCGTTCTAAGGCTCAAGAGCTTCTAGAACGATTCCGATTGCTTAGATACGCCAACGCAAATCCGTACACTCTTTCTGGCGGAGAAAAGCGAAGGCTCACGGTTGCAGCGTCTTTGGCAGCAGCTCCAAGAGTTTTGATTTTAGATGAGCCAACTTTTGGCCAAGATCGAAAAACTTGGATGCAAATTATAAAGCTGATTGCAAGTCTTAGAGCAGACGGCGTTAGCGTTATTGTTGTTACTCACGATAAAGAGCTAGTAGACGCTCTTGGCGCGCGTTTGGTTGAACTTTTGCCAGTTAACGATGCTAAGAATAGTGATTCTGGCGATTTAGACGATTTAGATGATTTACAAGAATCGCCAGCAGCCGCAGTTTGCGATTCTTCCGAAGCTCTGTCTTCTACAACTTGTGCAACCAATATATCGCGAATAAAGGTTAGCGCGGTAAATAAGCGCGATGAGCAAGAGAGGGCGGCAAGCTGCTCGCCATTTTTGGCTTCGTTAAACCCTGTTTACCGCATGCTTGGAGCTTTTTTGCTTTCTGTTCCGCTTATATTTACTCTAGATTGGCTTTCTTCGTCTATTGCACTTGTTCTAGAGTTTGTAATTTTATGGATTGTTGGAATGAATCCTTGGCGCGTTATTAAGCAATCTTGGCCTGTTTGGGTTGGTGCGCCTGGGTCTGCTCTGGCTGTGTGGTTGTACGGTAAGCCTGGCGGCGAAATCTTCTTTAATTGGGGAATTATTCAAGTAAGCGAACACTCCACAACTCTTGCAATTGCAACGTTTATTCGTATTTTGGCGATTGGTGTTCCTGCAATCGTTACGGTTATTGGCATTGATGCTACCGATTTAGCAGATGCTTTTAGTCAAGTTATGCACTTGCCAGATAAGTTTGTTTATGGCGGATTAGCAGGAATGAGGCTTTTTAGCGTTTTGCAAGATGATTGGGCGGCTCTTACCGCTTCTAGAAGATCTCGCGGTCTTGGAGACGATAGTAAGATTCGCGCATTTATGCCTCAAGCTTTTGCGCTGCTTGTTCTTTCGATTCGTAGGTCTAGTACTTTGGCAACAGCAATGCAAGCTCGCGGTTTTGGAGGGAAAAATCCAAGATCTCATGCACGTATAAGCTATGTAAATAAGCGCGATTATGTGTTTATGGCTGGATGCTTAATTATTCCTGCAATTGCATTAATCGCAGCTGTTTACTACGGTACGTTTGCGTTTCTTGGTGGAGATTAATTAACGCAAAACGTGGGCTCGATGGGATTTGAACCCACGGCCTTCTGCTCCGGAGGCAGACGCTCTATCCACTGAGCTACGAGCCCGCAACTTGTGAAAGTATACACGTTGCTAGGGATTGGGGTTGTTTTTTCTAATCTTTTGCAAAAGCGCAAGAAGCTTGTTCTGCTTGTTTTATTCGTTTACGGCGTTTTGCCTGGAATTGTGCCGATTTAAGCGTGGATATTTTTACGTGTTTTGTGTGATTTTTTGCTAATTTTATCTTTTTGTTTGCATTTGTACTTTTATAGTGTTAGCATCGAACACAACGCAAACGCATATCGTAAATTTTACGGTATTAGGTTTGTGATTGACCACATAGGCATTTAGCTTTTGCAGCTAAAGTATTTAAGGAGGCGGCTATCATGCGTAACATGAATGTTCAAGCTCGTTCTTCTTTTGATGCTGCTCGTATGTGGTGGTGGCAGACTTCTCTTTGGCGTAGTTTACTCTAAAGTTTTAGAAGCTGCTTGTTTAGGCTTATAAAAGACCTCTAGGGTAAACCTAGGGGTCTTTTTTATATCCCTAAGCCAAAATCCATTTGGATTTAATCCAAATCTAAAACAATCTAAACAATCTAAACAATCTAAAACCAATAACAATTTATAAAACAAAATTGTTGAAAATAGATAACGTAAAAATTTACGTAAAGGAGAAAATCATGAATCAGGAATTTAATCAGAATGCACAGCAAGATGTAGCTAACGCAAATGAAGCATCTGTAGAGTCAGAGATTAATCAGGCAGCGACTTTGCTTAAAGGCGTAAATGTTAAAAAGCACGCTTTAGATATTACGTCTTTGGTGCTGGTGGCTGTTCTTTTTGCAGCAGGATGCATTCTTGACTTTACGGTTGCAAAGTCTCTTTCAATTGGAAATATTCAGCCAGAGTTTGTTATTGCATCGTTCTGCTTGTCTATTCTGCTTGTTCGACCAAATGTTATTCAAGGTGCGATTATTGGTGCTTTGGCTGCTACATTGATTCAATTTAACACTTCGATTCCTGGTCTTGAATACGCTTGCGATATTCCAGCAGCAATTATTATGACGTTAGTTCTTATGGGATATCTAAAAGCTTTCCCTAAGGATGCTGCTAGAAAGTTCAGCGTTTTCCCATTTATTTCTACGTTTGTTACAACTGTTATTTCTGGAATGATTTTTGCAACAATCGCATCCTTCTTTATTCTTCATTCTCCAAACACTGTTCTTGTTATGCTTCCAATCATTTTGGGAACTGCTGTGTTTAATGCTGTTGTTGTTGAAGTTCTTTACACTCCAATCCGACTCGTTTTGCACAAGTAGCATAGTTTGTGTTACGCAATATGTGTTACGCAATATGTGTTACGCAATATGTGTTACGCAATTTGTGTTACGCAATATGTGTTATGCAATATGTGTTAGGAATATTTGGTAAATTATATAATCGTTAGATACTAATCAATAATTAGTAATCAATTTATTGGTTTTAAGAGTTAGGAATTATTGTGCCTTTGCTGGAATTAAAAGAAGTATCTTTTAAGTATGCGAATCGTAATAAGGATGATTCTTTCAATTCTTCAAAGGCGCAAAATTCCGCTTTTGCTTTAAAAGATGTAAGTCTTAGCATAGAATCTGGCGAATTTGTTGGTATTATTGGCCCTTCTGGGTCTGGTAAAACAACGCTTGCTTCGCTTTTTTCTGGAGCTATTCCGCATCATTATTCTGGCGAACTTTCTGGAAGCGTTAAAATTGCTGGTCAAGACACTAATAATCTTGCTTTAACTAATATAGCTTGTTTAATTGGATCTGTTATTCAAGATATTGATGCACAGATGGTGGCTGCAAACGTAGAAGATGAGATTCTTTTTGGGCTAGAAAACTTTGGCGTTGCACATAGCGAAATACCAAGTCGAATAGATGAAGCTTTGCAAATTGTTGGCATTAGCGATCTGCGTAACCGCGATTTAGACACTCTTTCTGGCGGCCAAAAGCAGAAGGTTGCGATTGCTGCTATTCTTGCGCTAAAGCCTAAAGTTATGGTGTTAGATGAGCCTACGTGCGCTTTAGACCCTGTTTCTTCTAGAATGATTTTTTCGATTCTAAAAGATTTAAACAAGAACTTTGGAATAACGGTTGTTGTAATTGAGCAAAAAGTGGCGCTTTTAAGCGAGTATTGCAAGCGTTTAGTTGTGCTTTCTAATGGCACTTTGTCGCTTGATTTGCCTGTTAGCCAAGCGTTGAAAAGTATGGATTTGCTTTATTCTATTGGAATAAATTATCCACGCACTACGCATTTGGTTAATGATTTACAGAGCAAGAATATTTGCGCTAAAAGTGATTTGCCTGTGTCTGTAGAAGATACAGTAAATACTATTGTTAATACGATTAATAGCAGCAATTTTAATAGTAAAGATTCAAATATTGATTGTGCGGATGGCGAATGTGCAGATGCTGAATGCTCGGCTGCTTGCGACTTTTCCAATGAATCTCAAACCTTAGAACAAAACTCTTCTCCGTGCCTTTCGCTCAAAAACGTCAGTTTTTCCTACCCTAGTGGCGTTAATGCTTTAAAAGATGTATCTTTTGAAGCTTATGCTGGGGAGCTTGTAACGCTTGTTGGAAGAAATGGTGCTGGAAAAACAACTGTTACTAAGCTAATCAATGGTTTGCTTAAGGCCAGCAGCGGCAGCATTTTTATTGACGGCAAAGACACTAGCAATATGAAGATTAGCCAGATTGCGCATTATGTTTCTACGCTTTTCCAGAATCCAGACCGTCAGCTTTGCAAAGACACTGTTTTAGAAGAAGTTGCGTTTAGTTGCATTCTTCTAGGTGAATCTGTTAAAGATGCTAATGATCATGCAATGCAGGTGATTAAAAAGCTAAATCTAAATCCTAGTGCAAGCCCATTTATGCTTTCTAGAGGTCAGCGTCAAATGGTGGCTTTGGCTGCAACTGTTGTAACAAATCCTAAAATTCTTGTTTTAGACGAGCCTACGTGTGGCTTAGACTACATGGAATGTTTACGCATTATGCAAGTTGTAGAAGACCTTAGAGACCACGGTTGCTGTGTGATAATGGTCTGCCACGATATGGAAGTGGTTCTTGACTTTGCAACGCGTTTAATCGTAGTAAACGATGGCAAAATTCTAGAAGACGGCAGCATAAGTTGCGTTTTTGAAAACAACGCCATTTGCAAAGAAGCTGCATTATGCGCTCCGCTTTTATGCGCTGTATCTAAAGGATTAGTGGAACACGGTTTTAGTGCATGCAGGGGCTTATATAAAAGGGATATGCTGGTTAATGCTCTTAAAAAGAGTTGCAATTTGTAAAGCAAGGTGTGAATTATGCAAACTAAAATCTTAACTTATAACGAAGGTTCAACTTTACTTCACAAAGCAAATCCTATTGCAAAACTCATACTGGCTATAAGTGTTGTTGTTTCTGCTTTTATAGCTCAACAATTTACTGTTCTTGTTGTTATTGCAGCTCTTATTCTTGCTGGCATGGCTATGGCTGGAATTCTTAAAACGCTGTTTCCTCTTGTGCGCGCAATGCTTATTCTTGGCGTTGTAATGTTCTTTTTGCAAACAGTTATTGCCCAAGGCGGAAATTACATGTTCTTATGGTTTAGCACAAAGGGAATTTCTGTTGCATTGCGAGCATCTTTAAGGCTGTTTTGCTTTGCATTGCCTCTTGTAAGCGTTCTTAGCATTACAAAACTAAACGATTTAGCCAATGCAGTTGTTCAATACTTCCATATTCCGTATTGCTATGCTTTTACAATCACTACTGCTGTGCGATTTGTTCCTATTTTTGCGTACGAAATGTCTCAAATTACGCAAGCGCAAATGGCAAGGGGAGTGGAGTTTGATACTAAAAATCCTTTTAAAAAGATTAAGCTTATGATGCCTTTGATTGTGCCTCTTTTGGTTTTGTCTGTTCGTAAAGCAGATAGTTGTGCTCTGGCTGCAGAAGAGCGTGGGTTCTATTTGCGCACTAGAAAATCCTCCTTTAAAAAGTATTCTTTTGGATGGCGTGGATTTGTTCTTCTTGTTGTGTCTGCGTTAATGATTGCTTTGCCAATTCTTGCATCTATATTTGCTCCACAAATAATCTAAAATAGTCTAAACTAATCTAGAATAAGTTAAAGAATTCTAGAATTTAGGCGATTTTTAATGACTAATATTAAGTTTTGGATTAAAGGTGCAAGACTTTATACGCTTCCGATTGGAATTGTGCCAGTTGTTATGGCAATTTCGATTTTTGCAAGATATTTGTTTAGTGGGCAAATACTTGTTAAACCATACAATATTGAAAATTTTGTTATTCAATCGCTGTTATGCATAGGCGTTGCTGCTTTTATGCAAATTTCCGTAAACTATGCAAACGATTATTGCGACGGTTTGCGCGGGCTAGATAATCAAAGATCTAAGCGAGAACTGAGTGCAGACGGTAAAGCGCTATGCGATGTGTCTTGGAGGCTTGCAGACGCTGGTATTAAGCCAAAATCAGTGCTGTATGCTGTTGGAATATCTGCTTTAATATCATGCATTTTTGGCTTGATTATTACTATTAAAAGTGGTGTTTGGCTGTTTATTCCTCTTGGCTTAGTCTGCTTGATTGCAGCGTGGTTTTATGCTGGAGGATCGCATCCATATGGATACTGCGGTTGGGGAGAGTTTAGTGCGTTTTTGTTCTTTGGGCCAGTTGCGTTTTTAGGAACATTGTGCGCGCTTTTTTATGCAAGTGGTTTTTCTAAAGATTCAATTGCGTTAGCTAGCGTAAGTCAAATCGCATTTTGCGTTTTATTATCTTTTATTCCAGGTGGATTTTCTGCTTGTCTTATGATGATTAACAATTTGCGAGACGCAGAAAGTGACATACGTCATAAAAAAATCACAGCAATGGCGTTGCTTGGAAAGCGCAAGGGTAGTGTTGTATTTTCTTGCGTTGTTGGTTTTTTGGTGATTTTGCAATCTGCATATGTGCTGTTATACGTGTTTTATACGCGATTTATAGGCGTAATTTTAAGTATTGGTAATCCATATGAAATTGTTTGCACGTTAAATAGCGGATTGCTTAATAAAGGTGTGTTTATTGTTTCTTGCATTCTGTTATTATTGATTACCTATGTGTTTATTAAAAAAGCACACTTGCTAATATGCGCGGTTTCTAATAGTGATTATGCTAATGCTTTTCCGCTATGCGTAAAGCTGGCAATGCTAGGTGCCTTGACTTTTGTATTGTCAATATTTGCATGCAGTTTGCCGCATTAAAATGCGGTTTATAACGTATTTTTATACACGCATGCGAGTAAAATCATGTGGCAACGCGCACAGTGTGCTTTTTAGTGTTTGTGCATAAAACTTGCATGATGCTGGCCTAAAAATAAACGCAAAGATGGCGAGTATTAAAGTGTGCGAATGTACGTGTTGGTGGAATGCATAGCGCTGTTGCCTTGTGTTTTATGGTAAGGAAATGAGGTTAAAATGTCGGCTGAAAATGGCGATGAAGAGATGGGGAAGGCGCCTGTTGTGCTTACAGATGATGAATTGCGTAATGCTGCTGAGGCGCAAAATGGCGTAGAGAGTAATAAGAACGCTAGTGAACAAAACGAAAATGTTGAAAAAACTGTTGTCGTTGCCGAAGATGAAGCAGTTAACCGTATGGATCTTGTAGCTATGCTAGAAGACAACGGATATAAGGTTGTGGGACAAGCTGCTAACGGCCAAGAGGCGGTTGATCTTACTCGCGAATATCGTCCAGACGTTGTTTGCATGGACGTTAAAATGCCTGTTGTAGATGGAATTCAAGCGGCTGCTACTATTTGCGACGAAAACATTGCTCCAGTTGTTATGCTAACCGCTTTTTCGCAAGCTGATTTAGTTAAGCGTGCTACGGGTGCGGGCGCAATGGCTTATGTTACAAAGCCTTACGAAGAGTCAAAGCTCTTGCCAGCCTTAGAAGTTGCTATGGGTAGGTTTAGTGAGATTAACGATTTGCTAGATAGTGTTGAGCGCACAGAAGGCAAGTTGCAAGATGCTCAAGATCAGCTTCGTAAAGCAGAAGAAAAGCTTAAAAAAGCCGAAGATACCTTAGAAGAACGCAAGCTTGTAGATAGAGCAAAGGGCTTGCTTATGGATAAGGCTGGATTCTCGGAGCAGGGTGCTTTCCGTTGGATTCAAAAAACTTCAATGGATCAGCGTATTCCTAAGAAGCGTCTTGCTTTGGCTATTATTGCTAAGTATGGCGAAGAGAAGCCAGCTGCCGAGGAATAGGCATAGTTAGTAAAAACAAAATTTAATAATCGTTGCAGATTGTATGCAAGCGTGCATTGAATAATTTCAAAATTTATTTTACGAAAACGCAGGTGGGTGTTAAGTGGATACCAGCATCGTTTCAAACGAAGATTCTTTTAAGAACAATTATAAAAAAGGAACGTTGTTGGTGGTAGATGGCCACTCACTTGCGTTTCGTGCTTTCTACGCAATATCCGCGGATAATTTTTCCACAAAGTCTGGTTTTGCAACTAATGCAATATGGGGCTTTTCTACTATGCTTTCGCAAGTTATAGAAAAAGAGAAACCAGATAAGCTTGCGGTTGCTTTCGACGTTAAAGGTGGAACTTTTAGAAACAAGCTTTTGCCGCAATATAAGGGCACTCGTGATGCAGCTCCAGAAGAGCTTATAGCTCAGCTTCCCGTTATTCAAAAAATGCTTAGCGCGTTAGGCGTTAAGTATATTACAAAACAGGGCTACGAAGGCGACGACATTATTGCAACTCTGGCAACAATGGGCGCTAATGCTGGCTATAAATCGCTTATTCTTTCTGGCGATCGTGATGCTTTTCAGATTATTGATAACAATATTAATGTACTGTACCCGGGCAGGCATTTTAAGGATTTAAGGCAAATGGATCCTAATGCGATTATTGAAAAGTACAACGTTACGCCTAGTCAGTATTCGGATTTAGCAGCGTTGCGTGGAGAAACGTCTGATAATATTCCAGGAGTTCCAGGAGTTGGAGACGGCTACGCTGCCAAGTGGATTAATCAGTTTGGTAGTTTAGAGGGCATTATTGAAAACGCAAATCAAATCACTGGTAAAAAAGGTGAATCTTTGCGAGAAAGTATTGATCAGATTCGTTTGAACAAAAAGGTTAATACTCTTGTTAAAGATTTAGACCTTGGTGTTAGCATTAGCGATCTTGAATTTGGAAATGTGGACGCTGCAGCTGTAGGCGAGTTGTTTGAAAATCTTGAATTTGGTACGCGTACTAGAAGAAAGATCTTAAAAGAGTTTACGCGCGGAAGCAAAGAGCTTTTAGACGAGAATATTAAAATGATGATTTCTGCTTCAAGCGCGCACGCAGAGAATAATAGTTCGTCTGAGTTAGATAATTCAGAAGATTTAGAAGACATTAAAGCGCTGATAGATCGAATAAACGTGCATAAAATTAATTCAGAATCCGATTTAGATGTTTGGATTAATCTAGCAAATTCTTGTGTGGCGGAGACTTGCGATTTTTCTGCTCCAGATAGCACAAATCTTATAAGAAACGACTTGTCTTGCGCAAAAACAATAAAAGAGCACAAAGAAATATCATTATTTGCTTTAGAAGAGCCAAATAACACTCAAGAGTTTGGCATTTTTGCAAAAGCGTTAATAATCCTAGCTGGTAATGATGCAGCAATCGTGTATGCCGATGTTCTTAATAAAAATAGCGATACAATCTGCTCTAAGCTAAAAGATTTTATAAAAAAGCATGAGTCTTCAATAGTTTTGCATGATTACAAAAAGAATATTGCTCTTTTAAAGTCATTGAAAATTGTGGAAAACAACTACTCGTTTAGTCCGCTAATTGACACTCGTTTAGCATCTTACTTAATTGAGCCAGATTTTAAGAATGAAAATCTTTGTAATATGGCCGAACATGTTCTAAACATTCATATAGGTGGTGCGGAATTAAACGCTGAGCCAACGCAGGGCAAGCTTGATTTTGATATAGAAAGCGGCGAGGATTCTAAAGAACAAGAGTCGCAGAGCCAAGATAGCCAAGATAGCAAAGAATTAGAAAAAGGCATGCTAGAAACAGCTGTGATTATACGCTTATTGGCTAAGCAGTACGCAAATGAACTAGATGAACGCAAGCAAACTGGCTTAATGGTAGACGTTGAAATGCCTGTTTCTAGGGTTTTACGAGGAATGGAAGATGCGGGCGCTGCTGTAGATATGCTTCGACTTACGTCTATGCGAGATAATTTTGCAAGCGAAGCTCAATTTGCGCAAAAAATGGCTTTAGACGTTGCCAGCAGGCCAATAAATTTGCAAAGTCCTAAGCAGATTCAGCAATTATTGTTTGAAGACATGGGTCTAAAGCCTACGCGTAGAACAAAAAGTGGCTCTTACACTACTAATGCCGAGGCTTTGCAAGAGCTGTATGCAAAGACTAATCCAGATGAAAAGTCAAGCCAATTTTTGGGTGCATTGTTAAAATATCGTGAAACTAATAAGTTAAAGCAAATTGTTCAAAGCCTTATTGATGCTGCAAGATATAAAGATGGTAGGATTCACACCACTTTTGAGCAGACTATTGCTGCTACTGGACGCTTAAGTTCTTCGGATCCAAACTTGCAAAACATTCCTAATAGAAACGCTGCTGGAAGAGAGATTAGAGCGGCTTTTGTTCCAGGAAGTAATTACCAACAACTTATGAGCTGTGATTATTCGCAAGTGGAACTTAGGATTATGGCACATGCTTCTGGTGATCAAACACTTATTGATGCATTCCAGTCTGGAGTTGATTTCCATAAGTTTGTAGCAAGCTTGGTTTATAAGATTCCAGTAGAACAAGTTAGCTCAGATCAGCGCAGTCATGTTAAAGCAATGAGCTATGGGTTAGCATATGGTCTTAGCACATACGGTCTTGCAAAACAATTAGGCATTAGTCCTGCGGCTGCCGAGATGCTTAAAGAAAAGTATTTCAATACTTTTGGCTCTGTGCACGATTATTTGGAGTCTTTGGTAGACAAGGCAAGAAAGCTTGGTTATACGCAAACAATGTTTGGCCGAAGAAGATATTTCCCTAAGCTAAATTCCACAAACAGGGCATCTAGAGAAGCTGCAGAGCGAGCTGCTTTAAACGCGCCTATTCAGGGAAGTGCTGCAGACATTATGAAGCTTGCAATGATTAAAGTAGACGATGATTTGCGAAACGCTAATGTTAAAAGTCGTGTGATTTTGCAGATTCACGATGAACTTGTTCTTGAAGTTGCGCACGGAGAAGTAGATGTTGTTCAAGATATTGTTAAAAACGCTATGGAGCATACTGTGGAGCTTTCTGTTCCGCTTAGTGTTTCTACTGGTTTGGGCGACGATTGGCAGCTTGCTGCGCACTGAGTGTGTTTGTAAATTACTATAAATACCATTTAGGCTAATGTAGAAGTCTATTGTAGAAATCTGTTGTAGAGGTCTATTGCAAAGGATAGGAATAATGGCGACTTTAAGCGATATTGTTAAGATTTTGGAAGATTTGTATCCTTTAAGTCTTGCTGAGTCTTGGGATAATCCAGGATTAATTGTTGGAGATCCTTCGCATAAAGTTAATAAAATTGTTTGCTTATCGGACCCAACGCTTGAGGCTGTTAATGAAGCATGCAAAATGGGTGCGGATTTGATTGTTTCGCATCATCCTTTGTTTTTTAGATCAGTTCATGAAGTTTCTGGTTTTTCTGTTCGCGGGAAAATAGTTCAAACTCTTATTGAAAATCGTTGTGGATTGTGGGTTGGGCACACTAATGCGGACGCGGCTTTTAGGGGAGTGGCTGCTGCTGCAGCTAGTGCTTTTGGTCTTAAGGATTTGCAGCCTCTTGTTCCTGCAAGCAATGACGACCCTTCTCTTGGGCTTGGCAGAGTTGGCGTGCTAGAAAAAGAAATCACTCTTAAAGAGTTTGCAATGCGCGTTTTTAACGCTTTGCCTGCTACTAAGTTAGGCGTTCAAGTGTGCGGAGATGTTAATGCAATTG
This sequence comes from Bifidobacterium sp. UMB1197, assembly GCF_030217745.1. NCBI lineage: Bacteria > Bacillati > Actinomycetota > Actinomycetes > Bifidobacteriales > Bifidobacteriaceae > Bifidobacterium > Bifidobacterium sp. UMB1197. The sequence continues at coordinate 23,934 of NZ_JASOOL010000009.1, read as the reverse complement.
TTAGCAAAATAGCTGTTCTTCCAGGTTCGGGCGATTCTTTATTCGATGCTGTTCGCGCTTGCGGAGCAGATGTGTATGTAACAAGTGATTTAAGGCATCATCCTGCAACAGACGCGTATGAGCAGGCTGTTTATGAATCTAAATTAGCAAACTCCAGTATTGCTAAGCCTATGCTTATAAACACCCCTCATAGTGCTATTGAGTCTTTGTGGTTTGAGTACGCAGTTAAAGATATTCAAGATAGTGTTTATAAAAATCTTGGAGAATCGATTGATGTCTTGTGGATTGGTAGGGCATTTGACCCTTGGAATTACGTGATTAACTAGCGTGATTAGGGCTATAACACATAGCCCCGCGCTTGGGATTAATATGCAAAAAGCCTTGCTGATTTCTCAGCAAGGCTTTATTCTGTGTCCGGAGCGGGACTTGAACCCGCACGCCTGTACAAATAGGCACTAGCACCTCAAGCTAGCGCGTCTACCATTCCGCCACCCGGACGGGTGTTTTAGACAACAGATAGAACTATAACATCTTTTTTGACTCTTTGCTTCGGCGTGTTGAAAATTAATTGATTTTTGCAATAATTTCTTTAATTTCGCTAGTATTTTGCCCGTTAATTGGCTGATTTGGGTTAAAATCAACGATTACAACTGGCATATTCTGCACGTTTCCGCTTAAATCCACTATAGAATGTTGAGGATTTTGGCTGTTATTGCGATTTGGATAATCCAATCTTGTAAAAGATCCTCTAGATTCATGCCTTGCTAAAGATGCGTTTAGAATGCTTTTTGCAAGTGTAATCATATTTTGCAATTCCAAAATAGCTGTTAGTTCTTGATTAAAAACAAGATTTTTAGAATGTACGGCAAGCATTTTAGCTTTTGGAATAATAATCGTATCGATTTTTTGCAAAGCATCTTTAAGTGTTTTTTCGCTACATCTAACAGCTGCCGCAGTTTCCATAATGTTTTCTAAGTTGTCTAGAAGACTATATGGATTTTGATTTGCGCTATCATCGTTACGGATTTGCATAAAATCTTGTATTTTTTGTATTCGATTTTTAGCTAATTCGTCTAGATTTTTAGTTTCATTCTTGGTTTTGCTTTGTAAATTATTTTGATTTTGATTATTTTGATTTTGACTTTGTTCTTGCACGTTCTTTGCAATAGATTTTCCAGCCAGCTTTCCAAATAAGCAAGCGTCAAGAAGAGAGTTTCCGCCAAGGCGATTAGCCCCATGTACTCCCGAGCATGCACATTCTCCAGCAGCATATAATCCGTTTATGCTTTGTTTTTTGCCTCCATCTAATTTATACACTTGTCCGTTAAGGTTGATTGGTATTCCGCCCATTGTGTAGTGTGCGGTAGGCTTAATTGGCACAAAATCTTTTGATGGGTCTAAATGCGCGTATTTTTCAATCGTCTCTACAACTTGCGGAAGAGCCTCTTGCATATGTTGTTTTTCTATATGAGTCATGTCTAGCCAAACGCAATCTTTTTTGTCAACGCTGCTGGTGGTGTCTTCTACGCCCCTGGCAGCGTCAACCTCGGCTACAATCGCCCTGCTAACCACGTCTCTTGGTGCCAAATCCGCGTGAATCTTATCGTAGTTCTTCATAAATGCTTCGTTTTTGAAATTTCTAAGCACTCCGCCTTCGCCACGCGCCGCTTCCGAAAGCAGTATTCCAGTGTGTGCTAAGCCAGTTGGGTGGAATTGTATAAACTCTATGTCTTCTAATTGCAATCCAGCATTTAGAGCTAAAGCCATTCCATCTCCTGTTAAATCCCAGGAATTAGAAGTTGTTTCAAATAGTCTTCCAGCTCCACCCGTTGCTATAAGAACGTTATCTGCGATTATTTTTTCTAGGCTTCCCGTTTTTTCGTTTAGCGCTATAACTCCTTCTACGCTGCTTGTTTCGCTGTTGATTGCAATGTCTGTAACGTAAGTTTCTTCGCTAATTTCAATGTTTTCTTCTAAGCATTTTTGCCACAAACTGTACAAAATTTGGTGACCAATTCTATCTGCAGCGTAGGCGGCTCTTTTAACTGGCTGTTTTCCAAAGTCTGCTGTGTGGCCTCCAAAGAATCTTTGATTAATATGCCCGTCTTTTGTTCTAGAAAAAGCAACGCCAAAGTGTTCAAGCTCAATAACTGTTTCTCTAGCTTCTTTTGCTAGCATTTTTGCCGCATTTTGATCGCTTAGCCAGTCGCCTCCGTGAACAGTGTCGTAATAGTGCCATTGCCAGCAGTCTTTTTCTACATTTCCTAGTGCTGCAGCTATTCCACCTTCGGCAGATCCCGTGTGAGACCTTAACGCTTGAAGTTTGCAAATCACTAGTATTTTAGGCTGTTTTCCGTGCGTTTTTAGCTCTTTGTATTCTTTAGACTTTACTAAGCCTAATGCGGCTGAAAGTCCTGCAGCTCCAGCTCCAATAATTAAAACGTTGTAAAAAGAGCTATTTAATTTTATCTGCTCGCGTTTTTGTTGATTTTTTACGTTTAATCCGTTTTGTTCATTAAAGTTTGACTGCATACTACTTATTTTCTCATATTTTTTGTTTTTTAATTAAGACTTTAAGACTTTTTTCTATTTATGCTAAAAACTCCATTCTGATTTTTAATTACACCGTTTAGCTCAAGAATCGCAAGCTCTCCAGAGATTTTTGATATTGAAAAGTCGCCATTTGTTTCTGCTTTTGCAATGGTTTCACTAATGTTATCTATATTTGCGCAGATTTTGTTGTGCTTGCAATTGTAAATCGCTTTTAATATAAGCTTTTGGAAGTTTGTGCAAGTTTCTGGAATGCTTTCGTTATTTCCTAACGAATGTGGTAAATAGTGGTGTGAAGTAGGGTAGATGTTTTCTATATCTCTGTGTGAGCATATCATCATAGCTTTTCCGTCGTGAATAAGCATGTTGCATCCAGCATTATTTGGCAAAGTTACATCTCCTGGAACTGCATACAATTCTCGGTTTAGCTCCAATGCCCAATTTGCCGTGTTTAATGCACCAGATCTTAATCTTGCTTGCGATACTATGATTTTGCTGGCGATTGCTGCAATAAGACGGTTTCTTAGCAAGAATCTGCGTGCTTCTGGAATAGTTTCTGGGCAAAGCTCGCTTATGCACACTCCGCCGCTTGCAAGAATTGCGTTAAAAAGCTGAGCGTTGCATGTTGGACCCATATTGTTTAGGCCTCCAGCAAAAACGACTATTGTTTTGCCTACAGGGCTTGCGTTTATTGCGTGGCAATCCAATGCGTCTAAGCTTCCCCAATGAGCTGCAGCGTCAATTCCGTATGCTCCGCCAGAAACAATAGTGTGTCCCTTTTTAGCGCATGATTTAGCAAATGTAAAGCTAAGCTCGTACCCGTAGTCGTTGCAGCCTCTAGATCCAACAATTGCAAGAGGCTGATTGCATTGAACAAGAGCATTTGGGTCTCCAATTCCCCATAAGCAAAGTGGGGGAGCAACCTTACATTTTGTTGCTAAATCTTGCAATTGCTTAGGCCAATACTTGCTTTTTGGAGATATAATCCACTGCGATCCGTTTGAGCTAAACCATTTTTTGAGTTTATTTGCATCCCAAAAAGGTAGGTTTTGCATTCTTAAACACCACTTTTTAACGGATTTATGCAATACAGCAAAATTATTTACTTCGTTTTTATTGTCTGCATTTTTACCGCCCCAGATTTTAAGACCTTCCAAAAAGTATTTTTCTAAAACCTTGATTTGCGGGTGATTTTTTACAATCTTTGTAATTGCATTGTCTAAGTCATCTGCGCTTGAGTCAGTATTATTCTTATAGCTGTTTGTTTTAAAATCAAGCTCTAGCTGTTTGCTGCTTATTTTGCCTTTGCTTTTAGTAATTGATTCACAAATAGAATATAGTGCGTCTACAATGCTTGCAGCATTAAGAGTTCCTATAGTAAGCGTGTACATTATGGCGTCTGCTCCGTCTATGCAAAACGTTAGGATTGCGCGCGCTAAAGTTTCGTTATCTATTGAATAAACGTCTGCCGTTTGCGCGTTTGCTATGTTTGTGCTGTTTGTGCTACTTGTGCTGTTTGTTTTATTTTCGCTAATCATATTCTTGTCCTTAAGCTAATTGCTTGAGCCATATCTGTTAAATCTGGGCAAGTGTGCCCGCAAAGATCCGCTAAAGTCCAGGCAAGTCTGAGTGCTCTATCTGCTCCACGCAAACTTAGTTTGTGGTTTTCAAGTGATTTATTTATTAACTCAATCGCATCTTGCGAAGTGTTTTTTCTAAGCCATGTTCCAGAGGCTTGAGCATTGCAACTCCAACCAAGTTTTTTAAAACGATCTTGTGCAACAAGCCTTGCGTTTTTTACGTTTTGACGCATCATTTTGCTAGTCAAAATTTTTCCAGACATTTGACTTGCGCCGTTTTCTAACATGGCTTTTTTAGTTATGATTTTTTCTACAGGCGGAACATCCATTTGAATATCAATTCTGTCTAAAATCGGCCCAGAAAGTCTAGAAAAATAGCGTATGCGTTCTTTTTCTTTGCAAGTGCAGCGCTCGCTGTTTCCGTACGCGTATCCGCACGGGCATGGATTTGCTGCAATAACAAGCTGGAATTTAGCAGGATACAGCGTTGTTCCTTTAGATCTAGAAACAGCAATGTGGCCAGATTCCAATGGTTCTCTAAGTGTTTGCAAAACTCGCGGAGAAAATTCTGGAGCTTCGTCCATAAATAAAACACCGCAATGCGCGCGAGTTATTATTCCAGGTTTTGCAAGTCCTGCGCCGCCTCCTATAAGAGATGCTGCAGAAGAAGTGTGATGAGGTGCTTCAAAAGGCGGAATGTCCGTTATTCCGTAGTAGTCAAGAGTTCCGCAAAGCGAGCGAATAGAGGCCACTTCTAGCTGCTCTTGTTCGGTGAGTGGGCACATTATGCTTGGCATTCTGGAAGCCAGCATGGTTTTTCCAGATCCAGGAGGGCCTATCATCATAACATGATGACCCCCAGCCGCTGCCACTTGCAAAGCCCACTTTGTGTGCTCTTGGCCTAAAACTTCCGACATATCTCCAATTGCGTTTAATGGCTTATTGTTATTTTGTGGCTCTTCGCTGCCTTCTTTTTTATAGTTTGTATTGTTAAGGCCGTTATTATTAGGATTGCAATAATCTCCAGGATTTTCCCTTTCTTCCACAATAATGTGGTCGTACGGGTTAATCGCATTTAATGCGCGTTCTCTGTTCTTTTCGGCAATAGGCCTATCTTCGTCTTCTAATTTTCCATTTAGCTCGTCTACTAAATCCAAAATATGCTTAATTCCAATCGCCTCAATGCCGTCTACTAGCTTGGCTTCTGCAAGATTTTTGTATGGAATAATCATTTTTGTAATATTTTTTTGCTTAGCATACAGTGCGATTGGCAGCATGCCTTGAATTGGCAAAACAGACCCGTCTAAGTTAAGCTCGCCCAAAATAATAGTGTTTTCTAGCTCGTTAAGTGGAATAATTCCTCTAGCGCTTAGTATGCTTGCAGCGATTGCAAGGTCGTAAGAAGATCCGCTTTTTGGCATAGATGCAGGTGAAAGATTTACTGTTAGCCTTGTGTCTGGCCAAGTGCAGTGTAAAGACATGTATGCCGATTTAACTCGTTCTCTTGCTTCGCTTAAAGAAGTATCTGGTAGTCCAATAATCGAAAATCCAGGTAGACCGCTAGATATAAATGCTTGTAATTGTATTGTAAAGGCTTTTAATCCGAGTAGTCCTACAGATAATGCGTTGCCAATAACCATTAGAATGCTCCTAAAATGTGTTGTATTTGAATGTTTTTGTTTTTTGAAATAAGGATTGATACAACGTCGAATCGTATTCTTCTATGTTTAAACATCTTGTGATCTTCTAGCCATTTAAACGCAGCTTTGTGTGTTTTTATGCGTTTTTCTTCTGTTACCGCTTCTAGAGGAGTGCCAAACCGTACGCTTCTACGTGTTTTTACTTCTATAAATACGATTGTTCCTAAAATATCCATCATTACAACGTCCAGCTCTCCAAAACGACTATGCCAATTTCTATCTAGAAGAATCCAATTTTTAAGCATTAGTTTTATTGATGTGTATTCTTCTCCAAGACTCCCTATTGTTTTATTGGGCGTTGAAAAGTCGCGTAGCTGTTTTTCAACGTTTTCTACGCGGGTTAATAGCCCTTCTTGAGATTGTTCTGCTGCAATGTTTTGTTGGTTTATCATGTTGCTATTTCATCAGTCTTAAAGCTTTTTTGCTATGTTTTTTAAGCAATGTGGTTAAAGGCTATACTTCGGCGTGTTGCCTTTAATTTAGGGAAAAATCAGCATGTTATATAAAAGATTTTTTTATTTTCTAAAAGACTCTTGCATTTTGTAAAAGTTTAATCTTTTTTAAGAATCGCCTATGGTATTGATGAAAACTATATAAATATATGCCATACTGGAACTATGCAAATTAGACCAGGTTCTATGTATCCGCTTGGAGCTACCTACGATGGCGCAGGCGTAAACTTCGCGTTATTCTCCGAAGTGGCAAAGCACGTTGAGCTGTGCTTGTTTGACGAGCAAGACAACGAAACTCGTATTGACATGACGGAGCAGAATTCTTACGTTTGGCATACTTACATATCTGGCATACAGCCAGGCCAAAGGTACGGCTATAGAGTTTACGGGCCGTATGACCCAAATCATGGATTGTGGTGTAATCCAAACAAGCTTCTTTTAGACCCATATGCTAAGGCAATAGAGGGAAATATTGATGGCGACGAGAGCCTGTTTTCCTACTGGTTTGCAAATCCAGACGATTTATCGGCAATGAACACTTTGGATTCTGCAAGCCACACTATGAAAGCTGCTGTTATAAACCCATATTTTGATTGGGGAAACGATCAGCATCCAATGATCCCGTATCACGATAGTGTAATTTACGAGGCTCATGTTAGGGGAATGACGAATCTAAATCGCAATGTTCCTCCAGAAATCCGCGGAACGTACGCAGGATTGGCTCATCCAAGCGTAATATCTTACTTAAAAAAGCTTGGTATTACTGCCATTGAGCTTATGCCTATTCACCAGTTTGTAAACGACTCTTTCTTGCAAAATAAGGGCTTAAGCAATTATTGGGGATATAACACAATTGGCTTCTTTGCTCCGCAAAATTCTTATTCTAGCTCCGGCCAGCGCGGCGAGCAGGTTAACGAGTTTAAGGCAATGGTTAAGGCGTACCATGCTGCAGGAATGGAAGTTATTCTAGACGTTGTTTACAATCACACTGCCGAAGGAAACGATAGAGGCCCAACTTTAAGCTTCCGTGGAATCGATAACCGTGCATACTATCGTTTAGTAGACAACGATCAACGTCATTATTTTGACACCACTGGCACAGGAAACTCGCTTCTTATGCGTTCCCCTAAAGCCTTGCGATTAATCACAGATAGCTTGCGCTATTGGGTTACGGAAATGCACGTAGACGGATTTAGATTCGACTTGGCAGCAACGCTAGCTCGCCAGTTCCAAGAGGTAGATAAGCTCTCTGCATTCTTCGACATTATTGAGCAAGACCCTATTATCTCTAGCGTAAAGCTTATTGCAGAGCCTTGGGATATTGGCGTTGGCGGCTACCAAGTTGGTGGATTCCCTCCAAGCTGGTCCGAGTGGAATGGCCGATACCGCGATTGCGTGCGAGATTTTTGGCGCTCGCAGCCTTCGACTTTGCCTGAGTTTGCAAGCCGACTTATGGGAAGCTCCGATTTATATGAGCAAAACGGCCGTAAGCCAGTTGCGTCTGTAAACTTTATTACCGCTCATGACGGCTTTACTATGAACGATTTAGTGAGCTATAACGAAAAGCATAATGAGGCTAATAAAGAGGGTAATAACGACGGTGCTAACGACAATCGTTCGTGGAATTGTGGAGTAGAAGGCCCTACGAATATTCACGATGTTAACGAGCTTCGTCAGCGCCAGATGCGAAATCTTTTCTCCACTTTGCTAATGAGCCAGGGTATTCCTATGATTTGCGCTGGAGATGAAACCATGCGCACTCAAAATGGAAACAACAACGCATATTGCCAAGATAATGCTATTTCTTGGATTAATTGGGATTTTGATTCCACTCAAAAAGATATGTTTGACTTTGTTTCCAAGCTTATTCATTTAAGGCTGGATCACCCTGTTTTGCATAGGCGTAGGTTCTTTACTGGTCGTATGCCTTCGGATGATGCCTCAGAGATTCCGCAAGTAGAGTGGTTTGATCACACTGGTTCCGTAATGGATATGGAAGCTTGGAGTAATACTCATGCGCTTTCGGTTATGATCTATTTAAACGGTTCAGATATTCCAGAAACCGATTGGTATGGAAGTAGAATGGTCGATAACGACTTTATTCTTATTTTCAACGCGCATTACGAGCCTATAACTTTCACTTTGCCAGATAAGCGTTATGTAGAAAAGTGGACTCTTGTTGTAGACACTCATAATCCAAAAGGTCCGCAATTGCATTACGAATCTGGTTTTAATATTGTTGCTCAATCAAGAAGTTTCCTTCTTCTTATGAGCGAAAAGCAAGAATAATATTAAGGATTAAATTGATTGTGACCTATGGTTGCGCTTTTAGCCAGCCGTAGGTCACATTTTTAATATCTTGATTTAAGACATTATTTAAGATTTGACTTGAGACCTTAAACGGTCGCTTTGCATAGCTGCCACTTGCCTGGAAAACACTATTATCCATCCTAAAAATAGTAAACAAGACAAAGCTTCTACATTTGTTAAAGTGTTATTGCCATGAACCCATTGGTTTCCAACCCAGGCTGTAAGAATAACAGCTAAATCCGAAGCAACGTAGAATGTTTTAGAAAGCCTAGGCGCAAGCCACGGAAGGCATATAAGCATTGTGCAAATAAGTCCTGTAACGCCTCTAGCGCATAAATCGTGTATAACGGGGTGTGGGGTATAGCGGAAAGTTCCAATCCCAATAAATGCTATTCCTCCAAGAATAAGCAGAGCTGCCATAATAGTTGTTCGAGCTTTAAAATGCTTTGTAGCGTTGGTGCCTTTATTTTGCAAGATTTCGTGCTGTGTAGCAACAAACTCGGTTATAGCAAAGTAGCTTGTAATAATAATGCATATTCCAGCTAGAATCAGCGTTGCGTTAAACATGCTTGCAGCAAACGTTGTTCTGTCGCCAAGTTGGGAGAAGTTATTGTTATACCAATATGGGTCGTCGGAGGTTAATCCAGCAGTTGCTGCTCCAGAAATCACAAATAGTGGAAGAAGTGAGGCAACGGTTTTTGCCTCTAAAAGTTCTGCCTGAACAAGAGTTGCATACCCAACAATTCCGCTTAACGCACAGCAAAGAACAGGAAGATAAGTATTTACAGCGCTTCTTCCAATAATGCTGTTGATTATAGAAAGAAGAGCAAAAGACATTAATAGCATTGTTGCGCCGTAAATCGTAGAAAGTGCGATTATTTCAAAAGCATGTTTTGCAATTTGCAGCCAGTTCTTTTTAAGTAATCCTTTGTGTGTTCTTAAATATCCGACTATAAAAGTGCACATGCTGCAAGCTGCCACAACTCCAGATGCCATTGTAAACAAGCGTTGCGTAACCTGCCATATTGCGGGCATTGTGTTTATGTATATAGACATTACAATCATGCCAAATACTGCGCATGCAAGAAAAGCGATTAATCCCGCTGCCTCCGTACGTTGAAAACGCCCCATGCTAACCTCTAAAATCCGTTGCCTATTTTCAATGCTGATTCTATTCTATCGCGCGTGTTGCAAATTTGCTTTTGTCTGCAATGTGCGCTATTGTATTTGATTGTGCTTGGAGCTGGTAACCAGCTAGAAAGCATCGGGGTGTAGCGCAGTTTGGTAGCGCGCCTGCTTTGGGAGCAGGATGTCGCAGGTTCGAATCCTGTCACCCCGACTTTTTTATATCTGCTTGTTTTCTACACGTTCTTAGATAATTCATAGTATGAGTGACGTTACGAATTTAAATGCAAAAGGTGTAAACAATCTTTGGAAAGCACCATTTTCAAATAGTGCGATTAATGCTTTAGTTTCTGTTCCTGGAAGCAAGTCGTTATCTAATCGATATTTGATTCTGGCAGCAATCGGTAAAAAACCAGTTGTTTTAAAGGGGTTGCTGCGTTCTAGAGATACGGAACTTATGATTAATGCGCTAAGCGTATTTGGGGTTAAATGCAATTCATTAAGCGAAGATGGCACAACAGTTTGCGTTATTCCGCCTAAAAATGGCGTTTTTAGCGTAGATGATTGTGCGGTTGTTAATTGTGGCTTGGCTGGAACAGTTATGCGTTTTGTAACGGCTTTAGCGCTGTTTGCAAATAAGTCTGTAAAGTTTGACGGAGATGAGCAAGCGTATGCTCGTCCAATGAAGCCTGTTCTAGATGGATTGGAACAGTTGGGTGCAAAAATCGTATATCACGGAGAAGTCGGCTTCTTACCATTTAGCGTTATTCCTCCTAAAAATCTTGTGGAATATGGGGTAGATGGCAAGCAAACTGCTGGCAGCAATCGTGTTGTTCGTATTGATTCTTCGCTTTCGTCTCAATTTATATCTGCGCTGCTGTTAATTGCATCGCGTATTCCAAAAGGTCTACAAATAGAGCATATTGGAAGCAAATTGCCTAGTATGCCGCATATTCAAATGACAATGGAAGATGTGCGCAAAGCTGGCGGAGTGGTAGATATGCCAGAAAGCGGAATTTGGCGTGTTAAAGAACATGATTTAACTTTGCCAGATGAAGTTGTTGTGGAGCCAGATCTTTCTAACGCAGCGCCTTTTATTGGGGCAGCGTTGATTGCTGGCGGATGCGTTAAAATCCCTAATTGGCCGCTTAAAACTACTCAGCCTGGGGGATTGTTGCCTGGGATTGTTGAGCGGATGGGTGCAAAAATCGTTTTTGAGCATTCTAGCGCAGATTCTTCAACGTTATGCGTAACTGGTAGCGGCAAAATTCATGCCATTAAGTCACTTGATTTGGCTGCTGCTGGTGAGGTTGCGCCAAGTATTGCTGCGATTCTTGCGTTTGCAGATGGTGTAAGCGAGTTGCACGGTATTGCGCATTTAAGAGGCCACGAAACAAATCGCTTGAGTGCAATAGTTGCCGAACTAAATCGTGTTGGAATAGGCGCAGATGAGCTAGAAGATGGAATCCGTATTATTCCTAGCCAAAATATGCATGGGGAAGTAATGGAGACGTATGCGGATCACAGAATGGCCACGTTTGCAGCAATGCTCGGGCTTAGAATTAATGGCATTAATGTTAAAAACATTGCCACTACGCGTAAAACGCTTCCAGATTTTCCAACAATGTGGAATAACATGCTTAAATAGTGTGCTTAAATAACATGCTTAAATAACAAATAATCCCGAGTTTTTTTAACCCGGGATTATTTATGTGTTACGTTTTTACGTTACGTTGTTTTTACACTACGATTTAGCGCTCAAACTTGTTGCCGTAAGAATCCTCGCCAGCTTCTGCGATTTGTGCAGACTTTCGAGCGATTGCCAACTCTTCGTTGGTTGGGATTACAGCAATAATCACAGAGCTATCTGGAGTGGAAATAACGCGTGGCTCCTTAGAACGAACCAAGTTCTTCTCTTTATCGAGCTTAACGCCGAATGGAGCAAGCTTTTCGCACACAAGAGCGCGAACAATCTCATCGTTTTCGCCAACGCCAGCGGTGAATGTGATTACATCCACGCCGCCCATTTGAGCGGTGTAGTTGCCAATGTAGCCAACAATGCGGTGAACGTACACGCCGAGAGCAAGCTTAGCGTCTTCGTCGCCTTCTTCAATGAGCTTATGAATATCGCGCAAATCGCCGTGGCCGGTCATGCCCATCATGCCAGAACGCTTGTTAAAGAGCGTATCAAGCTCGTCCACGTTCATGTGAGCGTTGCGAATAAGGTGGAACACTACAGCTGGATCAATATCTCCAGTGCGGCCGCCCATCATCAAACCTTCGAGAGGGGTTAAGCCCATAGAAGTTTCAACTGGCTTTCCAGAAATCTGAGCGGAAGCAGAAGCGCCATTTCCAATGTGCAAAACAATCTGCTTTAAGCCTTCTGCAGGCTTTCCAACAACACTTGGAACTACAGAGCCAATGTACTCGTGGGAAGTGCCGTGAGCGCCGTAGCGACGAATGTGGTACTGGTTTGCAATATCTTTGTTCAATGCGTAAGTCGCAGCAACCTGTGGCAAATCGTGGAAGAACGAAGAATCGAACACCATAATCTGTGGAACGTCTGGCAAAAGTTCAGTCATAACTTCAGCGCCAACAGCCTCTGGACCGTTGTGAAGTGGAGCCAAAACGGCCAAATCCTTTACCTTATTAATTGTCTTTTTGTTCACTAATGCTGGCTTAGGGAAGGTTAAGCCACCCTGAACAACGCGGTGTCCAACAGCAACGATTCCAGACTTGGAAAGATTTGGACCATATTCTTCAAAGAAGCCGAGTACGCGCTTTAAGCCCTGCTCGTGATCGTGCACTGGCTCGTCAAACTCATGCTTTTCGCCATTGAATACGTGCTTGTAGTGTCCGTCAACTGGCTCGCCAATTTTTTCTACAATACCAGACGCAATACCTTCGCCGCTTTCCAAATCGACGAGCTGGTACTTAATAGAGCTAGAACCAGAATTGATAACAAGAACGGTTTTTGCCATGAGGGCATCCTCCATAAAGTGTTGATAAGGCTAGTAAATTGCCACATTTAAGTGTACATGTAAGTTCCTACAATGAATGCTTTTGTTAAGTCAAATCATTGTAGGAACTTGCGATTTTTGTTTGCGATTATTTCTTGCGATTATTAGAACTGCGCTTCCAATGCTGTAAGAGCAACAGTGTTAATAATATCTTGAACCAATGCGCCTCTAGACAAGTCGTTAACAGGCTTGTTTAGTCCTTGCAAAATTGGTCCAACAGCCAATGCGCCGCTGGAGCGCTGAACGGCCTTGTATCCAATGTTTCCAGCGCATAAGTCTGGGAACACAAACACATTTACGTGGCCTGCAACATCATTTCCTTTAGCTTTGGACGCAGCAACAGTTTCGGACCATGCAGCGTCAAACTGAATAGATCCAACAACCTTTAAGTCTGGGTCGCTTTCTTTTACAATCTTTGTTGCTTCTTCTACAAGATCAACGTCTGGGCCTTTTCCAGATCCAAGAGTGGAGTAAGATAGCATGCCAACCTTAGGGTCTAATCCAAAAGCTTTAGCGGTTTGAGCAGACTGCAAAGCGATATCTGCCAGCTGCTGCGCGTCTGGATTAAGGTTGATTGCGCAATCTGCAAACACAGCCACATGATCTTTAAAGCACATAATGAATGCGCCAGAAACAAGCTTAGAGCCAGGCTTAGTTTTAATAACTTGAAGAGCTGGGCGAACAGTATTTGCAGTTGAGTTAACAGAGCCAGAAACAAGTCCGTCTGCTAATCCAAGTACCACTAGCATTGTGCCAAAGTAGCTTGCATCTTTAAGCTGTTCTCTAGCTTGCTCTTCGGTCATGCCTTTCTTTGCGCGCAACTCGCAGAGCTTGCTAATCATCTTGCTAAGAACAGCCTCGTCGCTCATAGACTGGAAGCTTGCTTTGCTAAGAGACTTTAAGCCGAGTTCTTTTCCGCGTGCAAGAATAGACTCGCTTTGGCCAACAATAATAAGATTTACAATGTCTCGCTCTAGCAAATAGTCAGCTGCTTTTAGAATGCGATCTTCTTCGCCTTCTGGAAGCACAATTGTTTTCTTATTTGCCTTGGCTTTTCCAAGTAAGCTGTATTGGAAGGCATACGGGGTAGTAGGGGCGTTAAATGGCTGTTGCAAAGCGCTAATAATCTCTTCGTCCGCTACAAATTCGCTGAATTTATTCGATTCGGATTCGCTTATAGCAGGCAAAGTCCAAAGTGGAGTGCCATTATTGCTTTGAGCGTAGTTTTCTTTTAATTCTTTTGCTAAGTCTTCTTTGCAATCAGTTACAAATACGCCAAATACTTTTGTGTATTCTTTGCTAACGCTTGCGGATTGTGCTTCGATTGTTTGCAAGATTTGCTTGCTATCTCTGCCTTCTGCACAAATACTCAAGAACACTGGGGAAGCTAAGTCTGCTGCAACAGATGCATCGAATCTAAACAAATCTGGGTCAAATACGGAAGTGGAATCGCTAGCTACAATAACGCATCCTTGAGCGTTTGTTGCGCTAATCAGATCGTTGTAGCTAGCTACAATGTCTCCTCTTAGTGTGTCTTTGTTTTTACGTACTGCGCATGGGCATGCGGCAATTGCCTGTTCCAGCGTTGGTTTTGCGCTGCTTGCTGCTATCAATTCGCTTGTAAACGCGTCATCATGCTTTGCAGATGGTCTAAAAACAGTTGTTGAATAATGATTAGAAAGAGCCTTTGTAACTCCCAGTGCTACAACATTGCGACTTTGCGCGCAGTCGGAGCTGATAATAGTTACGTTAACTAACGACACGACTTTTCTCCTTTGATGCGTCTGTGTTTGCTTTATTGTCTTGTATTTTCGGTTTTGCTATTCTTCGTATTTCAACGTTGAAAATTGCATATCGAACGAAGAATCCTTAGCTATTTTAAGGCTATTTGTAGAACAACAAGCGGAAATTCTGATTTTTTATGTGTTTTATTATTAATTTTTTTGTGCGACTAATTTTTTAGGGAGCCAACCTTTCGATTGACTCCCTAAAAATCAGCTAAGCAATTTTAGCGTTGATAGCTTAAAACTACTCGTTATCGCCAGCGGTTGCAGCGGTAGCGGTGACAGCGCCTGGCTTGTCGGTCTTAACGCCTGGCCATACCCAATCGGTGTAGTCTGGGTGATCAAGACCCTTGTCCACTGCATACTGGAAGGCTTCGAGGCGGAAGTCCTCGAGCTTCTTGATTTCGTCGGCATACTTAGCAGCATCAACCATTCGCAATGCTTCAGCGGTAAGCTCGTAACGATCCATGTCGTTCACGCGAACCATATCGTATGGCGTGGTGGTGGAGCCCTGCTCCTTGTAGCCATGAACGTTGAAGTTGTCGTGGTTTGGACGATCGAAGATCAAGCCGCGAACGTCATGTGCGTAGGAGTGATAAGCGAAGAGGACTGGCTTATCAGCGGTGAAGAGATCGGTGAACTCTTCGTCAGTCAAAGCTTCGTTGTTTTCCTTAGCGGACTGCAACTTGAGCAAGTCAACAACGTTAACAACCTTGAACTTAACGCCAAGCTTGTTCAACTTGTCGGCAGCAGCCATCAATTCCTGCTGTGGAACATCGCCAACACCAGCAAGAACAACCTGAACTTCGTCATTGTTCTTAGCGTTGGAAGCCCACTTCCACTCTGCAGCACCCTTCTCGAGCTCTTCGCGAGCTTCGTCGAGGGTCAACCAAGTGGCGGCTGGCTGCTTGCCAGCGAAGATGGCGTTGATCATGTTGGTGGACTTGTAAGCCTTCTCTGCAACAGCGAGCAACATGTTGGAATCCACTGGGAAGTAGATGCCGATTACGTGATCGTTGTTGAAGGTCTTGTTCAAGAGCACGGAGGTTACGCCTGGATCCTGGTGCGAGAAGCCGTTGTGATCCTGACGCCATACGTGGGAGGACACAAGCAAGTTCACGGAGGAGATTGGCTTACGCCATGGAATCTCGCGAACTGTAGCCTCAAGCCACTTTGCGTGCTGGTTCAACATGGAGTCAATAACGTGTACGAAGGACTCGTAAGAGCTCCAAATGCCGTGACGACCAGTGAGCAAGTAGCCCTCAAGGAAGCCTTCCATCTGGTGCTCGGAAAGCTGCTCGGTAACCTGGCCAGTAACAGCCATGTGCTCGTCAACCAAGCCAGAAAGGTATCCTGCATCCCACTGCTTGTTGGTTACCTCATAAGCAGCCTGCAAACGGTTGGAAGCGGTCTCATCTGGGCCGAAGATACGGAAGGAATCTGGGTTGTTCTTAATGATGTCGCGGGTGTAAACACCAAGGCGACGGGTAGCTTCGAGCTGACCCCAACCATGACCGAATTCCTTAACTTCCTTAACCTCGTAATCCTCAAGCTTTGGAAGCTTAAGATCTTCGCGAATACGACCACCGTTGGCGTTTGGATTTTCGCCAATACGGAGTTCGCCCTTTGGCATAAAGGAAAGAACGTCTTCCTTAACAGCACCCTTTTCGTCGAAGAGCTCTTCTGGCTTGTAGGACTTCATCCAGTTCTTCAAAACCTCAAAGTGAGCTTCGGTATCGCGAGCGGAAGCCAGTGGAACCTGGTGTGCACGCCAAGAACCTTCGGTCTTCTTGCCGTCGATGAACTTAGGGCAAGTCCAACCCTTTGGAGTGCGGAAGATAATCATTGGGTAGTAAGGGCGAGTTACATCGTTAGTCTGAGCCTCGGCCTTAATATCGCAAATCTCATCGAAGATGGTCTCGAACATATCGGCAAAGCGACGGTGAATGGAAAGATGATCCTCATCGTCGAAGCCAGCAACGAACTCGTATGGCTCGTAGCCCATGCCGTGGAAGAACTCGTGAAGCTCTTCGTCGGAAATACGGGAAAGAATGGTTGGGTTAGCAATCTTGTAACCGTTCAAGTGCAAGATTGGAAGAACAATACCATCGGTACGTGGGTTTACAAGCTTGTTGGACTGCCAACCAGTAGCCAATGGACCAGTTTCTGCTTCGCCGTCGCCAACGATTGCTGGAACGAACAAGCTTGGGTTGTTCATAACAGCGCCGTAAGCGTGGGAGAGAGCGTAACCAAGCTCGCCACCTTCGTGGATGGAACCTGGGGTCTCAGGAGCGAAGTGAGAAGGAATACCGCCTGGGTAAGAGAACTGGCGGAAGAACTTCTGCAAACCAGCTTCGTCCTTAGTAATCTTTGGATAGTACTCAGTGTAGGTACCGTCAAGATAAGACTGAGCAGTACCAGCTGGGCCGCCGTGGCCTGGACCCATGATAATCACGGTGTTCTGCTGGTGATCAGCAATAAAGCGGTTGATGTGTCCAATAAGGAAGTTAAGGCCTGGAGTTGTACCCCAGTGGCCGACTAGACGATGCTTAACGTCTTCGCGAGTGAATGGCTCCTTCATTAGAGGATTGCTGCGAAGATAAATCTGACCGATAGCGAGGTAATTAGCAACACGCCAATACTTGTCTACGCCTTCGATGGCCGCCTCGGAAACTGGAGCGTTAAGCTTCTTCCAAGGGGTGCCAATAACAGGACTCGTCATGTGTACTCCTGTACTCAAGCACTTTTCAGTGCAATTTTAATCATTACCATTTGGTTATAGAGGCTAAAAAACAAACGTATTCGCCTCTTTTTCCATCTTTTTCAGTATAGTAATAGCTTTTGACTTTTGTGCGTTTGATTAGTTACTACGTGCGAATTTGTTGAAAAAATGTGTTAAAGTGTTAACAAAAATCACCTTAAAAGTATCAATTATGTTATATTTGATGTTAACTTTGTTGTTATGTCAAGGTTGTTTATTTTTACAATTTTTATGATTTGTTAAGTTGCGGCGTTTCGCACAACGCCAACGTCTAAAAGCGCCATTAGTATAAATTGAATCACCTATAAATGTGTTTCTAAATGTGTTTCTTATATATAAGGAGAATCATGGCAAACGGTCCGGTACTTGTAGTTGACTTCGGTGCCCAATATGCCCAGCTAATCGCTAGAAGAGTGAGGGAAGCAAACGTTTATTCGGAGCTTGTTCCACACTCCATGCCAGTAGAAGAGATGCTGGCAAAAGATCCAAAAGCCATAATTCTTTCTGGCGGCCCTGCCTCCGTTTATGAGCCAGGAGCGCCAAAAATTGACACAAAGATTTTTAATGCGGGCGTTCCAGTGCTTGGAATTTGCTACGGATTCCAAGTTATGGCTCACGAGCTTGGCGGCGTTGTAGATAAAGCTGCATTGGGCGAGTATGGAAAAACGCATGCAACTATTGACGATGCAGAAGGATTGCTTGCTAATTCTCCAGCAGATCAAAGTACCTGGATGAGCCACGGAGTGGCAGTTAAGAGCGCACCAGAAGGATTTGAGGTGCTTGCTCACACGCAAGGCGCTCCTGTTGCGGCTATGCAAGACAAAAGTCGCAAGCTTTACGGAGTGCAGTGGCATCCAGAAGTCAAGCATACGCCTTTAGGTCAAAAGCTTATTTCCACATTCTTGCACGAGTGCGCAGGATTGGAAAATGATTGGAATCCTTCTAACATAATTGAAGATCAGGTTGCAAAGATTCGCGCAGAAGTTGGAAACGCGCAGGTTATTTGCGGACTTTCTGGAGGAGTCGATTCCGCTGTTGCAGCAGCCCTGGTACATAAGGCAATTGGAGATCAGCTCACTTGCGTTTTTGTAGACCACGGTTTGCTTAGAAAAGGCGAAGTTGAGCAGGTTAAGCACGATTTTGTGGAAGCCACTGGAATCAAGCTTATTGCAGTAGATGCAGAAGATGACTTTTTAGATGCACTTAAGGGAGTTAGTGAGCCAGAGCGCAAGCGCAAGATTATTGGCGAAAAGTTTATTCGCACATTCGAAAAAGCGCAGCGCCAAGTTATTGAAGAAGCTGGCAAAACTGGAGCGGAAGTTAAGTTCCTTGTACAAGGCACGCTTTACCCAGATGTTGTAGAATCTGGCGGCGGGGATGGCGCTGCAAATATTAAGTCGCATCACAATGTTGGCGGCTTGCCTAAGGACTTAAAGTTTAAGCTTATTGAGCCTTTGCGCACGCTATTTAAAGACGAGGTTCGCGCAATTGGTACCGAGCTTGGGCTTCCAGACGCTATTGTTTGGCGCCAGCCGTTCCCAGGGCCAGGTTTGGGAATCCGCATTGTTGGCGAGATTACGCGCGAGCGTTTGGCTGTGCTTAGAGAAGCAGATGCTATTGCGCGCGAAGAGCTTTCGGCAGCTGGATTAGACCGCGATATTTGGCAATGCCCAGTTGTTCTTTTGGCAGATGTTCACTCTGTTGGAGTTCAGGGAGACGAGCGCACATATGGTTCGCCAATCGTGCTTCGCCCAGTAAGCTCGGAAGACGCTATGACCGCTGATTGGTCGCGAGTTCCATACGATGTTCTAGCCAAGATTTCTACTCGAATCACAAACGAATGTCGCCAGATTAATCGCGTTGTGCTCGACGTAACTTCTAAGCCGCCTGCAACAATCGAGTGGGAATAGATAGGACTAATATAGTCCTACATAGCTCTATATATAAGGAGTGAAGTAAGAACAAAGCAAAGCCGCAATTCTTGCAGAAAGGAACAACGATGATCCACGGCATAAAAGCATTTACAGGCTTTAATAAAAAGGCGTTTGTAAAGTTAAAGTTTGTGTTGGCAAGAGTTGCGGCTATAACATCTTGTGTTGCTACCGTTTTTGCGGGAGCAGTAGTCGCAAGCAGCCCAACGATTGCGTATGCTGGCGTAAAATCATCTCAAAAAACTGCAGAAAAAGGCGTAATCGTAACAGCATTCCAACAAAATTGGAAAAGCATAGCTAAGGAATGCAAAAAAACGTACGGCCCAGAAGGCGTAAAATACGTGCAAGTTTCTCCAGCTCAAGACCATATTAAAGGCAATCAGTGGTGGACAAGTTACCAGCCAGTAAGCTATAAAGTCAACTCAAAGCTTGGCAACGAAGAAGAATTTAAAAATATGGTAACAACTTGCAAAGCTGCGGGAGTGGGAATAGTAGTAGATGCTGTAATAAATCACACTAGTGGCTTTGCAAACAAAGATACCGTTGGCGTTGGTGGAAGCAAGTATGATGCTGCAAATCAATCGTTCCCAGATGCTGGGTACACAAAAGATGATTTTCACAAATCTACAGAAAGCATAGGAACCTACAAAAAAGCTGAAGTTGTTTGGAATAATAGGCTTGTTGGGCTTTTAGACCTAGACACGTCTAGCAAACACGTTCAACAAACTTTGGGAGCATACTTTGCATACATGCTAAAGCTTGGAGTTGCTGGGTTTAGGGTAGATGCCGTAAAGCATATGTCTCCGCAAGATGTAAAAGGCATAAAAGCGGCGGCGGCTAAGGCTGCTGGAACAACGCCAGATAAAATATGGTGGATGCAAGAAACAATCGGGGCGCCTGGGGAAGAAGACCCTAGAATTGAGCCAGACCAATACCTAGGAACGGGCGAAGTTAAGGAGTTTCAATACTCCTACAGGTTGCGTAATTATTTCTACGGTTCGATTGAAAATCTTAAGAATATTACAGATAAGTTGATTCCAAGCAAAAAAGCTGCGATTTTTGTTACAAATTGGGATACTGAGCGAGATAATGCAAGCAGAGTTTTAACGTACAAAGATGGCGAAAAGTATAAGCTTGCGAATGCGTTTATGCTTGCGTACCCGTACGGAACCCCAAACGTGTTTTCGGGGTATGAGTTTACGCAAAGAGATGAGGGAGCGCCTGGGGCAACAAGCACTTCAATTCCAGATGTAAGTTGTGCAAGCGGTTCCAAGTGGCAGTGCACGCAAAGATGGACTTCGATTCGCGGAATGATTGGGTTCTACAACGCTGTTAAGGGCACTAAGGTTACTAATTGGCAAGATGACGACGATAATAACGTTGCGTTTAGCCGAGGAAACAAGGGTTTTCTTGCGATCAACAACACGGAAAAGCCGCAAAAAGTGAGTTATAAAACCGATTTGCCAGATGGTGAATATTGCAATGTTTACGAGTCTAAAGATTGCAGTAAAACCGTTAGCGTTAGTGGCGGTAAGGTAGAGACTACTATTGCGGCGGAATCTGCTGTTGCTCTTCATGCTAATGCTGTAAAGAGCCTTGGAAACGCTAGAGCTAGAAACGTTACAATATTTATTTGCTTGTGCGCGGCGCTAGTTTGTGCGTTTGTTGTTAATAGAAGATTTGTTGAAAAATCGAAGAAGCTTGCTAAGGGCGCTGCTGGCGGTGCTGGCGCTAGTGATGCTGGCTCTGCTGGCGCTAGCAATTAAGCTTAAAACAGGTTGACTCTATCACTGTATTTATTTATAATGATTATTCTGGCTTTTGCCAGTGTTTAATCATTAGTTAGTGTTTAATCACTAGTTTGATAAACCAGTTTGATAAATCAAAAGGGGTCGATCGGTTTCGACGGTGATCTGTTCGCCGCGGGGAAGCGTGCCGAGAATGCGAAAGTCCACTCGTAAACGTTCTTTCGCAAAAGAATAAGTGCTAAATCTAATCGCACTGAGTTCGCTCTTGCTGCCTGAGCTTCGCGCCAGGATTAACCAGTGAGCAGCTGCTCCGTTTACCCACTCACGTCTTCGGGGTGGTGCTAAACGTCATTAGAAGACTTGCTTGAATTGCCGAGCTGCAGGGTGGTTCAGGGACTTTTACTGTAGATATGCTCGCCATGAATTGTCTGCAATAACATGGGGGCAGAAAAACTGCCGAATGGCCAGCAGACTACGCACGTAGAAGACCGAGGGTACGGTTTCCGGACCGGGGTTCAATTCCCCGCGACTCCACAAACGCAATAACGCCACTGCTCAAACAGTGGCGTTTTTTGTAGCAAATCCCAATGTTTCCAACATTTAAGTTACGCGTCAAAACCTAATTAATTAACTTCATTCAATAATAAATGTGCGTGCGAACGTAACTGTTCGGCTAAACTCGCACGCGCAATCTTACCTTCAACAATATTCTGAATCCACTTATATAAATCATTGTCAAAAGGATTTACACTATCTTCGATATCAAGAATAATCCCATTATTGCGAAGTAAAGCTACACACGTTAATACTGTTGTACGCTTATTGGCGTCAGGGAAAATATGGTCTTTAGCGAGATGCGTAGCAAAGTCAGCGATTTGGTCAAAAATATCCGTATAATTATTTCGATCAGCTGGAGCTCTATCAAAAATAATCGCAAATGAAAAATACAAAACATTTTCAACAGAGCCCTGAACTTCTTGCTTAACAGTAGCAAGCCCTTGGCTTGTATCAACAATTTCTCGTTGAATAGAACATACTATTTCCGCGAAGGCAATAATTTGTTCCTCATTCCAAACAAGAGCATCATACTGGCTCATGCGTCACCAAGAATACGCAAAGTATTTGGATACTGTTTTCTTACAGCATCTACAGCACTAATAAACGTATTTTTCTTAGCAGGATACGAAGTAACATCTGACGATTGCAGAATATTCTGTACAAGAATCGGTTTATTGTGCGACGCATCATACACATTGTGCCATGCACCGCCAGCGCGATGAACATAATTTACTAAATCAAACGCATTCATCCAAGCATATTTTTCAACAACAGTATCTACAATGTAATCAGCATACTGGCTAGTTTCGTGATTAGGCGCATTGAAAATACGATTTCTACCAAACTGCTTAAACTCGTTGTAAACACTAGGTTCTACAGGACCATATTCCCAAGCTTGAATCTCATCCGTGAACAGCGGACACTCAGGATTATTACGCAACGATTCCACCTGCGCAAAATATACTAGTTTATTCAAAGTGAGATTGGTTAATGCTAGCGTTTTACCATATCGATCAATAAAAATTGATGCTATATCTAAAGCTTTCATATTTAATCTCCTTTCAACAAACTTATTATGCATATACGAGTAAGATATATTTTGCGGAATATCTTGTTAATATTACCATAAAAACGCAAGATAAGGCGATATTGAGCGCATTGGTACTAAAACGTTATTCTATGAAACTCTTAGAGAAATAAGGCGTTAGTGGCTATTAAATGCAAATTCCTCAGACTACGCAAACGCAAAAACGCCACTGCTCAAACAGTGGCGTTTTTTTTGGTCTATAACCCGAGTTTCCCGAGAATGTAGTCCAAAACGCCGATTTGAGCTACGAAGTCGGTAGGTTTTTCCCGAGAATGTAGTCCAAAACTGCAAAATTAACAACAAACTCGGGAAATCGCTCGCGCGCTACGCTTTAAGCGAAAAGGCAGGTCGTCGCGCGCGACACGCGCGGATAACGTTTCCTTAAAAAAACCTGGGAAAATTCTTTAAAAACCTTGAAACACGTATTTTTACGGTTTAAGTGATGCTTATCCACAAATTTTACGGTGAATGTGACTTTTAGTGTGGATTATTCTGTGTATAACATTATTTTTTTCGGTTTAGCATGTGTGGTTGGGACTTGACTTTTTTAAACGGGGGGGGGTATGTTAATAGCAACATCGCTTGGTGGATAACCATGTTGGTGGAAACATGCGAACGCATGTTTTAGTTTTTCCCCACTGTTGGCGCGGATTTGCGCGGCGGCTGTGGAGGAGAAGAAGAAAGGAAATTAAAATGATGAATAAGAAGGCTATCGCCGCTTTCGCTGCTGGCGCAACTTTGCTTGCCGGCTTCGCAATGGCCACCCCAGCAATGGCTCAGGAAGCTAAGTTCACTGGTCTTGGAGAAATAGGTGATTTCTTTAAGAATAATGGTTTCTTTGGTGAGGCGAAGAAGACTTATACTGAGAAGGATCGTACTCAGGCTAAGCTTGATTATCTTACTGCTGTGGACGAGCAGGCTGCTGCTGCTAAGAAGGCTAATGCTGAGCAGACTAAGTATGAGGCTGCTGTAGCTGAAGCTAAGCAGGCACAGGATAAGTATGATGCAGGTCTTGCTGCTGCAAAGGCTGCTAAAATCGTCAAGTCAGATGGTCAGCTTGATGCTGCCGAGGTAGCTAAGCCTGCTAATGCTGATGCTGTTAAGGCTGCTAAGGATGCTGGCGTTCTTAATGAAGCTGGTACTGCATTACTGACTCGTCCTGCTGATGCCCCTAACGCTGCTTTGCAAGCTGCTCGTCTTGATCTTGATGCTAAGGATACCCTTTTGGATGCTGCTAAGAAGCATTATAACGAGGTTATGGGTTCTTCCGATACTCCAACTCCTGATCCAAAGCAGCCTGAAGAGGTGACTCCAACTACTAAGGCTGG
>NZ_JASOOL010000098.1:0-239 GCF_030217745.1 Bifidobacterium sp. UMB1197 | reverse complement strand
GATTCAGAAATTTTTATGGAATTGATCGTTGCGCCACTTTTATTTTTTGAAGGTCAAAAGACTAGGATTCATAACGTTGGCCGACGTATTAAAGAGATAATTGGACTAACTATTATCATGGTTTTACTGGCTTTAATTGTTAGTGGCTTTAGCATCCATCTGCTTACTGACGTTAGCTTACCGCTTGCATTTATTATCGGCAGTATTAGTACGCCAACAGATGCTACAGCAAGTGAAGC
>NZ_JASOOL010000097.1:0-240 GCF_030217745.1 Bifidobacterium sp. UMB1197 | reverse complement strand
TCATCCAGAACAAAGAACCACTGGACCGTGAAGGTAAAGTCAGCCGCATTGTTGAATTTATCGAAAAACCGGATCAGCCGCAGACGCTGGACTCAGATATCATGGCCGTTGGCCGCTATGTGCTTTCTGCCGATATTTGGCCGGAACTTGAACGCACTCAGCCTGGTGCATGGGGACGTATTCAACTGACTGATGCCATCGCTGAACTGGCGAAAAAACAGTCCGTTGATGCCATGCTGA
>NZ_JASOOL010000096.1:0-240 GCF_030217745.1 Bifidobacterium sp. UMB1197 | reverse complement strand
ACTAGGAGCAATGCAGTAGTCAATGACTTCCTTATGTCCATTAGGTTTAATGCCAATGGCAATATAGACTGCTTCACGCTCAAACGTTTCTCGGCGCAAAGGAAGGTATGTCGCATCCAAATAGACGCAGAAAATCTTGTCGCTTAGCTTGCGTTTGTGGTAAGCCTCAACCTTTGAAATCATCTGCTTGGAAATATTTGATACCTGAGCTGGACTGTAATGGCTGCCATACATCTTTTC
>NZ_JASOOL010000095.1:0-240 GCF_030217745.1 Bifidobacterium sp. UMB1197 | reverse complement strand
CGCGGTTCTCACCGGAAGAGTGAGCGCGTAGAGCAGATGCGCGTGCCCGTTACGTGGATTTTTTACGGTGATGTTCGGGGCCGGACAGTTCCGGTCGCTCCAGTCGATCGCTGCCCCCGTCCGGTCAACGTCAAAGGCCAGCCAGTGCTGCGCATGTGGCTGGTTCTGCTGGATGAAACGGGCAAGGATGGCGATATCTTTCGGTAGAATGCGAACGCCGTACGTGAAATCGTTCGTACA
>NZ_JASOOL010000094.1:0-242 GCF_030217745.1 Bifidobacterium sp. UMB1197 | reverse complement strand
CTTTGTGGATTCGATTGAAATAGCGTTCGTTGTAGCTCATTGCCTGAATGCCAATAAAAGTATTAAGCGACTGTTCAGTTGGAAACTCTGCTTTAGGCTTAGCTTTACGCTTGATAACGTTGTTAAAGGATTCGATCATATTGGTAGAGTAAATTGAAGCCCTGATCTGCATAGGATAGCTGTAAAAGACTAGCAGATCAGGTTCAATCTCTTTGAGATTTCTGATGACATGGTTGTACGCG
>NZ_JASOOL010000093.1:0-244 GCF_030217745.1 Bifidobacterium sp. UMB1197 | reverse complement strand
CGAGTGGTCTCAACGATCCCGCAGGAGAAAGCCAGAAACTTCGCCGCATCGCTGACAGCACTGTTATCAGGCAACTACAGTGAAAGCAAAGTCGATATGGCTGAACAACTCAACCGAAAACTGAAAGGCTGGGCCATGTTCTATCAGTTCGTTGATTTTAAGGCCAAAGTCTTCAGTTATATCGACCGTGTCGTGTTCTGGAAGCTGGCTCACTGGCTGGCCCGCAAATACCGTACAGGTATCG
>NZ_JASOOL010000092.1:0-245 GCF_030217745.1 Bifidobacterium sp. UMB1197 | reverse complement strand
CTGTCCGTCCGGGCACTCAGTCGTGACATCATGAAACAGAACCGGGTGACCGTACATCCGGAGAAAAGTGTCCCCCGGACGGCCGGTTACAGCGATGCGGTCAGTGTTCTGGCACAGGATCGCCCGTCGCTGGCTATTGTGTCCGGGCAGGGCGGTGCAGCCGGGCAGCGTGAGCGGGTGGCTGAACTGGTCATGATGGCCCGGGAGCAGGGGCGGGAGGTGCAGATTATCGCTGCTGACCGTCG
>NZ_JASOOL010000091.1:0-245 GCF_030217745.1 Bifidobacterium sp. UMB1197 | reverse complement strand
GCGCTGAGGAAAGTACGGGCGTAAAATACGAGCCTACCGCCATTATGGTGACATTGCCATGCAGTATACCGACATTCCATGCAGCATAAGCAAATCCTAAGGTAAATGCCGCAGAGATGAGTTTAATCATGACGGGCGTGCTAAATACCATTTCTGGTTGTGGCGTGAGAAAATAGTAAACCCACAGACTTGCTCCCGTTAGCAGGACAAAAACGGTAATTCCGTTAAATCCGCGTGCGTATTTA
>NZ_JASOOL010000090.1:0-245 GCF_030217745.1 Bifidobacterium sp. UMB1197 | reverse complement strand
CAATAGTACCTTTACCAGTAAATGTTAATTCTTGCTTAACTGGTTCATGTGCTTGTGTACCATCTGCATACTTATATTCAATTGTACGAGTAATCGTCTTTTGAAGATCTTCTTTACTCAAGTTTGGATTACTTGGAGTTGGTGTATCTGGATGATCTGGATCTACTGGCTCGTTTGGATCTGCTGGGTTTTCTGGAGTTACTGGACGAGTTCCGTGTTTGAAGACAACTTTGTAAACTTGACCA
>NZ_JASOOL010000089.1:0-245 GCF_030217745.1 Bifidobacterium sp. UMB1197 | reverse complement strand
TTCCCAACATAACAGCTTGAATCATAACTCGCTTCGTGTGTTTTGCAACGCTTACAGCGTTTGCTACAGCATAAATGTTGTTGTTCATAATAACAACTTGCGCGCACTCCGAAGCCGCTGTATCCGTGCCATCTGTTAAAGCCACGCCAATGTTTGCTGCAGCCAAAACTGGGGCATCGTTTACGCCATCTCCAACCATCATCGTTATGCTACATTTTTGTGTTTTTCCGCCAGAAAAGTCGAAA
>NZ_JASOOL010000008.1:0-81945 GCF_030217745.1 Bifidobacterium sp. UMB1197 | reverse complement strand
TCGGCTGCTGGAGTGATCGTGGCTGAGCCTTGACCGTTTCCGTTTGCTGGGACAGTGACGGTTGGAGCAGCTGGCTTAGTTGGGTTAGTTCCTGTTTGACCAGTGTTTTCATCGCTCTCGGTACCGTTCTTAGAGTCTTTAGCTTTTACCTCACTATTGTCTTTGATTTTGTCTGCTGGAATAGTGACTGCACCAGAGGTTTCATCAACGCTTACGCCTGCTGGAGTGTCTTGACCCTTCTTCCACTTGCCGTCAGTGTCTTTCTTGACAGTGAATTTGGTTGGGTTGGTGTTGTCACCTTCTGGCGTATACGTGATTTCCAGAGTATCAGTATCGGCTGCTGGAGTGATCGTGGCTGAGCCTTGACCGTTTCCGTTTGCTGGGACAGTGACGGTTGGAGCAGCTGGCTTCACGGTTATCTTTAGAGTTACGTTGCCGGTTTTTCCTGCCGAGTCGGTTACCGTGAAGGTTATAGTATGTGTGCCAACTTCCTTCGGCTGCATGTTCTTAACAGTAAGATCCAACACTTTTTTCTGATCAGTGTTAGTGGTTTCTGGTAAAACACTCGCACGACCACCAACGATATCAGCTTGTTGAAGCAGATTGGCGCCCATTAGCGCGTCTATATAGTTGATTTTTTCAACCTTCACATCATCTTTAGCAACAATGTGAATCTTCAGATCTTGCCCAACTGTTACAGACGATGAATCAGCAGTAGCAGTGATAGTCGGGTTTTGAGCATCCTTAGGCGCAGTAGCTTTTTTTGTATCACTTTTTTCTGAAGTTAGTTCAAATCCTGGAATTGGTATTTTACCGCCAGGTGTCGTTCCAGGCTCCCTCGTTACATTCGTTGTTGCATACACGTCGCCTTCAGGAATTCCATCCTTAAATGTAATCTCCGCTTTACCATTGTTAATCGTTGTAGTAGAGCCGATTTCCTTGCCATTTTTATCAAACAGTTTAACTGTTGTAGTAGTGCCTTCAGGAATGCCGCTTCCAACAGATACTGTTACTTTCTGCCCTTTCTTTCCAGCAAGATCAGTCAGATCAGTGTCGATAATTGGCTTCTTTGGTTTAACCTTGATGGTTACAGTTGCTGTACTCGTGGAGTCATCGGAGTATGTTCCCTTAACACTATGGGTAAATACGCCAACTGTCTTAGTGTTTGGAGCAGGAGATTTGCCGTTCCACGTTAAGGTTGGCTGCTTTTCAAGCTTTTTGCCATTTTTACCAGTCACAAATTTGTCAATTTCTGTCAATTTCGGTAATGGTTCACCAACCGTAGTATCAATGGTTTGACCTTTAAGAGGGTTTTCTTTAGCAAATGTAGTAACTTTGACTTTAACCGTGCGCGTTGTAACGTTGCCAGAGCCATCCTCGGAAGTAATAGTTACTTTCTTGTTGCGCATGGCTTTAGTAACGGTGATCTCGCCTGATGGAAGCGGTTTCTTTTCGCTTCCATCGCCTTTCGTGACTGTAGGATCTTTTGTTAAACCAGAAATGCTAAACTTCTCAATATAGCCCTTGTTATCGCTGGTAGTGAAGCTTAGTTTATCGTTTATATGAAGATTAATGGTCTGATTGTCGGTTATTTCCTTGTCATTGTAATAAATTTTTGGCGCTTCGCTGTCATCCTTGTGACGTTTTAAGTTTTTATCTTGGTCAGCTTTTGGATCTCGTCCAGAAACCCACGCGTAGGATGAGCTTGTTGTTCTTCCATATGTTGCAGAATCTGACCAAGTCCAAGCATTATGTATATTAGCGTACTTTTCATCATACGTTGTGGCTTTTTCGTTAATTGCTGTATCGTTAAGCTTTACTGCGGCATGCATATGGAATGCAAGATTTACTTCTGAAGTTTGAATACCTATTCCATAATTCTTACCACTATATGGGCCATCTAGCCAAGTTGCTTTACCAATAGCGTAATCATCGTGATTCTCATGGAATAGATCTTTCATATCTCTTTCATATTTTGTCTGATTCGGTCCTAAACTATACTGGAACATTGAAGACTTATTCCTATTGCCGCCGAATTTTTTTCACCATCATTTGGGAAGTTTATAGTTGTTGACTGATTGTCTACTTTTTCAAACTTGCCAAAATCGCGCGAAAGAGTAAAGTTCATCTTGCGTTTTATTTTGTCATTTTCTGATGCATCTTTAAGTTTGTAAGCGTCAAAACGTAAGTCGCGAATCGTGTCGTTTTCGAACAAACCATCGGACTTTAACTTAGCAATTTGGTATGGTACTTGCCATATATACCACTGCCTCTTTGAAGCTGTTACCATCGATTGAGCATCATTGTTGAAGAACACGTCGAATACAAGATATTTAGCACCATCTATTGTTTCGATATGTGCATACATATCCGTTTTTTTAATCAGAGTATTGTGCTCATCGCTACCATAATCGTCGGAATTCATTGTTCTTTTATCTTTATTTTCATCATTAGTAGCACGATAACGCTGGAACTCAAGAATACTAGGAGTTTTAAGCCATCCTGGATTGTTAACAACCACATCAGCTTCACGATTTTGAGACTCAGCACCGGTGCTATTCGTAAGACTTCTAACTACTCCAGCCTGTGTTGGTGTAGTAACTTTGTTTGCTGGAACAGCCATTGCAGGCTGGCTGCCTAAGCAGGTTGCTGCTGTCAACAAAGCAGCCATTGTTGCTAACGGAAGTGTGTGCACTTTGTGTGCAGAACGCTTTTTAGAAGATTTTGATGATGATGTATGTTTTGAAGGATTAGTGGTAGCCATAACAATCTCCTTAATTTTCCCTAATTTTTAACGAATTTCCAAACAAATAAATAGAACGAATTCTATGACAAATCTCTCCAAAGCTAGTAATAAAGCTCTCTATTTAAATGAGTCTATTTAAAATTCTATCATTTTTTGCTATTTTTTATAATATTTTTCAGTTTGACATTAGTTTAGACTGTAAAATTTCCTGCGGGGGGGGGGTGAGCTAAATGAAAATTTCTTGCAAAATGTTATAACAACATAACTTTTAATAAAATTTCTTATTATTTTCGTAATCTGTTATACGTCTTATGGTGTGTCGCAGATTTGTGATTGGGTAATCACTAAACAAATGTTGTAGTTTATTGCCTCACTATAATTTTGATACTAAATCGTTTAGTACTTTGTTGAATACAGCGAATATGAATGTGAGAATACAAGAGAATATTAAGCAGCAGGTGCAGCAGATTCTGGAAACTATTGGAGTTCCTAGGGCTACGGCTATTGACATGTTTTATCGTCAAATCATTCTTAATAAGGGTATTCCGTTTTCGCTTACTATTCCAAAGTCTCTTCCAGCACAAGATGATATGGATGAGAAAACGTTTAACGCGTTGATGGCTAAAGGTTATGATCAGGCGGTTCGTGGTGATAGTTATCCGATAGATGATGTTTTTTAGGAGCTTGAACGCTGATTAGCAGCCGTGGTGTGAACTTGGTTTTAGAAAATTAAAACATTTAGTGCTAAAACCAATGCTTTTGCTATGTGTCTTTCTGCGTTTTTATGCTGAGCATTACTCAATACGTATAATTATGTGATTAAAAAACTAAAATACATATAATTATGTGATTAATTAATTATGTGATTAAATGCGTCAGAACATACATAATAGTGTGATAATAGTGCGATATGTCTAAGGCATAATGCGACATATAGCCTAGGGGCATTTAGGCTATTTTGAGTCCTCTGTCGCTAGTATAATCAGCGAAAAACAAAGTATAATTTTTTAAATCTTCTCGCTTATAAAATTTAAAAAATGATGGTAAAAATTGCGTGACATATTTTTCAAGAAAGAGCAATTAATTATGAAAGAAATAAGAGAAAAGTTAACATCACGTTCAATTATCATAGCTTTAATTTTGATAACGTCAGAAACAATGAAATACTGCTATCTTATTAACGTTTTTGAAAGATTATTATTGCACGCTCAGGTATATCAATCGATAATGTCATTAATCACGCTAGTAGTATTTTTAGTATGCATCTGCTATGTTGAGCTAATTTATCATAAAAATAATAATCTTATTTTTAAACCCAGCAGTTACAGAAATAATACTTTTTTCAATAAGATTGTAAAACATAACTTAATAATTCATGTTGTAATGACAGCGGTTCTTTTCTTAATTCCAAATGAAGTGAAATATAACTACACAATATTAGTTATTGCAGTGCTTGTTATTGAATTTTTAAGACCAGATGTTCTGCGCGTTAAAGAAGAAAGAAAAGAAAATCCAGAGAATGTTAACATCGATGTAGACGCCGATATTCAGAAGCTTGCATCTGAAGATATTGAGGATGACGTTGATGGTGATGAATATTATGAAATTTCTGGTAATGCATATTACTACAAAATTTTAGAAGAAGCTAAAAACAGAAACATTGCAGTTTATAGAAAACTGCTAATTAGAAGAGGTATAATGGGCAGCCCTGAGGCGTATATAGCCTGCGCGGAAGATGAAGACTCTTTACCTGAAAGAATGAAAAGGCAACTTAGGAGAGAAAAAATTCGTTACGCGAAAATTATTGAATACGTGGGAAGAGATTATTACTTCGATAAGCCTTTCAAATCCGATGATGAAGCTTTGCAATTCCTTCACGACATGAACAAGGGCGACAACCCTGTAGGCACTCCTTCTGACGTTGAATATTTCTGGAAGAATTATGGAAAATATTATTATAAGCATCTGTCAATAGCTGATAGATAACACTCTCCGAAACTTCGGCTTCGGAGCTTTGTACGCTAAATTATAAAAAGCGGTTATTGTTTCATTTTTTAAACGGCCGCTTTTTGCTTTCCCAATTTTTCAGTAAATTTTTCAGTCGTCGTTATTATCATAAAGTTTTGAGAACTTGCCGCTTTTAAGGTCGTAATCCTCTTCTATTTTGCCGTTAAGATAATCTATTCTTCGCTTATAAAACCATTCCACTGTGTCGCGGGGAATTTTATCTTTTAAATCTTCTATTTTAGCTATTTTAGTGTTGTAGAAATCATCAAATGCAGGGTAACGTGTTGAGTCAAGATAGTATATGTCGATGTAATAAACTAGTTCGAATTTATAGCGTAAGTCGCTGCCTGTTTTAAGACGTCCACCAAAATCAAAATATGCATCTTCAATATCGCAACTGTTAATTAATGTTATTGCATCATCTGTAAGCTTCGAAGTGTCAAAGTAAAACATTTTTCTCCCATCTTTAAAAAACTTTCCCTGCTATTTTTCTTTTATTGTATTGTTATCTATATTTGTTGCAAATGGACTTTTTTTTTATATCCATTTGTTGCCACACAAGCAATATAGACTATTTTACCAAGTTGTAGAATACTCTACTTTATTTGGTCGGAGTGTCTAAATTGTGGCACCCCGAATTTTTATTTTATGTTCAAAATTTTATTCTGCTTATGTAATAGCACATTGTAATACGATAATCAATAACATATAGTTTACAATTTGCGATACTGTATTGTTTGACCACGTAGTACCGCTGCTGTTTTTAAAGTCTCAGTTATGGTGATTTACCAGATTTTCTTTTGGAAGATAATGCGTAATCTGCTTGATTTTGCTCTTATATATTATGTTTCGCGATGGCTATTATTAAAACTAAACAGACTATTATGGATTCTAATTTTAATAGAATTGTATTCTTATTAGAATTGCATATTAAGAATAAGAGGAACTTATGAAATTAATTAGACCAGATAGTAAATATATCCAAGGTTATATAGAAGCAAATGAAGAAGATGAAATTTTTAGGCCGAATGCAGAAAGACGTTTTATACACCCTGAGACAATTATAGAGAGTTCTTATAACTATGAACATGGTATAAATTTGCCTGAAAATTATGTTAGAGCTACTACATTTTGGTTGATAGATAATGAAAAATTTATTGGTGAGATTAATATTAGGCATGAATTAAATTCTTTTTTGATTAACTATGGTGGCCACATAGGGTATGAAGTTAGACAATCTGAATGTATGAAGGGCTATGGAACAAAAATGCTTTCTATGGCACTTACATATTGTAAAGAGACTTTGAATCTACATAAAATTTTGATTACATGCGATGATGACAATATTGGATCCATACGAGTTATAGAAAATAATGGTGGAATTTTAGAAAACAAAGTTAAAAATAGCTTATCAAGAGGAAACGTTACAACAAGAAGGTATTGGATTAATATATAGAGGAAAGATGATGAGTGAGACGAAGGTAAGGCCAGTGCTTTTCAAGCATGCTTTTTGGGATAATGTGGTTACAGAAACTGTTGCTGGCGTTTGCACGCTTATTGTTGCGCTGCTTGTACAGCAGTTCGTAGGGCACCGCGTACTAGGTTGGGAAACTGTGGTCATACTCGCGTTGAGTGTTGTGGTGTTTTCGCTGCTAAGTGCAGCGTATCTGCAGTGGTATAGGCATCGTAGACCAGATGACGGGTATTTGCTTATTGGAATCATCGATTTTGTGCTCAGGCTGCTGGTGACCTCTGGTATTGCTCTATTGCTTGTTTCCAATACTACGCTGCTAAGCATTATTATTGGCGCAGCGATTACTAGTGTGTTGATGTTTGTTTTAGAAAAGCCTTGGCAGCCAGGTATGACGGATGCGCAATTACAGGAAGCTTCAAAGAAATCGGTTGAGCTTGGCGTTCAAATGCTTGAAGAAGAGCGCGTAAAGCGCGCCGAGGTGAGAAACACGATTGCATTACAGAATGCGAGCGAAGGTAAAACAGACACTCCTAGAGGCGTGTCTTTAACATTCTCCTCGTTAATCGTTGCGAATATGCTGATGGAAGCAGTATATGCTGTTGTTACATTTTTGCTTGCATTGATGCTGCAATGGTGGATGCTTTGTACTATCGCTGGCTGGCGAACGCTACTCGTCATATTCTTCGGAAATATGCTATTTTCTTGCGCGGCGGCTGCGATTATGGTTCTGATGGGCGCATTGAAGGCTGATCAACAGAAATGCCTAACAAAAAGTTGGCCTTTCTTAGTTATTGTTGTACTGCTTCGACTGCTGATTTTCGGTGTTCTCGCTTGGCTTCTTACACCGAGTTTGGCATGGGTGAGCGTAGTTGTTGGCATTGTGCTTACCAATATTGTTCTTGTTATCAAGTGGCACCCACGGAGAAGAACCGCAGTAGCCGCATAAGATTTTATAAGACTGTTTTCTTCTTCTTTAAGCAAAGGGCTCTACGTACGTGGAAAGTGTTTGCTTTTATGCTGATAGTTACGCAATACATAATAATGTGATTAAATGCACCAAAACATACATAATAGTGTGATATTTGCTAAGACATAATGCAATTTTTGCTTTTTTTTTAAACGAGAGTATTGTGTTATTAAATTTGTCAAATAAGCTATTGGATTTGTGTAGTTTGTATTGAATTATTTAAGTTGGATAGCGATTTGAAGGTAGTTATGTAAGTTTGCATGTAGGCATGCGTGTAATAGTTATGTAAGTTTGCAAGTAAGCTTGCATGTAGGCATGCGTTATTTTGAAAGAGTTTTAGAGGAGAGCTGGTTGCAGTGAAGATGATTTTTAGCAAAGATAATATCTTTATTCGTATGAGATCTATTAGTCCAGCATTGCGATGGGCGCTGGTTGGATTCTGTTTTTCTATGCTCGGCAATCAGGCGTATGAAGGGTCGGTTTTGCCTTCGATTATTATTGTGGGCTTGCCGGCTTGGGTGATTGGTTTTCGTAAGACTTTTATGACGGTTGCCGATTTTCTTTCGCCATGTTCTGGTTGGATTGTTGATAAGCTTGGCGGTTTTCGCGCTCTTGCTATGACTGAAGGCGTAGAAGGCGTGCTCAGTTTGCTACCGCTTCTTATGCTTGGCTCTCCTGCGTGGAAGTGGTCGCTTGTAGCTCTTTCTTGCGCGTTGTTGATTACTGGTCAAGTGATTGATATTGCTAGCGAAGTTTTCGAGGTTGATGCTGCAGGCGGCGATGACGGCATGATTGTCAACTACAGCGGCATTGTGAGCGTTTTGGCGAGTATTACAGGAACCTTGCTTGGCTCTCCGCTTGGATCGTGGATTGCAAGCTGGTCGATTCCTGCGGTTTTGATTTTCTCGTCCGTCACTTCTTTTGCGGCTTGTGCTACGCGATTTATTATGAAACAAGACATTGCGCAAGCGTCTTGCGCAGAAGAGGAAGCGTTGCAAGATGTAGAGAATGAATCGCAAGAATCGCAAGAAAATCAAGAAAATGGCGTTGATTCCAAATCTGCAGCTAAGCAATTTGCGAATCCATTACTCAAGAGTAAAATCATGCTTCTTGCTGGATCTCTTTTGGTTGCTTTTATTCCTGCATGCTCTGTTTCTTATATCCTGCTCGGTTTTGGTAAGCAATATGGCTCTAACTCTTTAACAATACTGTATATTTTCACTGGTGTAGGAAGCGTACTCGCGTCCGTTTTATATGCGCACTCTTCTCAAAAACTCGGATTAAGAAAAGTTGCGATTTTGGGTATTGCTGTGAGCTTAGCTGCTTATTGCTTTATGTTTATTAATCTTTTGCCAATGATGTGCTTTGCATTCTTACTTGAAGCGATTGGCGGAATGCTACTAGTAGAGCCGATTATTGTTGCGCGTCAGATTCTGTTTAAAGGAAGTACGCTCGCTAAGTTTTCTGGTTGGGCGCGCCTCGCATTTGCGATTGGTGCTACTACTGGATCTTGGATTGGATTTGCATTCTCGTCTACGTTCCAATGGCAGCTTTTGCCTATACTAGCGCTGATTTCCACTGCTGGCCTGCTGGCTGTTTTGCCTCAGCTGCCAAACACTAGTTACGCTACGGATTAGTTGCGTAGGAATTAGGACTTTCTTTGTCTCAATTGACGAAAATGGGACAGATGCGTGCATGGCTGTGCGTGAGGTGAAATCGCTGTATATTGTGGTTATGCTTATGTTAAGTAAGTGTATATTGTGTTTGCGACACGCCTATTATGATAATTTTGTCATTAAAAAAGCGAAAAATATCAAGTTTTCAACACATTCTCAACGTATTTTATGGTGATTTTTATAGAATATAGGAATTTTTACGAATATTGAAAAAAGATGCAACATTTGCTTGAAATTCAGCGTGGGGGGGGGGTATAACAGTACACGTGCTCCGCACTCTGGCCATGCTTATTGGCACTAAAACTAATAAGCATTAGTATTCGACCAGTATTTAATCAGTATTTGATTAGTGTTCGATTAGCTTTTAGATTTTAGGAATCGAGGCGTTGGAATGTTGCAGCTTTGCGGCTGTTTCTCTAACCTTATACGCACAGTTTGTGGTTTTGTGAACCGTCATCATGTGCTTGATGATGCCGGCGGTTCTGCTATAACTTTGCTAGAATCTAATACTTGCTCTAAAGGGTGCACTGGTAGGAACGCTTCTAGATTGCGTCACATTCGTCGCGCGCTATTATCAATGTTTGTAGCAGCTGCCACTATTTTTGCCATGTTTGTTGTTTCACCTAATTCTGCAAGCGCTGCGCAGGTTTGGTGGCTTAAAGATGGCCATGGTTATTTTGCTGATGACGCCAATAACTCTCTTACTGCTTTTCAATACATGCATATTGATTATCCAGAAGTTGACTCTTCTAACCCTAATCACGTAAGGTACACCATTTATTTTAACTATGCGTTCTATAATAAAGTGTCGCCAACGCCTCGAATTGTTATAAATAAAACTCCATGGCTTTACGTCTTTCTTCCTTCTAAGTTGATTACTGATTCTATTAGAATTGTTAGGTCTATGAGAAGTTTGTATGGCGAAGCAGCTGTTAGGCATAGAACTGACTGGCAGATTCAAAATAGTACGAAAAAAGTAGGTAGTGATACTGTACCAATTCCTGATACAATAAAAACTTGGTATTCGAGGTGGCACGGTCGCGACAATCATAATTATGGCGATGATAAATTTCAAAACGATTGGAATGATAGTGTAGGTAATGGCGCTTTTGGCTGTAAGTACACTTCTACTGGAAAATACGCTGGAAAATACAGTTTATGCGAAGTTAAAAAGTGGTTGGATTCTGGAGATTTTGGTGTAGAGCTTGCTGATTCAGAAAAGGCTGCTGGAACTTATGTTTATAAGTGGGTAATTGATGCTGATATGCAGCCAGGATCCGACCCGCATTATATGCCAATTGTTGCAGGATATCAGTCAAACAATGGTACTAGCCACGAACGTCTTTATGCGGTTTATGGTCCATACGATACCGACGGTGATGGTATTCCAGATAATGTTGAGTATGCTAACAGTACGGATCCAGATTCTAAAGGTGGTTTGAAGTTTGAGGTCGCACAAGATGCTGAGACTTGGAATTCTGCTTCAATCAGGCCATATGTTGAAGATGGTACTTGGGAGAATATATCTACTATAGATGAAAATAACAATCTTATTCAAAAATACGTTCCAGTCTATTCCAAGCCTGGTGTAAGAAATAGGTTGTACGAAAACATCCCTAAAAATCTAGAATATTCTAGTGGCGGCGATGCGTATCTTGATAATAATAAAAATAATAAAATAAAAGTTACTTTTGATACTGGAAACGCGCCTACAAATTCTAAAGGTCATGTGTGGGTTGATAGTTCTACTGGCAGAGTGTTATTTAACGCAGATAAGTATTTTAAAGATACTGATAAGAAAAAGGATCACGTAGTTACTATTCCGATTAAGATTACTTACCCTGATCCTACTAAATATCATTGCACGTTTAATCAGCAGAAAACTCCGCGATTTTCTGAGATTGTTGAAGCTAAATTCCATGTTTGGCCTATGTCTCATTTTTATAAGCCTGTGTATCCAGATTATCAACATACACAAGTTATGCCTGGTGAAACTGTTACGTCCACTCCAAAGAATGATGGTACTAATCCGTATTTTCCACAAGGTACGTGGTTTGAGATTGGTCAAAATAGCAACAAGTCTCAGCCAAAGCTTTCTTGGTCAAAAATTAATGCTGTTGATAAAAATACTGGTAAAGTAACGTTTACGCCTGGCAGAGCTACGGGTCCTGGCGATAGGGATACTCCTGTTATAGTGCATTATCCCGATGGTTCAACGTCAAAAGACGGTAATCAAGTTTATGCACACGTGAGGGTAAACGAACTTACTGCTAAAAAGGGCAGTAATGATTTACATTTAGTTTTCTACTTAGGCAAAGGCACTCATGATGGCGATATGGGTCCTAGCTATAGTGAAAATAGCTTTAAACTTTACAAACATGATCCAATAAGCATTAAAGACGGTAACAAAACCTACACTGGACTATTGCTTGACTCATGGTCTGCTGCCGCTAAAGGTAAGATTCAGTTCCGCGCTATTTGTCATAAGGTTGGTAGTGACGATTACAAGCTTCTTAAACCTTCTGATAGTAAAAAAGACAACAATATTAATGGCTTGACTTTTACTGAGTTCCATTCATGGGATCGCGCTACTACTAAACAAGAGCAAGAGTGCTCAAAAGACGCTAAATGCGATAAGTCTGCTTTTGATTACAAATATATTGGGAGTAGTGAGTACAACAAAAAAACAAATGGCACTATGGAGCGCTCGCGAGCTTTGATTGGTACTACGCAAAGTAGTTTGCCAAGAAAAACTGGCAGATACGAGTGCCGAGTATTTGCATTTCACGATAAGTCGAAAGAAGGCAAAACACAATACAATAAGTCTCTTGAACATTTCGACACCATTGCTAATTTGCAATCTAGCTCATACGGAAGTTTATTCAATTTTGGCGATATTCCAGCCATTAGTAATGAGAATAAACGAGGTGTTGAGTGGGTTGAAAATACTTTCCAATTCACGGTTAAAGCGCACGATAATCAAATTTATAATCCAACCTACAAGAAAGTTCCTACTATAAAAGCTGGTCTTTTTGAGAATAGGGAATTTAATAGTTCTGATAAGCCGAGAAGCACTAAAGATGGTAATGGTGTTTCTTTGGAAGATGATAAAGCTGACATTATAGATGGCGAGAGGTCTCCTAAAGGTACATGGTTTACGATTAAACGATTGGTTAAAAAAGTAGACGGTAAAGACCCTAGTGAATATCCGCAAGAAAAAAATAATTGGTCTGCTTTTGAAGACAATGAAGATAATAAAGTGAAAGACAAGTCTCAAGCAATTGATTCTAGCTCTGCTCGAGTGTATGGCAGTGTGACATTCCGCCCAAATGTTTGGCAGAAGCCTGGTGAGTATTGGGCAGAAGTTGTTGTGCACTACCCAGATGGTACTTCAACCGATCAGAAAGATTCGGTAAATTACAAGCACCCTGTGTATGCAAAAGTAAAAGTAGATCCGCCAGACGTTGTTCAAAAAAACGACGTACACATAAGCGTGCGTGCGTATGAGCCTATTACGGCTAATGAAAGTTCTGCGCCAGATATTAGTGACCCTTACAATCAACCTGGTACGGGTAATGGTATTACGCTTATGAGTGGCATGGAACTTAGGCATAAGCCTTTTATTGATGCTTGGTCAATGCACAATGTTCGCAATAAAGTAGATCTTAGAGTTTTGTGCGATGATCCAAACGATGATAGTCATTATAATGATTTTTCTAGTAATCTTGGTGGGCTAAAAGTAAATAATCCAGTTCAGTGGAGCAATATAGCAGAAAAAGGCTTGAGCCAGGATTATTGCTTAAATGGCAAAGGTAAAGGCACCTGTGAGGCGAAGCATATTTTGTATGGTAAAAAGCCTTATGCAACTTACCCTGACGATAGTCCTCTTGCTGCAGAACGTACGACTACTACTGTTGAGGGTTATAAATCGAAGCCTGGAAATTATGTGTGCGCTGCATGGGCGTTTGATAATCCTGCTACTCGTAAGGCTTTTGACGAATTGGGTGATTATAAGCACAACATAGATTATGACGATTTTATGCAAAATTATGGATACACAAAGGGCGTAGATTACGATTTTAAGACTTTTGTAATTCGTATTGCTAAGCCGTTTAGATTGCCAGAGACTGGCGATTGCGGCTGGAACGCGTCTTTGTGCGTTGTTTCTGCGCTGTTGTGCAGTTTGGTTGCTGCCGTGTTTGTAATGGATCAAACTAAGCGCGGTCACGAGTTGCTTGGAAGGTGGCGACTTGTATGAAGCTTTTCTACGGGGTGCATGTTTTTGATGTGCATGTTTTTAATGCAAAGTCTCATGGAATTTTGGAGCGTGATATTGCAACATAATATTCCTAGACTTAAAAAATTTACTCATTTATGAGCAAATTGCGTAAATAATTCGGTTAAAACCAAAAAAGTAAATACTTACATCAAAATTTCAAAACTTTTAATTGCTGGAAACAGCATTTATGAAAGGACTGGATATGAACAAATTCACAAAACAGTGCATAGCGGCGGTGGCGTCGCTTGCGATGGCTGGCACAATGTGCGTTGCTGGCGCTGTAACGGTATCTGAGGTTGCTTGGGCAAGCTCGTCGAATACTGCTACTCAAGACCCTGTTGCTCCGTGGGCACAGGGCGCTCCAAAAACTGCCAAGCTCACTATTATGAAGTACAAGTACGTTACTGATCAAAATAAGAAAACGTCAACTCCGCTTCCTGGCGCTACTTTTACAGTAACCAAAGTAAAGTCAATTAATGTTCCTGCCGCAGGTACTACAACTAATACTGTTACTTTGAGCGATTTTGCTGATTATTCTACTTGGCAAAATATTGCTAGCGTAGTTGCTGATTTGAATGATGGTAAAGATAGCGTAGCAACTCTCGATAAGAATACTTTTTACACTGGCACTACTGGCAGTGACGGTAAGGCTGTAATCAAGACTTCTGGTCAAAATGGTTCCGAGAATCTTCCTCTTGGCTTATATAAGGTTGAGGAGACAGGATTCCCAGACAATTATGGTATGAACGATCTTAAGTCCTTCTACATTACTTTGCCTTTGATAGAGCAGAAGAATAGTAAGAATCACTTCAACTACGATGTGACTATTAAGCCTAAGAACAAGGATCTTTCTACTTCTATTACTAAGACGCTTGATAATGAGAAGAGTATTGCTGGCGTTGACGATACGTTTAATTATACGATTGCATCGCAAGTTGTCACGACTGCAAACCCAGCTCCTGTAAAAGGCAAGTGGAGCAAGGATAACATTCAGGGATTTGCTGTGTTTGATGATGCTCCAGCATCTTTGACGGCGTTAAAGGATAAGAGCAACAAGGATCAGACTCTAGATAAGGCTGTTACAGAGGTGAAGATTGGCGATACTAAGTTGACGCCAACTACTGATTACAAAGTCACTATGCCAACTTCTACTACTGATTCTGACCATAGTGGAAGCATTGAGTCTGGTCGCACTCGTATTCTTGTAACTTTTGAAGACGCTGGTTTAACGAAAATTGCTACTGCATTGAATGATGCTACTGGCGAGGCTCCTAAGATTTCCGTTAAGCTCTCGTTTAAAGTTGCAGATGATTTTAAGACCAGTGCTATTGCATCAAATAATCAGATTGTAAACAAGTCTGGTTACTTTAAGGGCCATAGCAAGGGAGATAAGAATCCTGATCATACGCCTTTTGTTCCAAGTGGAGATAATCCTAGCAGCCAAACAACTACTAAATTTGGCGCACTTCAGGTAGATAAGTACGAAGATGGAAATCCAAATAATAAGCTTCCTGGTGCTGAGTTTAAGATCTTTACAGATTCAAAGAATGCTAATGCTTGCTCTAAGGGTCTTGCTGAAGGAAAAGAGTTGGCAAATATAACTGAGTGCAAAGCTGCTACCGCTTTTGATGGAAAAACTGTTAAAGGTGGTGCCTTCCAGACAGCATATAAGGCCGCTGCTGGCACTATTTACATTGTTGAGGTTAAAGCTCCAGATAAGTATGTGCTTTCTCCACGTGTAATGTCTGAAACGATTAAAGAGGGCGTTCTTACAACTGCCAAGTTCCCGAATATGCTTGCTCAAGGCGGCGACCATAATTCTTGGTTCAAGCTTCCTGCAACAGGTGCGGCTGGCGTGTTTATTTTCGCTCTTGCTGGCATTATCTTGATTGCTGCAAGCGTGTTTATTTACACTCGCAACAATCGCAAAGAAGAAGATAAGCAGCGCGCTTAGTCTCTTCTAATGTCAATATATTTATAAAAGACTCAGGGGGTTGGGCGGTATTTGCTTAGCCCCCTGTTTTACTTTTGGAAGTGGATTTATGAGTTTTACTAAATTTGCAAATGCATGCCGCAGCAGCTTAAAGAGGGTAGCGCGATTAGCAGGACTACGTATTCTTAAATCCACTCAAAACGAATCGTCTGCAAACGAATCGTCTGCAAACAAATCGTCTGTAGATTCAAATTCTGCAAATTCAAAAAAATCCGTTTTTAAATGCGTTGTTGAACCAATCATTCTGGCACTAGCAGCAATACTTTGTTTTACGTATCCAGTGGCATCAACTTTGTGGAATAACAAGGTTTCGAAGGAGATTTCCGTAGCTTACGACAAATTCAATTTTGACCAGGCGGCTGGCGTGCGTAGAAAAAATCTTCGTAAAGCTCGTGAATACAATGCTCATCATAAGTCGATTATTAGCTCCGACCCGTATGACGGCAGCACAAATTACATGAAGACTGCCGATTACAAAGAGTATGAAAGAGTACTGGACGAGCCAATGGGTATTATGGGCATTGTAAAAATCCCCAAAATTGGCGTAAAGCTGCCGATTTATCACGGTAGTTCTCCAGATGTTTTATCTCGCGGAGCTGGTCATTTGTATGGTACGGATTTGCCAGTTGGTGGTAAAAATCGTCACACGGTTGTAACAGCTCACACTGGATTAACTAACGCCACTATGTTCGACGAATTGGTGGATTTAAAAAAAGGCGACTATTTTTATTTTGATGTGCAAGGCAAAACATTGCGCTACAAGGTGTTTCGCATTAGCGTTGTGGATCCAGAAGATATTAGTTTGTTGCAGCGAGAAAAGGGTCGCGATTTGGCAACGCTTCTTACTTGCACGCCGTACGGTGTGAACACGCAGCGGCTTTTGGTAACGGGGTATCGCGTTCTGCCAGATCCTGTTGGAGTGCCAGGGGATAAGCTACAGTGGCCATTCTGGATGACTATGTTCCTTATAGCATTAATAAGTTGCGCGGTGGTTCTTGCCACAATGATTATTGCTATAGTTAGAAAGCGCAGAGATAATCTTGCTCCGCGAGGAATGCACCTGGCCTATAGCCTTCCAAACTCGTTATAGTCTTCGATAGAAGTGTTGCTCTTTTTTCTAGACATAAGTAGGCCTGCGCCGCCAATCAAAAATAGGAAAGCACTAACAGAGCCAGTATAAAGTGCAAGATATGGCACTAGAACGCTTAAAATCATGCCTAAAATTCCCAGAATAAACACGATCCATAAAACTATAAGGGTAATGGAAACGTTGTTAAAATGAGGGTTTGGGGCAATAAAGTCATCTCCGTATTCGTCCATTGTTTTATCAACATCCAGCCAGCTTAATTTGGTATTATCTCTTGGACCAGATTTTTTTAAATCAGATTTATCGCTCAACGCTATATTTTTTAACGGTTTTGCCGCTTGATTAATGCGTTTTTTAAAGATTTTTGCACTTTTTGACTTTTCTAAATCGTTAAAATCCTCTTTATGCTCGCTAACAAATTGAGACCATGAATCGTCAAAGTTTTTATCAAGCGAGTTGTTAGCATTACTGTTTTCGCTATTTGGCAAAGGGTTATGGGAGTTGGTATTCTTAGAAGAAGTCATGAATTATACTGTAGCAAGTCTGCTTGATAGTTGGAATGCTGTTTTGCGAATCTTGCTAGAACGGGGTTAGCATGTTGTATTGGTTCTTTGTAAAGGGGTTTGGATTCATTGCACGCTTAAGGATTCATCCTACTGCTCAAGGAGTTAACAACATTCCTAAAACAGGCGGCGCGATTATTGCAGCAAATCATCTTGCTGTTATTGACGACGCACTTTTACCTCTTACATGCCCGCGCATGATTCATTTTATGGGCAAAGCCGAGTATTTTGAAGGCAAGGGCTTAAAGGGTCGTTTTAAAAAGTGGTGGTTTACGTCTGTTGGTGTGTTCCCTGTGGATCGTTCTGGTGGGTCTAAGTCGCTTGGTGCGTTGAATCACGCTAAAGAAATCCTAGAAAAAGGTCAGCTTTTTGGAATTCACATTGAAGGAACAAGAAGCCCAGACGGAAAGCTTTATAAGGGTCATTCTGGCGCTGCAAGATTGGCGCTAGAAACGGGATGCCCGATTATTCCAGTTGCAATTATTGGCACTCGCGAGCTTCAAAAACATGGTCAGATTATGCCTGCAAAGGGCAATACAAAGGCGATTTATGGCGAGCCAATTGAAGTTAGCAAGATGAATCCAGAAGACATTACTCACGACATTCTTCGAGATCTTACCAATAAAGTAACCATGGCAATTCAACAGATGAGCGGTCAAGAGTACGTTGACGAATATGCTCAAACTGTTAAAAAGCGCATGCAAGATGCGCGCGAAGAGCGCTAAATAATCGAGCGCTAAATAATCGTTAGCGTTACGGTTGTTGGGTTTCCGCTTTCGTCTAGAACTCTAACTTGAGACCCTGGAGCTGCGGATTGGAACCTAACAGTATGCATAAGATCGCCCAAAGGCGCAGAAATATTAACTTTTAGCCCAAGCGATTCAAGTATTCTTCTAGCTTCGTTAGCGTTCTTATTGCGCACATCTGGCATTGTTATAGTCTTTGGCCCCTTAGAAACAACCACATCGAGTTTATCTCCCCAATGTAGTTGCTCTCCCTTTTGCACGGACGTGCTAATAATCTTGCCTCTTTCAACTTTGTCGTTAAACTCTTCGCTGTAGTTTGGAACTAGTTTTGCTTCGCCAAAGGCTTTGTCGGCCTCTTCTTTTGTAAGATTAACAACGTCTGGCATAGAAACAGGCATAGGTCCCTTAGAAAGAATCACGGTAATGTTTTTATTGTGATTCATTTGCATTCCAGGGGTTGGTGAAATTTCAACAACGCAACCCTTAGGGATTTCCAAAGAGTAAATGTCATCGCTCGATTTATGCGTAATAGAAGTAAATCCAGCCTTCTTTAAAGCTTTT
This sequence comes from Bifidobacterium sp. UMB1197, assembly GCF_030217745.1. Classification (NCBI taxonomy): domain Bacteria; kingdom Bacillati; phylum Actinomycetota; class Actinomycetes; order Bifidobacteriales; family Bifidobacteriaceae; genus Bifidobacterium; species Bifidobacterium sp. UMB1197. Next base: position 63,846 of record NZ_JASOOL010000008.1, on the reverse strand, counting down.
ATAGGATTTTTCCCTGCGCTAGAAGTTGGATCCATAATGTCTTCTGGAATAGTGGACTTGCGTATGCCTTTGGAAACAACAACTTTCAAGCGGCCATTATTGCGCTTAGAAACTTTACCGCCACTAAAATCTGGATTAGTGAAAATAATGTTTCCTTCGGGTATGTTGTCGCTAAAGTCTTTAGAAACGGAATAAGGAATATTAGATACTTTAAGCGTGCGCTCGTAATCTACCCAAGGAATGTTTGTTATTTTGCACGCACTCTGCGATGCGCATTCTTGCGTGCTTGGTTTTGGTAAAGACCAGTAGCTTCCAGGGCCTAAATAGTACCAGTACGCTCCAAATGCAGCTGCTGCTAAAACAATTGCCGCGCAGCTGGAAGATGCAATTACAATGTTTTTGCGCGTGTTTTTGTGCGTTTCTTTGCCGTTGCTGTCTGCATTATTAGACTTATTTCGTTTAGCTTTTAAACGTTCACTAATAAACTGCGGAGCGCGCATTGTAACAGTGAGCATATTATTGTCGTTAAAGTCTTCAAGCGGATTGCTGTTTGTTGAAGTTGTTGAAGTTGAATAGTTTGAAGATTCCTCACCAAAATCGAAGCTCTTTGTTTCTAAGGTTTGAGTGGCATTAATATCGGTTGTTTTATCAATATCTGCAGTCTTATCTATATCTGCAGTTTTATTTAGCACTTCTTCGTTTTCTAAAGAGTTCAGGTTATTAGCAAAGCTAGGAGGAAGTGGTATTTGAGATTTTAGATTAGACTTTTTATCTTCAAACTTGCTGGCGATTATCGAGTCTTCAATAGACTGATTTTCATCGTTTGAATTTGCATCAAACTTATATTGCCATTCTTGCTCGCTTAATCCAGCGCAAATGCTTCTTAAAATGTTAAGCGCTTTATTGGCATCGGCTGGTCTTTTTTCCATTTCTCGAGCGGTAATAGCGCTAAGAAAATCAGCAACAGAAGAATTTATATCTTTGCAAACAGTTTTTATAGAAGGAGTGTCTTCGTGAACATGCTTAAAAACAAGCGTTACGGGATTATCTGCGTTAAAAGGAACACGCCCAGCAAGCATTTCCCAAGCCATCATTCCTGCAGAATATAAATCTCCCTGCGGAGTTGCAAGATTCTTCTCAATCATTTCTGGTGCAAGGTATGCAGCCGTTCCAAGAAGAAGCCCTGTAGAAGAAAGAGTGGCTTGAGATACCGCTCGCGCAAGTCCAAAATCAGTGATTTGCACGTTTCCGCGGTCGTTAATCAAAATATTTTCTGGCTTAATATCTCTGTGAACAACGCCAGCAAGATGTGCGGATGCAAGACCGTCTAAAGTTTGAGCCAGCACGCGTAAAGTGTCTTTTACGCTAAAAGTGCCGTATTTGTTCATCTCATATCTAAGATTTACGCCATGAACATATTCCATAACTAAGTAGTCAAGTCCTTCAAATTCGCCAGTATCGTAGACTTGAACAATATGCGGATTTGCGATTGCGGCGGCAGAAGTTGCTTCTCTGCGGAACCTTGCAATAAATTGTTCTCGGTGGATTCCCTGAGCAAGTTGCGTATGCATGATTTTAAGCGCAACAGGGCGATTAAGACGCTCATCTTGCGCTTGATAAACAGTGGCCATGCCACCTTCTGCTATCTTTTTAACTATGCGATAGCGATTTTCAATACACATTCCTGGTTGCGCTTGAACTTCACTCATGTAGTAAATCCCTTATACGCGTATTAAAACCCACTACTTAAAAGTGTACAGGTAATACAGTAAAGAATAGTCTTAATTTATACTTATTGCCATTCTTTAGGTATAAACATGCTAGAAATATTTCTAAGAATGACTTTGCTATTGGCGTTTAGCGTGCTGTTGCTTATTTTTTCTTGCGATTTAACCCAAAGATTATGAATGCGTTCTTTAGACTTACTTATAGCGCCGCTTTTGTTGTAAATATCAATGATTCTTTTAACATCATCTTCGTTTCTGCTGCTAGAAGTGTATGCGTTTATAAGGAAGAGCTTATCTTCGGGAGTGCAAAGTTCTAATGCGTCTGCTAAAAGAACAGCGCGTTTTCCTTCTTTAATATCTCCTCCAATCGGCTTTCCAGTGTGAGCAGAATCCGAAACAATATCTAAAAGATCGTCTGCAAGTTGGAATGCAATTCCCAAGGGGTCGCCAATCTGGTTTGCTAAGTCTATTGCATAATCTTTTTGCATTCCAGCAGCTAAAAATCCTAGAGAAAGAGGTGCAATAGTTGTGTAGCTTGCGGTTTTCCACCTAAAAACGTTTATAGAAGATTCGGCAAGTTTTTGTGGATTATCTAGGCTCATCATTTCTATTGAAAGATCTAGAATTTGGCCAATTCCAACGTTTTTTTGCATGTTTGCAAACTCGCATAAAACCTCATGTGGATTTTGAAGATTTTCGCACGCTTTTCTAGATATATCGAAGCTTTGAGACGCTAGAATATCTCCGAGCATTAATCCAAGCCCAGTTCCAATATGCTGGCTGTTTGTTGCTTTAGACAATGCGCAATAAGCGCTTGGTTTTCCTCGCCTTAAAGCGGATTCGTCGATTATATCGTCGTGAACAAGCGCTGCCGTTTGAAATACTTCTAAAGCACAAGCAAGGTTTAACATTGCGCTTTTTGAGTCATTGGAAAAGTGGCCATTGTTCTCTTTACTGCTCTCTTTGGCTGCGTCAAAAGCCTTTAAAGCTAATAATGCTCTAAGTCGTTTTCCGCCTTGGCTAGACAAAATAGCCTGAGATACAACGCTTTTAAGTGTTTCGCTGCAATTAGAAATAAGATTTTTACAAGCTAAAGAGTCAAATTGATTATAAATTAATTCGCTTATACGCGTATCAATGCATGACCTTTGAGAATCTAAACTCATATTTACGAGTTATCCACATGCCTTAGACATTGTAAATTGAGTATTTTCTAGGATTTATAGCCTTTAACCACATTGCTTAATTTTTATTGCATTATTGCCTGCGTGCTGCAAAACTCTTATTTACAAATTTAAAAACACAAAAAAGGAGGAATTATGGAAACAATAAATGGTGAAATAATAGACAATGAGTTAGAAGATACGCATTTTTTTGAAAACAAAGAGCATGAATATTCAACTCTTAAAGAGATGACAAATCTATATGCTGCTAGCATGATTTGCTGCGATTCCGAAGACTATTTTGCTGTGAGTAATGTTGCTGGAAGAAGTATAGAGAAGGTGAATCTTAGTTATCTTCCAAAAGAGTGCGTAGCAGTTTTAGACATTCCTAAAGATTATGTTAACAATCATCATGGTTACAACGATGATTGGATTAAAAATCTTAGAGTGTTGGCAAAAGACTTTTTTGAAAAATACATTGATTATATAAATAGGGATTTAGATGTTAGAGGGAAATCAGAAGTATTTTCGGCTTTTGATATTTTTGTAAATCAATCAATAAGAAACTGGCATAATATGATTTCCAAAAAAGACGGAAACATTGTAGGCTACGACCTTATAATGCTTCCGATTGCAATGTTTGACAACATTAACGTTCGAGACACGCTGCTTGTATCTTTATTGGATTCTAAAGGTGAATATTACGATATTGATTCTTTGCTTTCTCTAGCCTTAGAGCCTAGAACAAAAGAGATGTCTAAAGCTTTAAGGCATTTTCTAGAAGAAAAGTTTAATGAAGAACATGAGCTTCCCGATATTTGCAAAGCTCTAGACGCGGTAAATCTGTTGAAGGCAGTGGCTTGTGTTGTAGATGGAATTCCAGAGTTAAAAGTGCAAGTTTACGCTCTAATGTGCTATATAAGCTGGTGGTTTAAGCTGGGAGACGTTGAAAAATATGTTGAAATGGCATTAGACATAGATCCAGATTGTTCTATGGCTAGAATTGTTTATAACGCTTATAGCAATCATGTAGAGCCAGCTTGGTGTAAAAACTTTAACGATTTTCAAGAAAAAACAAAGAAAAATCGTACATAAAGAAAGAATCGTCCTTAGAAGATGATTAACTTCTTAAAGAAAAGTTGCCCTTGCCATAACTATGCCTTTGTGGTATAGTAGAGTGCCTTTAGGGTATAGCAAAATTAAATGCCTAATTTGGCAGATTACTTTGTGCTAGCGGGGAATCTACAGGAGGAAAAGTTTGGCGAGCAAAGATAAAGCGATTGTCGATTCCAAGACGAGCAAAGAAGAACAGCAGGACTTTAAAATGGCAGAAGATGTTGATGCTCAAGATGTTGATGTAGACGTTGATGTTGATGCGCCAATGGATCCAGACGAAGATCACATGGATTTAGAAGATGAAGATTTTGATGAAATCCACGATGATCTTGATGTAGACGATGTAGACAACTTGGACGACGTTGACGACATTAATAATCTAGACGATATTTCCGAAGAAGATAACGAAGATAGCGAAGAAAACAAGCCAGAAGCTCCGCAAGTTCCACAAGCTAAAGGTGCTTTTATTGTTCGAGATGATGACGATGACGATAATCTAACTCCTTCTGGGAATCCAAAGCGTCGCGTAATCGCTACAGGAGCTACTGCAGATCCTGTTAAGGATTATTTAAAGCAGATTGGTCGCGTGAGCCTGCTTAATGCCGAGCAAGAGGTTGATTTGTCGGAGAGAATTGAGGCTGGCTTGTATGCTCAGCATTTGCTCGACACTCAAATCGATCAAATGGAATTTAAGCGCAAGCGTGAGTTAAAGTGGGCTGCAGCAGACGGTAAGAAAGCTAAGGATCATCTTCTTGAAGCAAACCTTCGTCTTGTTGTTTCTCTTGCTAAAAGGTATACAGGCAGGGGCATGCTTTTCCTTGATTTAATTCAGGAAGGCAACCTTGGCTTAATTCGTGCTGTAGAAAAGTTCGATTGGAAGAAGGGCTTTAAGTTCTCAACTTATGCAACGTGGTGGATTCGCCAGGCCATTACTCGCGCTATGGCAGACCAGGCTCGTACAATTCGAGTTCCAGTGCATATGGTGGAAGTTATTAATAAGCTTTCTAGAGTTCAGCGTCAAATGCTCCAAGACTTGGGTCGCGAGCCTACGCCAGACGAGCTTGCGCGCGAGCTTGATATGCCTGTAGAAAAAGTGCAAGAAGTTCAAAAGTATGGTCGTGAGCCTATCTCTTTGCATACTCCTTTGGGTGAAGATGGCGATTCCGAGTTTGGTGATTTAATTGAAGATACCGATGCAATTGCACCTTCGGATGCAGTAGCTTTCTCGCTTCTTCAAGAGCAGTTTAAGCAGGTTTTGGAAACATTGGCTCCTAGAGAAGCTGGTGTTATTAAAATGCGTTACGGCTTGGAAGATGGCCAGCCTAAGACTTTGGACGATATTGGGCGCGTGTATGGAGTTACTCGCGAACGCATTCGCCAGATTGAGTCTAAGACTATGTCTAAGTTGCGTCATCCATCTAGATCGCAGACTTTGCGTGACTTCTTAGATCAGTGATTTGCTACAGCTGCGCTTTAGTAGCTTTAAGCTTTAATTGTTGTTGAATAAGGGGTAAAAGTGGCTTCTCTTAAAGAGCAAGAGCAATATGATGCCGATAGTTTAACCGTGCTAGAAGGCTTGGACGCTGTTCGTAAGCGCCCAGGCATGTATATTGGCACTACCGACAGCCAGGGATTAATGCATTGCCTTTGGGAGATTATTGATAATGCGGTTGACGAGGCTTTAGCTGGTGCTTGCAATCATATTATTGTTACTCTTCACAACGATGGATCTATTGAAGTTGCAGATAATGGCCGAGGCATTCCAGTAGACGTGGAGCCAAAAACAAAGCTTACAGGCGTTGAGGTTGTTTTAACTAAGCTTCATGCTGGAGCAAAGTTTGGTAATGCTTCGTATAATGCTGCAGGCGGCTTGCATGGCGTTGGCTCTTCTGTTGTAAACGCGTTGAGCTTGCGATTAGATGTAGAAGTAGATAGAGACGGTAAAACGCATCATATGGCGTTCCATCAGGGGCATCCTGGTGTGTATAGCGATGCAGATCCAGCAAATCCATCTCCTGCTTCTCCTTTTAAGCGTACGCGTAAAAACAAGCCTACCGAACTTGAGATTATTGGTACTGTTTCGCCAAAAACTACTGGTACTCGAGTTCGATATTGGGCGGATCCCGAGATTTTTAATTCAACGGCTCGCTTTAGTTACGAACAGCTGATTGACCGAGTTCGTCAAACCAGTTTTTTGGTTCCAGGCTTAAAAATTACTGTTATTGATGAGCATGTACCAGAAGGCGAATCTGCAAATATTGAAGAAATTGATTCTCCAGAAGGCGTTATTGCGGAAGATAATAGTATTCTTGAGAATCAGTACGAAAATGATGACGAATCTAATACAGAAGAACTCGAGTCTGAGTCCACGTTGGTAAATAATGATGAGTCTGAGACCGATTTTGATGACGACGATGAGTCTGATGAGTCTGATGAGTCCACTGCGCAATCTGTTGCCAATAGTGAATCTGCTAGAGAATTGCAAAATAATCATCACCCTAGAGTTGTTGAATTCTTGCACAATGGTGGAGTAAAAGATTTTGTTGACTTTCTTTCAAAAGGTCAAGCCATCTCCGATATTTGGCGAATTTCTGGCCAAGACACTTATATTGAAGAGACGCAGGCTGTTGATTCTGCAGGCGATTTGCATGCTCAGCAAGTAACGCGTAAGTGTGCTGTAGACATTGCAATGCGCTGGGTAAACGGCTACGATTCAACGATTGTTAGCTTTGTGAACGTTGTTGAAACTCCTGGCGGGGGTATGCATGTTGACGGCTTTTTGCAAGGCTTGACTAAGCAAATCCGCAAGGCTGTTGAAGACAATGCTAGAAAACTTAAAGTCAATCTTAAAGATTCAAACACTAAGATTGAGCGAGACGATATTCTAGCTGGAATGGTGGCTGTTGTAACAGTTCGCATAGCAGAGCCTCAATTCCAAGGTCAAACTAAAGACGTGCTTGGAACAGCTCAAGTTAAGCCAATCGTTACAAAAATGACGGATTCTCAATTTGGGGATATGATTAGCGGGTCCAAGCGAGGATTCAAAGAGCAGTCTGCCAGAGTTTTGGAAAAAATTGTTTCCGAGATGCATGCGCGTATTCAAGCGCGTAAAACTAAGGAAGTTACTCGCAGAAAGAACGCTCTTGAGTCTGCTTCTATGCCGCCGAAGCTTTCTGATTGCCAGCCTGGAAACGACGATGTTGCAGAGCTTTTCATCGTAGAGGGCGATTCTGCACTCGGAACTGCAAAAGCTGCAAGAAATTCTGCTTTCCAAGCGCTTTTGCCAATTCGCGGTAAGATTTTGAACGTTCAAAAAGCAAGTCTTGCGCAAATGCTTTCCAACAAAGAGTGTGCTGCAATCATTCAAGTTGTTGGAGCAGGATCGGGCGCAAGTTTTGATATTTCGCAAGCGCGTTATAACAAGATTGTTATGATGACCGATGCAGATGTTGACGGCGCGCATATTCGTATTTTGCTGTTAACTCTGTTCTACCGTTATATGCGCCCACTTATTGAGCACGGCCATGTTTATGCTGCCGTACCTCCGCTTCACAGGATTGCGCTCGCTGGAAAGCACAAGGGCGAGTATATTTACACGTATTCTGACGACGAATTGGCTGGAAAGCTTGATGATTTGCAAGTTAAGGGCATTGATTTTAACAGCGATATTCAGCGCTACAAGGGCTTGGGCGAGATGGATGCAGATCAGCTTGCAGACACCACTATGGACCCTAGAACTCGCATGTTAAGAAGGATTCGTATGGAAGATGCTCAGCAGGCGAGCGAGGTATTCGATTTGCTTATGGGAGATGACGTTCCGCCGCGAAAGCAGTTTATTGTTGATAATGCAGATGACTTTGATCGCTCCAAAATCGATACCTGATTTTTGCTTAAAAACAGTTTGTTGATAGGTGAAACTGGATTTATATTACTTACACATAAATTACTTACACATAAATCCTACTGTTTAGTGAATTGCAGCAGTAGGATTTATGCGTATCTTATGCTATTACGTTATTTTCTTGCAAACATGCTTTTTGCATATTCGCTTATGTCGTCTGGGTTTATCATATTGTATTTTTCTTTTATTTTTGTAAAATATTCTCCGATTATGTTTTTATTGATTATTTTATTTGATGAATCATTAGTTTTTAGATTTCCGCGAGTAAGTATCCAAGGTTCTTCATGATGTGTGAATCTTTCAAGTTCTTTACCACTGTAGCAGCAAAGATTATCGATAACACTATCACATACTGCTCTTTCGGTGGCAGATAGTGTAGTTGTTAGTTCTGCTGTAAATAGTGTCACATCACTTTTTTGAACATGTTTGTAATCCGCTAATTTTTCTGATGATTTAATTCCTGATATTTCTGTTGTTAGCGAATCTATGGGAGTAAAAGTGTAGTCTTTATAACGCAAATAGACGTCTTTATACACAGGTCCATGAATCCATGCTTGACAATCGTCTGTAAATATAAACGACTTATAAAAAGCAAAATAAAAACCCTGAATGTAGTATAAGGATTTTTGCAAGGCTAAGGGAGTTATATCCTCACACTTTATAAGCAAGTATTGTATTACATTGTTTATTTTGTCACTCGACTTATTGCTATCAAAGTTATTGTTTGCAAAGTTATTTTGTAATTCGCGTATTAGTTTTTGTGTTGCTTTATAGCTTTTTTCGTAGCTAAGTGCGGATTTCAGATTGTTCTTATTGCTGATTAATAATTGCAAGTAATATTCCGGATCATTATAAATGCGTAGCAAAATGTCAGAATATTGTTTTGAAGGAATATCTCCATCTGCAAATCTAGAAAATGTTTGTTCTCCCCAGCCGAGTAGCAGTGAAAGTGGCCGTTTACCTATTGAGTATTTAGTAGGTATTTCGTTGATTTCATCAAGAGGAATAATATTGTTTTCTTTACGATACTCGTCATACAATGCTCGAAGATTCGCGTCGATAATTTCTGGTACATATACGTAAGAACCGCATTCTTTACAGTGTGCTTCTGTGCCAGTGTAGGAATATTGTTTCCCTTTAATAGATGCAGTCATTGGAATGGATTTTGTTGAGTACTCAACATCATTCCTGCACTCTTCGCAAAATGTTTTATTATCTTTCATTATGAGAGCCTTTTATTGAAAATTAGCAGATTTATTATTTTTTGAGTTGTTTATTAGATTATTTAAATAAATAATCTATCTGTTTATTCGCTTTATGGAATGAAATAACAACTGTTCTATTTTGCTGAGAAATAGTAATGATATTAAACTTCGTGTAAATGTTTACCATCTCACATTTACCTACGTGTGATAGTTTTACTCGTGGCGCGAATACGTAAAGCGTTTCATATTCATAGCCTCTTTTTTTGTTTTTTAACGAATGACAAAAATCTTCTACTTCAATGTTGAGAAGTATATTTTTCTGAATATCTGATCGTATGTTGTATTCTCGAATGAAGTTTATGTTTTCCTGACGATTTTCGTTTAACGAGATGGTAAAACGGTCATTTTTTATGCAGTCTTTTATCTTTGCGAGTATTGCTGAAATTTCTTCTTTTGTGTAATTCTGATTATAGTTTCTGTTCATATACCACCTCCACTCTTATGATACAAAAAATAATCGTTTTTATCAAGAAAAATGCATCTATTGATGCATAAATAATTGCACATGCATTTTAGAATAAAATTTATTAGCGTTATTAATGTATTTGGCTTGTTTTTATGCTTTAAGATTATCTGCAAGAAGGCTTTGACAAAGATAAGCTTGATTTTGCAATATTTTGTATTGAAAATGTTGCTAAAAAGCTTAATCAAAATCCTCGCGATACTTATGATGCTTTAACTAAAAAAGTAATATTCTTATGTCTTATATTGTTCCATCTTATGATGTTTTGCACACTCAAGGCAAAGAATATATTACAAACGATATTGTTTCCTTTATGCGCGAAAAAGGTGTGGCAAAGATTTAGGTGAGTGATGGATTTTGAGAGCGAATCCTATTTTGTTGCAAAAGAAGTATGCTAGGGTTGTAAGTCTTTTAGTTGAGCGTGCTGGCTTGAGTTATGAGCAGGTTTAATTCATAATTTTGTGTATACATTATACCGAATTATGGTATATTGGTTAGTGTGGTTGCATTCTTAGGATGAGATTGCAGCTGTGTGATTTTTATTTTATAAGTTTTTTTTTTAAATTTGTTTATTTTACGAGGAAGAAATGAACAAGAGAACTGTGCTTGTTTTGTCGACTACGATGATGAGTATTGCTACTGCGGCTTGCGCTTTTTGCGTTTCGCAGACTGCGAATGCTGTTGAAAATGTTACAAGTGCGGCTGCTGTTGTGAATGTTAACTCTAATGTTGCGAATCCGGGATTTAATGACGGGGGGTACCCTTTCGCTAAAAATCCTGATAAAGCAAAGGGTGATGCTGGTTCCAAGGGTGTTGATTCTTCGAAGAATGATGTAAATTCTAAGAATGCGAACATTCCTAATAATGGTGCTGTAAATAGTAATGTAAAAGATGATAGTTCTGCAAACGATTCGAGTGATGTAAAGAAAAGCAAAGTAGCTGTATACAAGTCAGCTCAATCTACAAAAGAAGTATCAAAAGAAGATAAAGCGGCAGTAGAGTTGCCTGCTAATGTCGAGAATCAAAGCGAAGTTAAGCCTAATAAAGAAGGCATATACGATTTTAGTAATGATAAGGATATAAAAAATCCGTTCCCGAATGTTATTACTCCAGCTGAAGTCAAAGAGCTGCAGGACAAAACAACATCTGGGTATCCGTTCTCATACATTATTAAAAGTTTCTACACTCCTGCTGGTAAGGAGTTTAAAGTTGTGAATGGAAAGCCAGTAGGGGACACTCAAGAATTTACTTATCAAATTCAGAATACATATGAGAATATGCTTGGTCGCATTGATAATTACATTTTTATCCCTAGTGCCAAAGAGGCGTACGGTGGTGAGGGCGAGATACGCCCCTATCGTTCTTCTCGTGAGTTTAGAAATGATGATGGATCTCTAAGCTTAGATGATAGTAAAGCTCCTGATACTGTGATTCCGTACACACTTGAAATCAATGGGAAATTCATTGGCAAAGACCGTACAACAAAAACGCCTTTTGAATATTACATGAATAGAAATCAAACCTTCGTGCATATGACAATGCACGGCCGCAAAGCTGATGAAATTATTTATGGAGTGCAATCTCTTAATTATATGGGGTCAAGTGCTGCTCCGGGACTATTTGCGTTTATACCAGAATGTGGTGCACAATTCCATTTTGTAGATGACTTGCAATATCGCAAAGTAGCAAACATTAAAGGAAATGGTGAGCTTTCTCAACGGAGTACTGATGGGGCTGACAGGTTCTCTGCTAAACCATTTACTAAACTCGCTATAACTGATCTGCAAGATTCTAGCAACGTAAGTAATGTAAAATTTACTAATAATGCAATTGCAAATTATTTTGTCCCACTCCTAAGCTACGAATGCGATCCAAAGAAAGATTCTGTAAAGCGCCCAACAATGGATGAGCTTAAAAAGACAAATATTCCTGGTTATTTGTATTACAGTAACGATATTGACACTCCTGAAGATGGCACATTCACCAAGGACAATACCAAGAAATTTGGCAACTACGATTACGGTATTGTTCGAAATAAGGATGATAATCAAGTAACAACAAAGCATTATTATGTGACTTTTAGAGTAATTCCTACGCAACTGGTTGTGAAATATAAGAAAATTGATGGAACGTTTGAATCAAATGCAAAGTATGAGCTTTTAGATTCTAAAAATACTCAAATTAGTAATGAATTTGCTGCTGCGATTAGTGATGTTACTGCAAGCAGCAAAGATGCTTTAGCTGCCATGATGAAGTCGACTGACACTACTTTTCTTAAAGGCACTACAGGTTACTTATCTAATGGAGCTGTGTATTTGCTGCCTGGAAAATACACAGTAAAACCTATTGTCAAAGCGCCTGAAGGGTATGAATGGGTTGTTGATTCAACCGAACAGAATTCAAAAACTAGTGCAGATATTAATATTGGTCTTCAAATTGGCGATGCTGTTGTTGCGAAGTCGGTTACTTTTGTGTTGAAGAAGAAGCCAACGCCTCCAACTCCGCCAGCTCCTACGCCAGAGCCAACGCCGGAACCAGAGCCGGAGCCAACTCCTGTTCCAGTTCCTGATTTTCCGGTTCCTATTGCTCCAGCTCCGATTTTGCCGCCTGCTGAAGCAGAGCCGGAACCTGCACCTGCTCCTTCGCAACCGGAGCAGCCAGAACAACAACCTAAGCACGTTGCTAAGCATCTTCCTAAAACTGGCTCAACCGCAACCCCAATTCTTGCTTCCGCAATTGCCTCGCTTTTCGCAGGTCTTGCCGGACTTGCATCATTGGGAGCAACATTAAAACGACACCGTGAAAATTAAAAACAGTTAATTATTTATGTTGATGCAAGTTGAGCAATTGAGTAGTATTACTAAGTGAAGCTGCTTAGTATAAATACTTAGTAATACTGATTAGTAATTGTGTTGTTGTTAATTTTATAGTTTTGCTGTTTCTGTAATTATGTGTAGGAGGGTTGAATGACTGATTTAGATGTTATTTCTGATTTATCTACAACAGATTGTGCCCTTTGCAAGAAATATCATATTCCTAATGCTGATACGCTTGCTGCATTTGAGGAAGCTGAACAACTTAAATCTAATCCTAATGTGAAAACATATAGTTCATTTGATGAGTTTTTGAAAGATCTTGAAGATGAATGATATTAAGCAAACGAGCTTTGACAAAGATAAGCTTGATTTTGCAATATTTTGTATTGAAAATGTTGCTAAAAAGCTTAATCAAAACCCTCGTGATACGTATGATGCTTTGACTAAGAAAAGTAATATTCTTATGTCTTATATTGTTCCGTCATATGATGTTTTGCATACTCAAGGCAAAGAGTATATTACAAACGATATTATTTCTTTCATGCGCGAAAAAGGTGTGGCAAAGATTTAGGGGAGTGATGGATTTTGAAGGCGAATCCTATTTTGTTGCAAAAGAAGTATGCCAGGGTTGTAAATCTTTTAGCTGAGCGTTCTGGATTGAGCTATGAGCAGGCACTTGACGTATTTTATCATTCTGTTACTTACGATTTAATGCGTAATGGTATTTCGGATATGCATTGTATGAGCGATGGATATTTGGTTCAAGATCTGCTTGATGAGATGCACGAGTCTAGTGAGAAAAACAATTTGTAAATGTTATAGTGCTGGCGTTTTTAATCCTACATAAATCCTAATGCTAAAACTCACAACTTGTTTTATGAATTGATATGTGAATATGATTAACCTTCTTCTTGCAATTATCTATTTAGCATTTATTAGCTTGGGTTTGCCAGATGCTCTTCTTGGAGCCGCGTGGCCGACTATGAGCCACGATGTTGGTGCGCAAATTTCTTGGGCTGGCGGAATATCAATGGTTATTTCTGCAGGAACAATTGTTTCTGCGCTGTTATCTAATAGGCTTACGCATAAGTTTGGCCCAGGGAAAGTTACGTTTATTTCAGTTGCTTTAACAGCTTTAGCTTTACTGGGTTTTTCTTTTGCTCCGAATTATCTTGTGCTTATTTTTCTAGCTATACCATATGGTTTGGGCGCTGGAGGAGTGGACGCGGCTCTTAATAATTACGTTGCAGTTCACTATGAGAGTTGGCATATGAGCTGGCTTCACTGCATGTGGGGAATTGGAGCTTCGGCAGGCCCTTACGTTATGGGGTTTGCGCTTTCTAACGGTCAGCGCTGGCCTGCAGGATACCAGTATATTGCTGTTATACAAATTGTTTTAACTCTTGTGCTGTTTATAAGTTTGCCGCTGTGGCAAAATAATACAAAAAAAGAAGTGAATATTACTGATTCAAAGCAACAATCTTCTGGAATGCTATCTTATGCGGAAGTTTTGCGCATTCCTGGAGCTAAAAATATTCTTATAATGTTCTTCTGCTACTGCGCTATTGAACAAACTGCAGGATTATGGGCTAGCAGTTACATGGTTTTGCATGGGGGAGTTGGTCGCGTTGTTGCAGCGGGATGGGCAAGTTTATTTTACGTTGGTATTACAGCAGGACGATTTATAAGTGGTTTTTTAACAATGCGTTTTAACGATGCAACAATGATTCGTATTGGTCAGTGCGTGATGCTTGTGGGAATTCTGGTATTGTTATTGCCATTGCCGAATCATATTGAGCTTATTGCAGGTTTTGTGATTATTGGCTTAGGATGCGCTCCAGTTTATCCATGCATTATCCATTCTACGCCGCATTATTTTGGTGCTGATAAATCGCAAGCGATTGTTGGCATGCAAATGGCAAGCGCATATATTGGATCAATGGTAATGCCTGCAATCTTTGGGTTTATTGGTCAAAACGTGTCTATGTCTTTGCTGCCAGCATATTTGATTATTTTGCTATCTGTAATGACTTTTATGCACATGCGTCTGCTTCGAACTTGCAAAAGTTGAGTATGAGAATATTTTTGTGCGATTGTTTGCTTAATTGTTGTTTGTTTAAGATTTATTAAGATTATTGTGAGTTTAGTTACATTTTATTGCTATTGAAAGTATAAGTTGTAGAATATGTGAAGATTCAAACTAATACTGTTAAGCACATGTATTATATTAATCGCTAATAATTTTAGAAGAGTTGGTTTTGCAAGAGGAAAAAATGAGTAAGAGAACTAACATAATTTTGACTAGCACTATGATGGGTATTGCTACTGCTGCTTGTGCTTTTTGTATGGCGCAAAGTGCAAGTGCTGCTGAAATGTCAGATGCTTCTTCTGGGGCTAATACGTCTGTTGTAAATTCTTCCGCCGTAGATTCTAAAACAGCCATGGGGGGGGGGTCTTTAAATAGCACTTCCGTAAAACCTTCTAAAAATTCCTCTGAAAATATTGTACCTTCCAAGTCTTCCGAAACTGCAAAGACTGCTTTAACTACTCAAGCTGCTGATTTAAATAATTCTACGGATTCTAATAAAAATTCAATTACAGATAGAAGTGCAACTTCTTCTGATGATTCTTCAAGTTCTGCTACTGCACCAACTAATAAAACTTCTTCTACAATTACTACTGCCACAGATGCATCATCTTCTACTGATTCACAAAAAAGTGATGATGTTGTATGGGAAGATAGTGACTTCAATATTTACTATGATCCTGAATTAGGTAAGATGATTGGCGGTAGAAAAAACATAGAGCATCCTGCAGAAAATGGTAAGCCTGCTTATATAGAAAATGTTGTTGACGAGGGATTTAGTCCTCAAGGTTTTGCTAAGTTAAAGAAATCAAGACATGTTGTAATTCCTGAAGGTATTCAGGCTATTCATGAACATGCGTTTGCTGGTCGTACGAGCGGCAATCCTGATAATTTTATTGATACACTAGTACTGCCTAAATCATTAAAAGTCATAGAATACGGCGCATTTGCGTATAACACGATTAGAGGTACTGTAGAGATTCCTGAAGGTGTTATTTCTATAAGTTCTGTGGCTTTTATTGGTAATAAGATTGAAAAAGTTGTATTCAAGAGCGTATTGAACGGTAGCGGAAAGATTAACTCTAAAGATACTAAGCCGTATTATCTTTCTGGTATAGGCTCACGTGCATTTCAAGCAAACAAAATTAGAGAAATAGTTGTTCCAGGCAATTTGGGAGATTTTATGTTTTTGTTTGATAAATCCAATCCAAATCAGCCTGACCCAGGACCTTTTGATAATCAAGATCTTGGTACTAAGACTATTGAAGTTGGGGAAGCGTTTGAATATCCTATTGCTATTCATCAATCTGGCAATAATCAAGAAAAGATATCTAATCTTGGTGGATTTTTCGAGAATAATACTCCTACGCGAATAGCTAATTCATCTTATTTTGAGTTAAAAGATGGCAAATATATTGCTAAAAAAGTTGGAACTATTCAAGGTCAATGGATTAAATACGATTTAAGAAACTCGGAGAATAGTCCTATTGGCACAGCAGTCTTTAAGTATGAAATTCTTTCTAAAGGCTCATTGTGCACAGTAACATTTAATAATGGCGATAAAGTTATTAGTACTATTCGCGTTAAAAAAGGACAATCTGTAACTAACGGTGCAGTTAATGATGGTCAAATGCCAGTGGATCCTGTAAAGGATGGGTATAAATTTGCTGGTTGGTATACGCAAAAAGACGGCAAAGGTGATGAGTTTACAGATGATACAATTGTAAATGCTAACACAACTGTATATGCTTCATATGCATCTAATACGCCAAAGCCTCCTGCTCCTACTCCTGAGCCAAAGCCTGAACCAATTCCAGAGCCTGATGTGCCTGATGTGCCTGATGTTTCTGATGATTCGTGGATTCCACTTCCTGAAGTTGTTCCCGAGAATCTAACATATCTTGTTGAAAAATCAGTTGTTCATTCTGATGAACAGCATATTAAGGCTGTTGATTCTGGTGAAGCTAACGTTAAGGCTCCTGCTAAGCATTTGCCTGAAACTGGCTCTTCAGTGTCTATGGCCATAAATTCTTTGTTTGCATCTGTGTTTGCAGGAATTTTCGTACTTGTAGGAGCTAGGAAATCACTCCGTAGCTATTCCAAGCATGCTCGCAAAAACTAGTTACGAAAATCGCAACTTTAGAGTACATAGAAACAATGGCATAAATGGAGTTGCTGCCCAATGTGACTACCCAATGTGACTGCCCAATGTGACTACCCAATGTGCGCAATAGGGGAAACAAGCTCGGTTCCCGAAGCATCCCTTCGCATATCTGGCTTAGGTAGTTCCACATTTGCTCCACGTTGTGTAGTAGCGTAAAGCGGATAGTTTCCAACGTATGCATGCAAAAGCGTGTTCTGCCCCTTAAGGAATCGCTGCGATCGCACGCCTCCCGTGCCGCGGCCCTTTGTAGGGTACATTTCTAACGGCGTAATCTTTGCAGCTCCGTTTTCTGTTCCAGCAAGCGCGTCACTATCTCCAGCAAGAGTGAAAACTACGCTTCCAGAAGCAGAAAATAGTCCGTTTTGCCCTTCTTCGTAGTTCCATTCAACATCATTTTTAGCAACAACTGCAAAAGCAGAAACAGTGCATCCTTCATTAAGCCTAATTCCTGCCATTCCAGCGGAATTTCTGCCCTGTGGGCGTACTTGTTTTGCGTCGAATGTAAGTAGGGAGGAGTCGCTGCTTATAAACACAAGCCTGTCGTCGTCTTTTGCAGGAGCGGCACTGATAACCGAATCATCGTCTTTTAAGTCAATAATGCTCCAGGAATCCATTGTTGTTGGCGATTCAAAATTCCATCGTTTTACAACGCCGTTCTTTGTTCCAATTGCAAGAGAAGTCGAAGTTGTAGAAGTTGTAGAATCATCGCTCATTGCAATAGCAGCTACGACTTTTTCTCCTCTAATCGGGTCTGTGCTTTGAGTAGAAGTTAGCAATTCGTTTGCGTTAACGCCATTAGAAAGTGATTCTAAAATGTCTTCGTTCCCTTGATTTAAATGCGGCAAATCTGCAACATGCGCTATTACTAATCGCCCTGCGGATGTTATTAAAGCGTAGTTTGCGCGAGTTGTTGTTTCAAACATGCTTAAGCATGGAGTGTTAAAAATGCTTGAAGAATGTGCTTGCCATTTATTAAACGTTTCAACGCTTGTTCTTGCTATAAGCCCAGACGCACTCAACGCTACTGCGCACGGCTCGTCGCTTAATTGCAAAGCTGCCGCAGCAGCATCGCTGCTTCCAGCCTTTTTAGCGGCCAGCGCGGCTGCTGCAACGTCTGCTTGAGTGCTTGTAATCTTATTCGCTGCAATAACGGCATCCATAGCTAAATCAGCATCTGCAACTTTGGTGTTCTTAGTGCAAACCGGTGTAAAGCTGCCGTCTTCTTGCTCATCTAAAAGAATTGTTCTGCGCGGAGTATCCCACTGTTTTACAGCGTAGTCCATTTCTGCAATTACAACTTTATCTAGCTGGCTGGCGGAGCTTAGAATCTCGTTAAGTTCATCTATTTTTTGCAATAAGTCGTTTTTTTCGCCTTCTAGCTCGATTCGACTCATTTTTGTAAGTCTTCTAAGCCTTAGGTCAAGAATGTACTGAGCCTGAATTTCGTCTAAATCAAATACACTAATAAGCTTTGATTTTGCGGTTTCTGCATCTTCGGAAGACCTAATTACTTGAATCACTTCGTCAATGTCTAGCATTGCAAGAAGAAGGCCTTCTACAAGGTGCAATCGCTCTTTGGCTTTGTTTAGCCTAAATTCACTACGCCTTCTAATAACGGTTCTTCTGTGCAAAATCCACACGTCTAGAAGCTCTCGAAGACCCATTGTGTGCGGCCTGCCGTCTACCAATGCAACGTTGTTAATCGTAAAGCTTTCTTGCAGCGGAGTGTGTTTAAAAAGCTGCGCAAGAACAGCGTTTGGGTCGAATCCTGTTTTTATTTCTATTACGATTCGCGTTCCGTTATGTCTATCTGTTAAGTCGATTGCTCCAGATATTCCGTCTAGTTTGCGTGCTTTTATACCTTGAGATATGCGTTCGAGCACACGCTCTGGGCCAACCATAAACGGCAGCTCGGTAACAATAATCGCCTTTTTGCGTGCTGTAACGTTTTCAATATGTGTTTTCGATCTAGTTGTAAAAGCGCCTCTTCCAGTTTCGTACGCTTCGCGAATTCCGCTGCGGCCAATAATTATGCCACCTCCTGGCCAATCTGGGCCTGGAACTATTTGCATTAAATCGTCTAGAGTGGCGTTTGGGTGGCGCATAACGTATTTTGCTGCAGCAACAACCTCTCCAAGATTGTGAGTGGCCATGTTTGTAGCCATTCCAACTGCGATTCCAGAAGCTCCGTTTACAAGCAAGTTTGGTATAGCAGAAGGCAAAACCGTTGGCTCTTTTAGCTTATTATCGTAGTTTGGCGCAAAATCAACAGTATCTTCGTTTATGTCTGCATTCATTCCAAGCGCTGCTGGGGCTAATCGCGCTTCTGTGTACCTGGATGCTGCAGGGCCGTCGTCTAGGGAACCAAAGTTTCCATGGCCGTCAACCAAGGGGAGTCTAAGCGAAAACGGCTGAGCCAAACGCACCATTGCTTCGTAAATCGCGGAATCTCCATGCGGATGAAGCTTTCCCATAACTTCGCCCACAACGCGCGCAGACTTCATGTACGCGTGATCTGGCGTAAGATTCATGTTTCCCATTTGGTACACGATTCGGCGCTGTACCGGCTTCATTCCGTCTCTTGCGTCTGGCAATGCACGCGCGTAAATCACGGAGTATGCGTATTCCAGGAAAGATTTGCTCATCTCTTCGTTAAGCGGCGTTTCAACAATATTTTCCTTAACCTTTCTAGGGTCGAAGGTTGGTTTTGTTGATTTGCTGCGTGAAGGCATGGTTTTAAACTCCTTGAAGTGGTTTACAAGCCTTTATAATACCAATTTATATGCACAAATGTTTATTAAATGCTTATTTTCTTGCCATTTTAGTGGCGACTTTTCTTGTGATTTTTCTTGCTGCTTTAGTGCTAACTTGAATTTTGCTTTAGTGCTAATTTGAATCTCACTTTATATGTATTCTTTTTTAACTACAATGTTGCTTATGACTATTGAGGTTCCACAATTGGATGACTTGTTGAAGTTTGTTGACAATAGCAAAATTCGTGACGCATACAATAATCCTGATTTTGCTCTTCATTTATCTGCAATTCTTCCTGCTCTTAGTGCTTCTATAGGATCGCCAATTTGCACACAAATCCATAAAAACCCTGATTTTTTGCGAGATTCTCTTGGTTTTCCTAAAGCACAAAGTGCTGTTGTTGTTCTTGTAGACGGTCTTGGGTACTGGAATCTTGTTAGTAGAAAAGGTCATGTTCCATATTTGCGCTCTCTTCTTAACAACAGCGCAAACCAGCGGCCTATAACCACTTGTGTTCCAAGCACTACGGTTGCAGCAATGGCCACTTTTGGCACTGGAACTTGCCCTGGCCTTACTGCAATGACTGGGTACACTCAAAAAAATCCTAAAACTGGCGCTTTATCTCAATTAATTCAATTTAGAGATGCTCCAGATCCAAAAGATTTACAGCGTCAGCCTACAATCTTTGAGTCGCTTTCTAACTTGGGCGTTAGAGCAAACCATGTAAGTCTTTCAAAATTTGAAGATTCCCCTTTAACTCAAGCAGCTTTTAGAGGGGCTAAATTTATAAGCGGAACAACTGCTAGAGCGCGAATTATCAATGCTGCAAACAGCACTAAAACGCCTGGATTAACTTATTTATACCTTAGAGATATTGACAAAATAGGGCATAATTACGGCTGGAATTCTAATAATTGGGTTTCTACTTTTGAGCAGATTGATTCGCAGCTAAATCTTTTAAGAAAAAATTGCCAAAAAGGTACTTTAATTGTTATTACGGCAGACCATGGAATGGTTGAGTCAAATCCAGATTTATCAATCGATATTGCAAAAGATAGTCGTCTTACTAAAGGAGTTAAGCTTGTTGGGGGAGAGCCACGTTCTGTTATGCTCTATGCGGAATCTGGCGAAAATCCAGAAGACATTGCATTAAGATGGGCTAATGTTTTGCAAGATAAAGCGCTTGTTAGAACTAAAGAGCAGGCTATTAAAGACGGCGTTTTTGGCAAAGTCAGCCCGCTTGCGTTAAGCGTTATTGGAGATGTTCTTGTTCAAGCAAAGTCGTCTGTAACAATCGTTGATTCTAGAATAGAAACAGAAAAAGCCATGAACTTGCCGAGTGTTCATGGCTCTATGAGCGCAATGGAAATGGACATTCCTTGCTTAATTGATATAGCTTAATATAGCTTGATATAGCTTGATTTATGCTAAATCACCCTTCTCCAAAAAGAATCTCATCCCAGCTAGGAACGGCTGCTCGGCTGCTCTTTTTGGCTTTAGAATGCTCATTTGTACGCGCTTTAGTAGACTTTTGCGTTTGCGTAGACTTTGGTGCTTCTATTGAAACGGTTTTGTCTGCCTGAACGTGCTTATCTTCTTGCTGCGCTTTTTTGTTGTTCGATTCGTTATTTGCCTTGTAGCTAGAGTCGTCGCTAAAAAGCGTATTGGAATTGTTGCTAGTGTTGCTTAAATCAGAATTTGCTGAGTTTGCAATATTTGCTGCGATTTGTGCAGCATCTACATTTGCATCCGACTGATTCTCGCTATTTGCCACTAAATCGCTTAAATCATTGTTTTTAAGCTGATTATTAGGCTGATTTTGCAACTTGCTCTGATCTTGATTTTGCTCATAGTTTTGATCAAAGCTTTGCATATAATCCGCATTATTTTGGCTTAGAGCTTGATTTTTACTATTCTGTTCTTTTGCACTTTGTGCTTGCACTGCGGTATTTGCGGCATTTGCAACACTTGCAAGGTTTTCGCTATTCCTTGATTCCCATTGAGAAACAGCGCGCTCTATTCTTGCAGAACGAATTGAGTTTCCTGGAAGATCTTCGTTTGCAAATGGGAAGCTAATGCTTACAGTGTCTCTGTACGCTCCACCAAACTGCGATTTTTTGGAAGAATCATTATTCATAACTTCTTCACCGAAAAGCAGTCTAGCCGAAGGATTTGCGCAAGTAACGGAGTTATCGTGCATATTCCAAGTCCACTCGGCTTTTATTGTGCGAGTAGCGGTGTTGAATTCTGCGGTTATAAGCCATGGCTCAAGACCGCGTCTTGTTGCACGCCACTTTACTGTTTCCATTCCAATATGAGCTTTTGCAAGAGTGCGTTCAATCAAATCTGAAAGAGTTCGCATATTGCTTTGCTTTGGGGCTGGAACAGTTAAGAATTGCTCAATAGCATACTGTTTTTCGGTTTCAACGCCGCTTGAGAATCGTCTAACTTGTGATTCGCTTACGTTGTAGCGCTTTGCAACATGTTCTGGCTCTAAGCCAGCTCGTATTAACGCTTGAATCTGAGATATAGGCAGCGTTGCTGTAGTTACAGCTGGTGAATCGTCAGATTTGCCAAGCGAGCTAACTGTATTTTGATTACTTCCATCAACATTTGTTAGTTTTTTCGACTCTGCGATTGCGTGCTCCAGCGTGTCGTCAACATGAATTTTTAACGGCGTGTCTTCAAAAATAAAAACTAAATCGCCATTATTATCCACATGATCGAAACTCGCCTCTTTTGGCGGATTTTCAAGCATTGTGCACCACTTTCTTCGCTTTTAACGATACTTATAACATACTCTAGTCCATAGTCTGCCTTCTTTGCCATTTTCTATGAATAAAAAAACAAGTATTTTATGCGGGGTATGTTTCATGTATGCTATGCGCGTAGGTAGATTTAGACTAATTGCTATAAATAGTGCTAATTGCTATAAGTAAAGTAGTTTTAAGCAATAAGTAGTGTTAAAACGAAAGGACCATAATGGCACAGGATTATGATTCTCCTCGTAGTAAAGACGAAGACGAGGAGTCGTTGGAAGCGTTAAGCAAAGGCTCGCAGAGTTCTGCAAACGATATAGACGATGATGAAAATGCTATTGCAGAAGATTACGAGTTGCCAGGCGCTGATCTTAGTAACGAAGATGCATCTGTTACGGTAATACCAATGCAGGGTGATGAGTTTATTTGCTCCGAGTGCTTCTTGGTAAAGCATAGGAGTCAGCTTGCTCAAATGTCTCAAGACGGTCAACCGATTTGCAAGGAGTGCGCAGCTTAATGGCTTACGACGAGACCTATACTGGCCCAGAGCAGGTAGAAGTTCTTATTAAATATTTGAACGATGGAACTGATAATACTGATAATAAGGCCAAAGTAGAGCATCTTTCTTACGCTCATGCTGGAGATGCTGGAGCAGATTTGCGCACTACAGAGGACTTTACTTTGCGTCCATTTGAGCGTGCGCTAGTGCCAACTGGCATTGCAATTGCTTTGCCTGCTGGTTACGTTGCTCTGGTTCATCCACGTTCTGGTCTCGCTGTAAAACAGGGCGTTACTGTTCTTAATGCTCCAGGAACGGTTGATGCTGGGTATCGTGGTGAAATTAAGGTTCCACTAATCAACATGGATCCTAATAATACTGTGCAATTTAATCGCGGAGATCGTATAGCTCAACTTGTTATTCAACGCTACGTTGAAGCTAACTTTGTTGAGGCGGATCAGCTTCCAGGTTCCGATAGATCTACTAAAGGATTTGGCTCTACTGGAGTACAATAACTCATTAAATCCGACTAGCTAAAATTGGGTTAGTCGGATTTATTTTGTTTTTGTAAATGTTGTATGATTTAGCTGGTTTTACAAGGTAGTATAGGATTTATAAATCGGGAGGTGCATTCGATGGCAGAAGTTCAAGACGACATTAAAGGCGCTAACATGCTCGGATGCGAAATTAGCGAAGATATGCGAGACCCATTGCGCCCTATACTGCAAATGTGCAAATGGCATCATCCCGATGAAAGCATGGATATTCTGCATAAGGCGTATAAAAGAGCCGTAAAGCAGCATACTGGTCAAAGGCGTAAATCGGGAGAGCCGTACATTATTCACCCGCTTGCTGTAGCTCAGATTTTGGCAGATCTTGGAATGGGTCCAATTGTTGTTGCCGCAGGACTTTTGCACGATACGGTAGAAGATACTGATTACACGCTAGAAGAGTGTAGGGCAGATTTTGGAGACACGATTGCTGGCCTTGTAGATGGCGTTACAAAAATATCCAATATGGAGTACGGCGAAAGCGCTCAAGCAGAAACAATCCGAAAAATGGTTGTTGCAATGAGCCGAGATGTGCGAGTGTTGGTAGTAAAACTTGCAGATCGATTGCATAATGCGCGTACGTGGAGGTACGTTAAACCATCTAGTTCGCATAAAAAGGCTCGAGAAACTCTAGATGTTTATGCTCCTCTTGCAAATCGTTTAGGCATGAATGCCATTAAAACAGAGCTTGAAGAGCTAAGCTTTAAGGTTTTATACCCTAAGATTTATAACGAAATCGTAGTGTTAGTGGCTAGAAGAGCTGGCCAGCGAGAAGTATATTTACGTCAAATTCTAGAAGAAATCAACGAAGATTTAAGTGCGCAACATGTTAAGGCATCGGTTAAAGGGCGACCAAAAGATTATTTCTCAATCTACCAAAAGATGATTGTTCGTGGCCACGATTTTGAAAATATCTACGACCTTGTAGGCGTGCGAATAATCGTTGATTCTATTCGAGACTGCTACGCAGCTCTTGGTGCCGTGCATGCCAGGTGGAGCCCTGTTCCAGGCCGATTTAAGGACTACATTGCTACTCCTAAGCTAAATATGTATCAAAGCTTGCACACGACTGTTGTAGGCCCTGGTGGAAAGCCTGTTGAGATTCAAATTCGCACATGGGATATGCATAGGCGTGCTGAGTTTGGTATTGCTGCTCACTGGAAGTACAAGGCAAACGGCCAAGCTGGGCGCGCTTTAAGTAAGCCAGATAAGGGTGATGTTAAGCGCGAGCAAGAAGAGAACAAAGAGCTTAGCGAATTAGATAACTTAAAGTGGATTCAGCAGCTTGCAGATTGGACTAGCGAAACGCCAGATTCCGACGAATTCTTGGGCTCCTTAAAGCAAGATCTTGGAGCTTCGGAAGTCTACGTGTTTACTCCAAAGGGGAGCATTGTTGCTCTTCCTCAAGATGCAACGCCAGTTGACTTTGCTTATTCTGTGCATACAGAAGTTGGACACAGAATGATGGGCGCTCGCGTAAATGGAAAGCTTGTTCCGCTAGATACAAAGCTTAACAACGGAGACACTGTAGAAGTTCTTACATCTAAGTCCGATACTGCTGGCCCTTCTAGAGATTGGCTTAGTTTTGTAAAAAGCCCTAGAGCTAGAAATAAGATTAGGCAGTGGTTTAGCAAGGAACGTCGCTCGGAGGCCATTGAAGAGGGCAAAGACGAGCTTACGCGCGCTATGCGTAAACGTAACTTGCCTCTTTCTACTTTGCTCACTCCGCAAGCGTTAATAGGTGTTGCAGAAGAGCTTAATATTACTGCTAATGTAGAGGCTGTTTATGCTGCGATTGGCGAAGGTCAGGTTTCTACACAAAATGTTATTTCTCGTCTTGTTAAAGATGCGGGAAGCGAAGAAGTAGCAGAAGAAGCGCAAGAAGAGGCGCTTCCGCTTAGAAGAGCAGAGCGTAATCGCAAGTCTAACGGCGTTCTTGGCGTTTCGGTAAAGGGCGTTGGAGACGTTTGGGTTAAGCTTGCGCGCTGTTGCATGCCTGTTCCAGGAGACAATATTGTTGGCTTTATAACAAGAAATCAGGGTGTTTCTGTTCATAGAACAGATTGCCAAAATATGATTGATTTGCAAAAGTCGCAATCGGAACGTGTTATTCCTGTTCAATGGACAAGCGACAAAGGCTTGTTCCTTGTTAAAGTTCAAGTAGAAGCTTTGGATCGTCAGCATTTGCTTTCGGATGTTACTAGAGTTCTTTCGGATCATGGAGTAAACATTCTTTCGGGAACGATTGCTACTGGAGACGATCGCGTTGCTACAAGCCAATTTACATTTGAAATGGCAGACCCTCAGCATTTGAATACTCTTCTTGCTGCAATTCGTAAGATTGATGGCGTTTTTGACGTTTATAGAATTACGGGTGCTAAAGATAGTGCGGAACCGCGACTTAGAAAAATGGAACGCGACTAAACTGCGATTAGATTGCGGCTAAACCAATACTAAACAATAAAACTTCCAGTCAAAGAGTGTTTTGGCTGGAAGTTTTGTAGTTTGTAGTCTTATAAGCTTTTACTTAATAACCTCAATGGATATAATTCCAACTGGCTCTAGTGGAGCGTCTGCTCTATCTGTTGGAACGGATTCGAGCTTATCTACAACAGCTTTAGACTCATCATCTACCACTTCTCCAAAAATCGTGTGATGGCCATCAAGCCAAGGAGTTGGAACAGTGGTAATAAAGAACTGCGATCCATTCGTGCCGTGCAAGCGGCCGTCTCTACCGCGTTGCTTTCCAGCATTTGCCATTGCAAGCAAATATGGCTTATCGAACTTTAAAGATGGGTCAATCTCATCGTCAAATTCGTAACCTGGGCCGCCCATTCCGTTTCCAAGAGGGCATCCACCTTGAATCATAAAGTCTTTAATAATACGGTGGAACGTCAAGCCATCGTAGAATGGTTGATTAGACTTTTCCCCGCTAAAAGGATCGGTCCATTCTTTTGCACCAGTGGCCAAGTCAACGAAATTTTTTACTGTAATAGGCGCTTTATCGTCAAAAAGATTAATCTTTATATCGCCTTCAGACGTATGCATGTTAATAAGTGTCATAATGCGATTTTCCCATACGTTAAAGACGGTTGGAAAAGTCAAGGCGAGCCGAAGTAAAGTGTGTTACTTGCGACTCGCCTTGTGCGCTATATAAAAGCATAGGATTTTATAGGCCAAAATCCATTTAATGTTTTTATAAAGCGTTTAACCAATATACTGAAACTTCTACTTATCTCTTTCAACCCTCGGCAATAGTCTTGCTGCGGGCTTCTTTTCAACAAGTTAATTAGGTTAATTGAATTAAACTTGTTGATCTTGCTGCAAAAATCTTGCAAAACAAGTTGTTTTAAAACCCAATTTTGTAAGATTTTGCAATGGAAAGTGATATTTGCATTTGGATTTAAGCTTGATATAAACTTACCCAAGTGGCCAAGCTCAAAATGAGTTTTGCCTGCAATGTTATCTCTATCCATACCATGTTGATTATGCATAGGTTGATTACGCATAGCAAACCCAACATGATAACAAGCTTTTTTGTGTTCAATCGCACTATTTTTAACGCGATTATTATGCATCCCCAAATGCATTTTTTCTACAGATAAGCAAAGATTCTCTTTTATGCAAAGATTAGTAAAGTAAGCAACATTTTGTAATAAGATAATTTTTTTCGCTGTAAAATCGCTAGCAAAGCATGCGCCAAGATTAAACTGTTTATGCATTAATGCATATGTGTAATCTGCTGTCATGCTATGCTCCCTACGTTGTATTAACTAACAGGTTCTAAGGGTAAAGCGATGTGCTTATCTCAGCCTTCTAAAAATAGAAAGCACCCCCGCAAATGTTGTGACATCTAATATTTTACATTAAAAGGTGATTTTTAAAAACGTGTAGCCATTTTGTGTGTGCTTTAGCGCTCATGATGGTTGATTTTGTTAGAAATTAAATCACCAATGCTTTGCACTAATTGCACAAGAATAATGCACAAAATTACTGCTGCGCTCATAACGTCGTATTGATAACGCTGATATCCGTAGCGAATTGCAATATCTCCAAGACCGCCTGCGCCAACGGCTCCAGCCATTGCAGAGAATCCAAAAAGCGTAATAAACGTTAATGCTGCTCCGCGAATTAGCGAAGGTAAGCTTTCAAAAAGTAGCACTTTAAATACAATTTGAGTGTTGCTTGCTCCAAAGCTTTGTGCAGCTTCTATAAGACTTCCGTCAACTTCTGCTAAAGATTGTTCAACAATTCGCGCTACAAACGGGGCAGCGGTTATAACCAGCGGAACAATAGCTCCGGGAACACCTAAAGATGTTCCAACAATAAGCCTTGTAAGTGGGATTATGGCAACAAGCAAGATTATAAATGGAATAGAACGAACAACATTTACAATGCTGCTTAAAACAGTGTTAATCAATGCGTTGTGGCAAATTCCTTGCTTTGCGCTTGTTATAAGAAGAACTCCTAATGGAAGTCCAATTACGTAGGCAAATAGTGTAGATATTGAAGTCATAACAATTGTGTCTTTTGTGCCTTCAATAAGTAGTTCGCCGTACTCGTCTATAAATTGTGAAATATTTTCTAGCATCTTATTTCACCTCACTGTTTTCGCTATTGCTGTTATCTTTGTTGTTTCTATGATTTTCAACGTGTTCGTTTGCAATAAGTGTTTTTAAAATATTGCTTTGCGGATTTTTAAAAAGCGTTGTGGTGTCGCCGATTTCTACTATGTTTCCGCCGTCAATCATGGCAACTCTATCGCAAATATTGCGTGCCACTGCAAGAGAGTGAGTAATAATAACCAATGTAACGTTAAGATCTCGGTTAATTCTTCTAAGCAAGTCAAGTATTTGCGCGGTAGTTGTTGAATCCAAGGCGCTTGTGGCCTCGTCGCAAAGCATAATCGAAGGATTGTTAGCAAGCGCTCGCGCAATGGCAACTCTCTGCTGCTGGCCGCCAGAAAGCTGAATAGGGTAGCGGTTTGCTAAATCTTTTAAGCCAACTAAGTCAAGCAAATACTTTGCTCGCTCTTCTCGTTCGTTTTTATTCGTGTGGTTTAGTTCCAAAGGAAAAGTCACATTTTGCAAAACTGTTCGCTGTTGGAAAAGACTAAAGTTTTGAAAAATCATGCCAATATTCGATCTAATATCAGATAAATCGTGATTTTTAGCGTCTGTAATATCTTTTCCGTCTATTACAACTCTTCCGCTTGTAGGTCTTTCTAGAAGATTTATGCAGCGAACTAGCGAAGATTTTCCAGCTCCCGAAGAACCTAAGATTCCAAAGACTTCTCCCGACTCAATAGTTAAGTTAATGTCTTTAAGTGCTTCGTGCTTAATTTTGCCGCTTGAATAAGTTTTGTAAAGATGCTCAATCTGAATCATTTTTCCACCGATTTTAAAACGAATTTTTAAACAAATATGAGGCACGTGCCTCTGGCTTTTTAGAGGCACATGTCTCTTTATTTGTGATTAAACGCTGTAATTACTTTAGAATACTGGCAAAACAGCGCCGTTGTAGTTTTTCTTTATAAAATCACGAACCTTGCTTGTTTTTAGCGCTTTTACAAGAGCCTTGATTTTAGCAAGCTTTTCGGAACCCTTCTTAACAGCAATAATGTTTTCGTATGTTTTAGCAGCAACGCCTCCAACCTTTTCGCTTGTAAGAGGATCTTTAGTTGGGTTAAATCCAGCTTGAATAGCGTAGTTTCCGTTTAGAGCAGCTAAATCAACGTCTTTAACAACTGTTGGGACCAAAGAGGCATCTAATTCCTTAAACTTTAGATTCTTTGGATTAGAAATAATATCCTTCTTGGTTGAGTTAACATCCTTTGGATTCTTTAGCTTAAGAAGCCCTGCGTCTTGCAAAAGAAGAAGAGCGCGAGCTTCGTTGGTTGGGTCGCTAGGAATTGCAACTGTTGCGCCATCTTTTAAGTCTTTAATGCTCTTGGTTTTTCCTGGGTAAAGTCCAAATGGCTCAAAGTGAATTCCAGCAATGGAAATAATATGAGTTCCTCTTTCCTTATTAAAGTTATTTAAGTATGGCAAATGCTGATGGTAGTTTGCATCAACTTCGCCTTCTTCTACAGCAGTATTTGGCTGAACGTAGTCGGTAAATTCCTTAACAACCAACTTATAACCCTGCTTTTGCAAAATTGGCTTAACAACTTTGTTTAAAATATCGCTGTGAGGAGTTGGGGAAGCTGCAACCTTAATCACCTTATCGTCTTGAGTTGCACCATTTGCCGAAGATCCGCATGCGCTTAGTGACAATCCTAAAATCGCAGTTAGCGCGGTAAGAGCTGCAATGGCCTTTGTGTTCTTTTTTGTGATTTTCATATTTTTCCCCTTGTCCTTTAATGTTTTTGTTAATCGCGCTGTTTTGTAGCAACGGAATATCAATATATGCGATTTTGTAGCAGCTTCGCTACCTATTTTCTATTTGTATAATTTATGACGAGTTACTAAGACTAATTAAATCAAGCAGATAGTCAAGAATTATTTTTTGCATTTAGAGCTTGATTTTTTGTTTTTTCTATTATTTTGGCGTGGCGTTTTGCAATCTTTCTGTTTTAGACGCATTAAAGTGATATGGCTTATGCAACATGGCCTATAATAAAACCATGACTTCTTTGCGTTTAGCTTTAGCTCAAATTGACACTTGCGTTGGAAACATAAGCAAAAATACGGATGAAATATTGCGATTTTGCAAAGACGCACGTAAGGGAAATGCGGATATTGTTGTGTTTCCAGAGATGACACTAACTGGGTACCCAATCGAAGATCTTGCTTTGCGTGCAACTTTTAGAAAAGCAGCTAATAATGCCGTTTATAGTCTTGCAAAAAGCTTGGAAGATAGCGGTTTGGGCGATTTATTTGTTGTTGTTGGAACAGTTGGAGTAGATAGCGAGTCTGGAAAGCCAAGGAATCGCCTGCTTGTTATTAACAATGGCAAAGTGGCGCTTGTTTACGACAAGCATTTCTTGCCAAATTATGGCGTTTTTGACGAATTTAGAATCTTTTCTTCTGGAAATGATTGCGGAATTCTAAACGTTAAAGGCGCAAAATTAGGATTTGCCATTTGCGAAGATATTTGGCAAGATGGCGGCCCAGTTGCGCGTCTTGCTAAAGAGGGGATCGATGTTTTAGTAACAATCAACGGTTCTCCATACGAAGAAGGTAAAACGGATATTCGCTTAAAACTTGCGCAAAAGCGAGCTAAAGAGGTTAATGCTCCGCTTGTTTACGTAAATCAGGTTGGTGCTCAAGACGATCTTGTTTTTGATGGCGGCAGTTTTGTCGTAAACGCAGACGGGTCTTTGATTGAGCGTTCTAAAATGTTTGATCAAGACTTAAGTTTTGTTGATTTTGATACGTCTTTAAAAACGCAAAAATGCTCAACGATTGCTCAAAAATTAGACCCAGACGAAGAAGTTTATTGCGCATGCGTTTTAGGATTAAGGGATTACATGCGCAAAAATGGCTTTAAGGGCGTATGCTTAGGGCTTTCTGGAGGAATCGACTCTGCGCTAGTTGCAACTATGGCGGCGGATGCTTGCGGAGGGCAAAACGTTTGGGGCGTTTCAATGCCAAGCATGTATTCTTCGCTTGGTTCTAAAGACGATGCTTGCGATTTAGCTAATCGCCTTGGTGCGCATTACGATATTCAGCCTATTGAGCCGCTTTTTAAGTCGTTCCAGAATCAGCTTGATTTACAAGGCGTTGCTGCCGAAAATTTGCAGGCACGCGTTAGAGGCGTGATTGTTATGGCGTACTCCAATTCAAAAGGTTTGCTGGCGTTAGCTACTGGCAATAAGTCGGAGCTTGCATGCGGTTACTCTACTATTTATGGAGATGCGGTAGGCGGGTATGCGCCTATTAAAGATTTGTTTAAGACTCGCGTTTGGGCGCTTTCTAGATGGCGTAATCGCGCTGCTAAAAATGGAGTAGGTCTTGGAATGTTGCATATTGCTGGGAGTGAAGATTTTCCTAAAGACAATAATCCTAAAGAAAATGCTCCAAAAGATGGCATTCTTATACCTGTAAACTCTATTGTTAAGCCTCCTAGCGCAGAGCTTAGGCCTGGGCAAAAAGACTCGGATTCTTTGCCAGAATACGACTTGTTAGATAAAGTGCTAGCGGCTCATATTGAGCTTGCTCACGGGCGAGCGGATTTGCTTGCAGATGGTTTTGATGAGCGCACGGTTGATACTGTTATTGGGCTTGTAGACCGCGCGGAATGGAAGCGTAGGCAGTATCCGCTCGGGCCAAAAGTTAGTGCGATTGCGTTTGGTAGGGATAGGCGAATACCAGTAACAACGGCGTTTAGGGAGTAGACGAAAGGAATAGGCGAAGGCTGGGAGCGGATTAGTGGGCTCAATAAAAGTCGCAAGCAGCCGTTGACTTTCTACGCGTTGTATATGTGCTAGTTTGAGGATTCAAACTAGCATTTTTTATTAAAAATAAGCTAAAAAACAGTAAAATGTGAGGTAACTCACGTTAAAAATGCCAAAAATCGACGTGTACTGTTTAAACATTGCTCTAACATAGTAGAGAAGGCGACGTGAAGAAGCGTCGTGGATACGAAAGGAGTCAAATATGGCATCAGTGGATGCATCCGTTCTCAGCGAAGAGGATCTTCGTGCAAAAGCGTGGGATGGATTTACAAGCGGCAATTGGGAAAAAGATATTGACGTTCGTGACTTTATCCTAAAGAATTACACCCCATACGAGGGCGACGAGACGTTCTTGGCAAACGCCACCGAAAAAACGAAGCATATGTGGAAGTACCTCGACGACAACTACTTGGCAGTTGAGCGCGAGCGCCGCGTATACGACGTTGAAACCCATATTCCAGCAGGCATTGACGCAATGCCAGCAGGCTACATTGAAAGCCCAGAAGTAGATAACGTAATCGTTGGTCTTCAAACCGACGAACCTTGCAAGCGCGCTATGATGCCAAACGGCGGTTGGCGAATGGTTGAGCAGGCCATTAAGGAAGCTGGCAAGGAAGTTGACCCAGAAATCAAGAAGATTTTCACCGTTTATCGCAAGACTCATAACGATGGCGTGTTTGGTGTTTACACCAAGAATATTAAGATTGCTCGCCACAACAAGATTTTGACTGGTTTGCCAGACGCTTATGGCCGTGGCCGTATTATCGGTGATTATCGTCGTGTGGCTCTTTACGGCGTTAACATGCTTATTGAGTTTAAGAAGCGCGATAAGGATTCTATTCCATACCGCAACGACTTTACCGAGACCGAGATTGAGCATTGGATTCGCTTCCGCGAAGAGCACGATGAGCAAATCAAGGCTTTGAAGCAGCTTATTAACTTGGGCAACGAGTATGGCTTGGATTTGAGCCGCCCAGCTCAAACCGCTAAGGAAGCTGTTCAGTGGACTTACATGGGCTATCTTGCTTCTGTTAAGAGCCAGGATGGCGCTGCAATGAGCTTCGGCCGTGTTTCCGCATTCTTCGATTGCTACTTCGAGCGCGATTTGAAGGCTGGATTAATCAACGAAACCGACGCTCAGGAAATTATTGATGCTTTGGTTATGAAGCTTCGTATTGTGCGCTTCTTGCGTACTAAGGATTACGACGCAATCTTCTCCGGAGATCCATACTGGGCAACTTGGTCCGATGCAGGCTTCAGCGATGATGGCCGTACCTTTGTTACTAAGACTTCGTTCCGTTTGCTCAACACTTTGACCCTTGAGCATCTTGGGCCAGGTCCAGAGCCAAACATCACTATTTTCTGGGATCCAAAGCTTCCAGAAGCCTACAAGCGTTTCTGCGCACGAATCTCTATCGACACTTCTGCAATTCAGTACGAGTCCGATAAAGATATTCGTGAGCACTGGGGCGATGACGCTGCTATTGCTTGCTGCGTTTCCCCAATGCGCGTTGGTAAGCAAATGCAGTTCTTCGCTGCACGCGTTAACTCCGCAAAGGCTTTGCTCTACGCGATTAACGGTGGCCGCGATGAAATGACTGGCATGCAGGTTATTGATAAGGGTGTTATTGACCCAATCAAGCCAGAAGCTGATGGAACTCTTGACTACGAGAAGGTTAAGGCCAACTACGAGAAGGCTTTGGAATGGCTTTCCGAAACCTACATTGAGGCTTTGAACATCATCCACTACATGCACGATAAGTATGCGTACGAGTCCATTGAGATGGCTTTGCACGATAGGGAAGTCTATCGTACACTCGGTTGCGGTATGTCTGGCTTGTCTATTGCTGCAGATTCCTTGGCTGCTCTAAAGTATGCAAAGGTTTACCCAATCTACAACAAGGATGCTAAGAATACCGAAGGCCACGAGTACGAGTACATCGAAGGCGCAGACGACGACTTAATCGTTGGTTACAAGACGGTTGGCGAGTTCCCAATCTACGGTAACGATGATGATCGTGCTGATGACTTGGCAAAGTGGGTTGTAAGCACTGTTATGGGTCAGGTAAAGCGTTTGCCTGTGTACCGTAATGCTGTTCCAACTCAGTCCATCTTGACTATTACTTCTAACGTTGAGTACGGCAAGAACACTGGTTCCTTCCCATCTGGCCACAAGAAGGGCACTCCTTACGCTCCAGGTGCAAACCCAGAAAATGGTATGGATTCTCACGGCATGCTTCCATCCATGTTCTCCGTTGGCAAGATTGACTATGACGATGCTCTCGATGGTATCTCTTTGACCAACACCATTACTCCAGACGGTTTGGGTAGAGACGAAGACGAGCGCGTTAACAACCTTGTTGGTATTTTGGACGCTGGCAACGGCCACGGCTTGTACCACGCAAACATCAACGTTTTGCGCAAGGAACAGCTTGAAGACGCTGTTGAGCACCCAGAAAAGTACCCACATCTTACGGTTCGTGTTTCTGGCTACGCAGTGAACTTTGTAAAGCTCACTAAGGAGCAGCAGCTCGACGTTATTTCTCGTACATTCCACCAGGGTTCAGTTACTGACTGATTCTGATTGATTGCGAATGCCGCCGGGAGTGAGAATGGTTTTGCTCCTGGCGGCTTTTAAAATAAAATAGACTTATAGATATACCAAAGACGGTTATAGGAGGGCATGTAAATGGCTGAAAACACAGCATTTCGCACTACGACTCAGCACATGTTAAAGGAGTCAAAAGAGTATGCCCGACAAACTTTAATGGGTGGTCTTTCTGGTTTTGAATCCCCAATTGGATTAGACAGAAAAGACCGCTTAGTTGCTCTTAAAACTGGCGATATTGGGTTTGTGCATTCTTGGGATATTAACACTTCTGTTGATGGTCCTGGCACTCGCATGACTGTGTTTATGAGTGGCTGCCCACTTCGTTGCCAGTACTGCCAAAATCCTGATACTTGGAAAATGCGCGACGGCAAGCCAGTCTACTTAGATGCAATGATTAAAAAAGTAGACCGTTATCAAAGTCTTTTTAAGGCAACAGGCGGCGGAATCACATTTTCTGGCGGAGAATCTATGATGCAACCAGCTTTTGTATCTAGGGTTTTTCGTGCAGCAAAAGAGATGGGCGTGCATACTTGCTTAGATACTTCGGGCTTTTTGAATCGCAATTATACGGACGAAATGATTGACGACATTGATCTTTGCCTTCTTGACGTTAAATCCGGAACTGAAGAAACGTATAAAAAAGTAACTGGCGGCTTGCTTCAGCCAACTATTGACTTTGGTCAGCGCTTGGCGAAGGCTGGTAAGAAGATTTGGGTGCGTTTTGTGCTCGTTCCAGGTTTGACTGACAGCGAAGAAAATGTTGAAAAAGTTGCTGAGATTTGCGATTCGTTTGGAGATGCTGTCGAGCATATCGACGTGCTTGGATTCCATCAACTAGGCCGCCCAAAGTGGCATGAGCTTAGGATTCCATACCCTCTTGAGAATCAAAAAGGACCTTCTAGGGCGCTTAAAGAGCGAGTTGTAAACCAGTTTAAAGACCACGGTTTTGTTGTGTACTAGACTGCGTTTAGATTGCATCAAAAATGTAACTGTAATTTAGGCAATTTTTGCGTATTGTATTGTTTTTTTTTTTAAAGGATTTTGTATAATTATACAAATAACCTTTTTAGAGAAAGGATACGCAATGAAGCGCAGAATAGGTTGTTGGATTGCATTAGCTTTTACATTAGCGTTAGCTATTTTTGTGCGGTGTAACGATCAGTTTGGTTTTGCTACAGCGCTTACTATTTTCGTTATTTTGCCAATAATTTTGTTGCCAATAAACATTGTTGCATCGTTTGATGAGAAACTTCTTATTGAAGTGCCAATAATATCTATTGCGATAACTTTTGTTATAGAACTTGTTACTTTTTCAATATCCAAGTTCTCGGATTTAGGTTTACATGTTGGCTACGTTATTCCAACAGTTTTAGTTTCGGCAGTCGCATTTACTCTTACTAGATTCCTTAAAACTAGGCTTGTTAAGCGCATAACTCAATAAGAATCAAACAATAAAACAGATTGATTATTTGATTGATTATTTGATTGATTATTTGATTGATTATTTAATTGATTACTTATTTTTGATTAGTCGTAGTTGTGTGCGAAAGTTGAAGCCGTGTTACAAGATGCATAATCTTTTAACACGGCTTAAATATATCTTGCGCAATATTCTA
Organism: Bifidobacterium sp. UMB1197; assembly: GCF_030217745.1. Classification (NCBI taxonomy): domain Bacteria; kingdom Bacillati; phylum Actinomycetota; class Actinomycetes; order Bifidobacteriales; family Bifidobacteriaceae; genus Bifidobacterium; species Bifidobacterium sp. UMB1197. The sequence goes on along the minus strand of NZ_JASOOL010000008.1, from coordinate 27,957 downwards.
TAGAATGTTTTACAGATATTTTGCAAAAAATTGCAAAGTAAGATGCAAAAAGCGTAAGAATTTGGCTAAAGCGTACAATCGGGAGGCGTTCTTGAATAAGGAACCAAAGCTTTTAAAAGAGCCTAGAGAAGGAGTTCCAGAAGTCATTGATACGCTTGAAGCATATAAAGAATATTGTAATTTGTTGGCAGCAGGGTCGGGGCCTTTGGCTGCAGATGCAGAGCGCGCATCTGGTTTTAGATATGGTCACGAAGATTGGCTGATTCAGTTTAAACGCAAAGGTGCAGGAATTGGATTGCTGGACCCAATAGCGTTAGGAAAACTTGGCGTTGATTGGCATGAATTTAATGAGGCAGTAGGGGGTACGCCTTGGATTATTCACGATTCTATGCAAGATTTGCCAGGATTTTTCGATATTGGTTTGCGCCCACGTGCTTTATTCGACACAGAAATCGCAGCTAAATTGCTTGGTAGAAAGCGCTTTGGATTAAGCTCTGTAACTGAATATTATTTGGGGTTGACTCTTGCAAAAGAACATTCTGCAGCGGATTGGTCTTATCGCCCACTTCCTAGAGATTGGCGAAATTACGCGGCTTTAGACGTTGAATTGCTAATCGAATTAGAAGAAGTAATGAGCACTGAGCTTAAAAAGCAAGGCAAGCTTTTATGGGCAAATCAAGAGTTTGCCCACTTATTAAGTAAAGGTGCGCAAAAGAAGGCTCCTCACCCAAATCCTTGGCTTAGAATATCTCATATAAGCGTTCTTATGCACGATAAAATCGGTTTAATGATTGCAAAAGAGCTTTGGCAAAAACGAGATGAGCTTGCTCGTCAATACGATATTGCGCCAACTTTATTGCTTTCGGATTCTGCGATTATTGAAGCAGGCAAGCGAAAACCAAGTAATTCTAGGGAGTTTCGCTCTATTCGCATTCTTAACGAACGAGTTAGAATTCACACGGGCGGCGAACAAGACAAGATGTTTGAACGTTATGCTCCGATTCAGCGCAAAATCAAGTCAAATGTGTGGAAAGTTGTTATAGAAGACGCGATTAGTCGCGCTAAAAGCGGGGAAGTTGCTATTGTTTCTAAGCTTGATGATTCAAGTAGTAAATATGGCAATTACAACGATTCTGGCGATACTGGCGATTTTGGCGATGCACAAGAATCGCAAGCAGCTCCACGATCTATGCGCTATTGGCGTGAGCATCATCCCAAAAGATATGAGCTCTTACAAAATGTAAAACAGTCTTTAATTAAGATTGCGGAAGATACACATACGCCTACGGAAATCATTATTAAACCGCAAATTATTCGCAATCTTTGTTGGCAAGACAATATTGAGCATATTGACGTTAAGGAGTTTCTTGTAGAGCAGGGAGCAAGAACGTGGCAAAGCGATTTAATCGCTGAGTCCGTAACTCGCGCTATTATGTAACGGTTGTGCCATATGGCAGAAGCTAGAAAACGTAATTTCAGGAGCGCAAGCGTGAAAATCAGCGTCAGGAATCTTGAGCCAACTAAGGTTAAGCTCACCATTACCGCAGATCTCGAAGATTTTGAGCCATTTTTGGATGAGGCTCGTAAAGAGATTGCAAAGCAAATCAACGTGCCAGGTTTCCGTAAGGGACACGTACCAGGCAAGATTGTAGAACAGCGAGTTGGCTTCGGAGCTGTTGCCGGTGAAGCTGTAAATTCTGCTGTTCCAGAGCTTTATTCTAAGGCTTTGGAAGAAAAGAAGATTCGCCCAATGGATCAGCCAGAATTTGATGTTCAGGAAGTTCCAGAATCTGCTAAAGACGAAGTTAAGCTTAAGTTTGTCGCAACTGTTGAGCGTCGCCCAGAGTTTAAGCTTAACAAGTTCAAGGGTGTAGAAATCGAAGTAGAGAAGCCAGAAGTTAAAGACAGCGATGTTAAGGCTCGTCTTGAGGCTTTGCGCGCACGTTTTGGCACTCTTGTTGGTGTTGATCGCCCAGCTAAGAAGGGTGATTTTGCAAACATCGATTTGGAAGCTAAGATTAACGACGAAGTTGCCGATTCTCAAAATGGCGTAAGCTACGAGCTTGGTTCCAACACTATGCTTGATGGTTTGGATGAGGCTTTGGAAGGTCTTTCCGCTGGAGAAGAAACCACTTTTGAAGGCACTCTCGAAGCTGGAAAGAACCAGGGCAAGAAGGCTCAGGTTAAGGTAAAGGTTAACTCCGTTAAGGCTCAGGAATTGCCAAAGCTTGACGATGAGTTTGCTAAGGAAGCATCTGAGTTCGACACTCTAAAGGAGCTTAAGGAAGACGTTCGTAAGTCTTTGGAGCAGGCAAATGAAGGCCGTCAGGCAACTCTTGCTCGCGATGCTTTTATTGCTAAGATTCAAGAAGAAGTTGAAATTCCTGTACCAAAGGGTGTTAAAGATAAGGCTGTTGCTGAGCACCTTAAGGGCATGACTCCAGACCCAGAAAAGGCCACTAAGAAGCAAAAGGAAGAGGCTGAAAAGGCTGCAGAAAAGGAGCTTCGTGACCAAATGGTTCTCGACGCTTTGGCAGAAAGCCTCGATGTTTCTGTTTCTCAAGCAGACGTTACCAACTTCTTGGTTTCCGTTGCTCAGCAGTACGGCATGGATCCAAGCCAGTTTATTAACGCTATTGTTCGCAATGGTCAGCTTGGTTCTGCTGTTCAAGAAGTTGCTCGCTCTAAGGGCTTGCTTGCTGGCATGCGTGCTGTAAAGTTCGTTGCTGGCGGAGAAGCTCTTGATTTGAGTGCTTTCTTGTCGGAAGATGAAGAGCCAGAAGATGAAAGCGTTAAGGCTGCTTCTGCTGCTGCAGCTGTTGCCGATGAGCTTTCTGCTGAAAAGTAGTTAGAGTCTTCTAAATTAGAATCTTCTAATAATCTTGTTATTTAAGACCTGGCGGAATTTTTTCTGCCGGGTCTTACTTATATAAGAATTGCGAGACGTTATGGATGATAGTAGTGCTAAAACGAAGCATGAATCTTGTTGCAGATTTGGCAAATTCGGCAAATCTTGCAAATTATTTAGTTTTGCAATTCTAGTAGCGCGTTTTGTTACGTCTTCTGTTGCTCTTGGCGTTCTTGTTGGCTTAGGAGCAACAGTTCTTACGCTTATTTTTTACGCTGTACAATACCTTGCTTTTGGCTCAATTGAATCTGCTAAAAATACTGTATTTTTAGGGCTTCCTTGGTATCGATACGTGCTACCTGGCACAATTGCTATGACTATTGCTGCAATATCTTGGTATTTGTTGCGAAGAAGAAAGAATCCCCCTCGAATCGTTACTATTGCGCAAGCTGTTAGCGGAAGTAAAATGCCGATTTTTTCTACTATTGCACATGTTTTGTTACAAATCGGCATTGTTGGTTCTGGAATTTCAATCGGCAGGGAAGTAGCTCCTAGAGAATTAGCTGCAATGATTGCTCAGCGTTGCAGCAGTATTTTTAATGTGTCTGCTAAAACTCAGCGCATACTTGTTGCCTCTGCTGCAGGTGCTGGCTTGGCTGCAGTGTACCACGCGCCTTTAGCTGGCACTGTGCTTTCTTTAGGTTTGCTTAGTAAAACTCAAGGTTTTGGTTTTTATGCGTGGCTAAATCGCGAAAATGGCTCTGTAATAGTTAATGCACTTAAAAATATTGCGCGCTCGGAGCGTTTGCATTGCTTGCCTTTTGCTCTTGTTATGAATTATGTTGCTGCATTTGTTGTTGAATTTTTATTGCATCATTCTAGATACTACAATATTTCGCAATTTTCTTGCGTGATTTCTTGGCAAATCTGTGTTTTAGCTGTTGTTGTTGGTGCAGTGTGTGGCTTAGTTGGTTACGTTTTTCGCTTGGGAATTATTTGGTGTAGAACTCATGCTTTGCGTGGCATACAAATGCTGTGTTTTATGCCTGTAGCTGGCTTAGTTATTGGTGTTGCAGCTTGTTGGTTTCCGCATATTTTGGGGAATGGTAGGTCGCTTTCTCAACTTGCCTTTTCTGTAGCTAGCTTTCCGTATTTGGCAGAAAATTCGCATATTGTGACTATTTTGTTGCTTCTTGCAGTAATAAAAATGCTTATGACTGTGCTTGTTTTGCGCTACGGTGCTTCTGGAGGCGTGTTGCAACCGAGTATTTCAACGGGTGCTTGCTTTGGTGTGATTTTATACGCTATTTTTTCAACGTCTGGTTTTTTGCAAGTTTTTGACATTTCGCAAGTTTCTGCGATTTCTGTATCTATTATTGGCGCTGCTTCTTTACTTGCGTCTTCTAGAAAAGCTCCGATTATGGCGTGGCTTTTAGTTGCTGAATTAGTAAATGCACCGTTTGCGTTACTTTGTCTTATGCTATTGGCGGTGATTGTGTCTAATTGCGTGTCTAGTTGTGTGTCTAGTTGTGTGTCTAATTGCGTTGAGCGTTTTACTTTGCATTCTTGTTCTGCGGTCACGCGCACACGATAGTCTAGATATATTCAAATATTTGTAAGGAGATAAGGTGACTGAGCTGTTTACGGCTTCTCCCGTTATGCAAGAAGGGGAGCCACAAAATCCAACGGATTCGATTTTTAATCAACTCTTAAAGGATCGTATTATTTGGCTTGGCTCTGAAGTCAAGGATGAAAATGCCAATATTATTTGCGCTCAGATGCTTATGCTAGCTGCGCAAGACCCTAAGAAAGATATTTGGCTTTATATTAATTCGCCAGGTGGTTCTATTACCGCTGGAATGGCCATTTACGACACTATGCAGCTTATTGAGCCAGATGTGGCTACGATTGCTGTTGGCATGGCCGCTTCTATGGGTCAGTTCTTGCTGAGTTCTGGTACCCCTGGTAAGCGTTTTATTACGTCTCACGCTCGCGTGCTAATGCACCAGCCTTCTGGCGGAGTTGGTGGCACTGCTACAGATGTGCGTATTAATGCCGAGCTTATTATGGACATGAAGAAAACTCTCGCTGAACTCACGGCTCAGCAGACTGGTCATACTGTTGAAGAGATTTACAGAGACAACGAGTACGATCATTGGTTTACCGCTCAGCAGGCTTTGGAGTATGGCTTTGTAGATAAGATTGTTACCACTCCAGCTTCTATGCGTGGGGAGGAGTGATTTTAATGGCAAGTGAAGAAGCAAAGTTTGTTGCTCGCGCTAAGCGTTTGGGTGGATTTGGTCAGACCAGTGGTGTGTTTACGAATCGTTACGTTTTGCCACAATTTGGTGAGCAAACGCCATACGGTATGAAAACTCAAGATCCATACACTAAGCTTTTTGAAGACCGCATTATTTTTATGGGTGTTCAGGTAGATGACACTTCTGCGGATGACATTATGGCTCAGCTTTTGGTTCTAGAAAGCATGGATCCAAACAGAGATGTAATGATGTACATTAACTCTCCTGGCGGCTCTATGACGGCTATGACGGCCATTTACGATACCATGCAATACATTAAGCCAGATGTTCAAACGGTGTGCTTGGGTCAAGCTGCTTCGGCTGCTGCGATTTTACTTGCTGCTGGTGCTGCTGGTAAGCGTATGATTTTGCCAAATGCGCGCGTGCTTATTCATCAGCCTGCAATGGGTCAAGATTTTGGCAAGGCCACGGAGATAGAGCTTCAAGCTAAAGAAATGCTGCGTTTGCGCGAATGGTTAGAGGCCACTCTTGCAAAGCACACTGGCCAAAGTGTTGAGCGCATTCGTAAAGATATTGAGGTAGACACTATTCTTACTGCTCCTCAAGCTAAAGAATACGGAATGGTAGACGAGGTTCTTGAACATAGGTCTTAAGGATTTTATGTTTTAGATTCTTATGTTTTAGATTCTTATGTTTTAGCTTCTTATGTTTTAGATTCAAACCCTGGCGCTGGCGACACGCCAGGGTTTGTATTTTTGTAAAGATGGTTGTATATTAGTCAAGTTGCCAAAAACAACGGAAAGTTAAAGTTCCAAGTTTTTGGAGAACATGCGCCAGTAGCCCAACGGATTAGAGCATCTGACTACGGATCAGAAGGTTGCAGGTTCGAATCCTGTCTGGCGCACGACATACGCGGTTTTTTACCGCGTTTTTTTTTCACTGCTTAATCAAAACTGTGGGTTATTTCCCAAACTGTGGGTTATTTCCCAAACAGTGTGTATAAAACCGGCGTGTCGCTAGCGTATTGCGCCCATCTTTCGTGTAATCATCTATGAATTTGTCAATAGGACACCGTTTGCCAAGTACTGTTAGGATTCGATAATAGCTGCTATTACGACATTTCTTTCTCACTATTTATATCTACTAACTAGGCCGTTATCACCTACACCACAAACGGGATTATTGCAAGACTTGTTCTTCATACATGCTTTTTAAGCATGTACTACGCATAACACGCCTCAAATAAGAATAAAAACGAGAAATTCTGTACACACATTTTTGGAAATAACCCAAAAATTGCATAATTTTGCTAGTATGATAGCATTGTAGTTTAATTGCGGTGGACGTCTTCGGACTAAACCTGGAAGAATCTGATGCGTCGGGTTCTTCTTTTTTTTTACGGGGTTATTAGGGTAAGACTTATAACCCCTTTTTGCCGCTTACCCCAAAAACAGTATAAAACATTTTGGCTTTATGTGGTTTGTTTAACTTAAATTCATTCCTTAGTCATGCGAATATAGGATTTGAAGAGAATTTCGAGGCGCTCGTCATTATTAGTGCAAGGCTTTGTAGCACCAAAAGCAACATCTACTATTTTATCTAGCTCGTCGTGAGCTTTGCGCAAATCTGTTGGCATGTATGTTGGGTCATACAAATCTGCTAGAGATTGGCCTGGGTGATTCGCGGTTTTGCGTAAGTAGTGAAGGTTATCGTTAAAAGATTTAGCGCGCTGCGACTTTAAGCTGGTTACTTACGGTTTTTGAGTGTTATTTTGCGTTTATGGAAATATGCCGATAGCGTAGTGACGATTGAACAGGATATGTAATATGAAAATGCATCAACCTTGCACTCAGACAAAAAGCTAAATTTTTCAAGGATAAAACAATAATTGAGATAGTGAGTGTCAAAGAAAACATTCTGGTTATCATTTACTTATTGCGTATAATAATTTTAAAAGTAATTTATAGAGAATATAGAGTTTATCATGGGAAGAAAAGTTTTACGAACTAAAGAAGAACTTGAAAATATTTTAACTTCTTGCGGTTTAGAGCTAGCTGAAAACTATGATTCTTCTAAAAGCTATCCTAAGGATTTATATATACTTACTAAATGCAAGATTTGCAACACAGAGGCACATTATCGCATCAAGTATATTATGGAGAAAGCTAATATCGGTGAAACTGTATGTAGAGCTTGTTATTGGAATGCGTTGATGAGGTCAAATTATCCTATAGTGCATATAACCTCGGGAACTATTTTTAGTAAATATAGCACTCTTGTGAATCGACGTGGGTTTCAATTAGTTAGTATCCTTAAAGATGGTTCTATAGATAATACTGGTACTATTCTGCTTGTTGTATGCAGTCATTGTGGTAGACAAATCGTTGAAGGCAGTTCATTAAAATGTTCATGCCAAATGCATCCTAACACTGCCGCTCATTACGCTCCAAAAGTGACGAGAGAAGTTCTGGAGCCGGAAATAACATATGTTCAGAAAACTTTTTTATCAATTGAAGAAGCAAAAAATACTTTATGTTCTGATGTGCCTGAGTTATTGGAATCATGGGATGATGAGAGAAGCCCATACGAGACAGCAGTATACCCAACAAATTGGAGCGGTATGCGCGCAGGGGATGGGGAATATAGGTTTAAATGTAAGAGGGGGCATCATCCATATGCTTTTCCATATTCTTATTTAGAATCAGGATGTTCAGCATGTAGAGGTCAAGCAACTCTTGGCACAGGACTTTTTTTGGCAGATACGAATCCTGAGATAGCTTCTGAGTGGCTAAAAGAGAAAAACGGTGTTTATACACCTGAAAATATAAGAGATAATAGTAAGAGAATAGTATGGTGGAAGTGCATAGCTTGTGGTCATGAATGGCGATCTACCCCTAGAGATAGACAAAGAAAAGATGGACAGTTGTGTCCTAACTGTGGGAAAATTCAAGGATCAATAGCTTGGATTTATCCTAAATTAGCTGAGCAATGGGATACTTCAAATCCTGTTAGCCCTTGGTGTGTTCGTCCTAATGCAAAATTAAATTTTGTGCCATTGTGGGTGTGTGAAAATAATCATGCTCATACATATAAGGCATCTATAGTTTCTAGAATCCATGGTGCTGTGTGTCCTGAATGTACAGATTCTAATAAATCAAGGATTGAGCTTAAATACTTTGATGCTGTTCGGAAAAAGATAGGAACGGCTCGATCTGGAGCTAGATACAATTATGATAATTTTTCCTATAACTGGTCCATTGATATTTCGTTTAGTATTCATGACAAAAAATTTGCCATAGAATATGATGGCGGATACTGGCATGAAGGGAAAATAGATGTGGATAAACGGAAAACTTCAGAGTTATTGGAGGCAGGTTTCATCGTTATAAGAATTAGAGAAGCTAATCTTCAATCGCTGAACATAAAATCATCTTATTATCATGAAATTTTTGTTCAATCTGATTATAGTGATTTTGATAGTAGTATAAAATGTTTGATTGATTATATTTCGAACATTAGTAGTAATAAAAAATAGATTAATGCTTGGGTCTTTTATAAAAGTAAAATATTGAAACCGATAGCTATCTATATGAGAAGAAATACGATTAAGTATAGTCTTGATGTCAAGGGCTTAATAGGTGGGTGCAAATTTGCCTTTGTATAGCAGGGGTTTGCGAGGGCTATCGTTAAAAGGTTTAATGCGTGGCGGCTTTAGTCTGGCTTTGCGCGGTTTTTGAGCGTGATTTTGCTGTATGAGGGAAGATATCAACGCTCTAGGGTTGAGTGCACAGGATGTTAACGTTAAAAGGTGCACACACTTTGCACCCAGCTGTTTATGTGGGGAAGTGTTGATTAAGAATGTTGCAGTGGGATTCTCTTTATTCACATGTTCGGCTTAAATTTGAAACCTTTATAGCTGCTTTTGGAAAGATTGAAGGTTATATAATGAAGATTGCAAAATACATATAGCACATATTAAGTAGATAAAATAAGCGACGTGCTGCTATATTAATATTCCACCAATTTGACCACTGCCTATGAGATATCAAGCGATAGCGCAGGATTATAGAAATTCTAACACACACTTGTTTTTGTTAAATATGAAGGTTTCAGAAATTTTATCTCAATTCACGTTTCTAATAATCTCATGTGTAGAGTCAGGGTCATCTTCATAATGCCATTTTATTTTGATAGATTCTATTACACTCAACGTAGCTCGTTCAATTTTTAATTGAAAAGAATCTCCGTTATTTACACGTATTGGCATACTTCTGTCAATTTTAAGTAACCAGGATGCGCTTTCAGGAATTGCCTCAATTGATGTAATTATTGAATTATGCCCAGACGTATTTTTTATTAGATTTTTTGTTGGGCTACTTCGGATAATTTCACTCCAAGGTGCTGGAGCTAAACGTCTTTGTAAATCTAGGGCTTGTCGTGCTATTTTGTTTGCTTCTTCTGATTTATCATTAGCTATGTGAGCTTCGCGTGCTGATTTCCAAGCGAAGAAAATAGCAATTGAAGCAACTATTACTGAAACAGAAGAAATGATTAATTCTGGAGACATACTATATACACAGACCTTTCACTATAATTTTGATACTAAATCGTTTAGTGCTTTGTCGAATTCAGACATTTTGTTTTCTTTATTAAAGAATGGAAGACCTATAATCTTGTATCCTATTCCTAAAATATCGTTAACCTTGTAGTTGTTCTCAATCTGCCCTAAGAATTTTTCTTTCCACTCATCTTCAAATAAAAGTTGACTACCTTTAGGCTCAACATATGCTTGGTATGTTTTAATATCCTCATGCTCTTTCTCGCGAATAAAGAGCAAGAAATCAGGCTCAAAACGTTCACCTGAATCAAACGAATAAATGGCAAGCTCAGGGATTCTCTCATTCCTAATAAGATAGTATTCAAGTCCTTTTGCTTTAAGCTTCGGCTCAATAGTTGACTTAAAATATTTTACTAACAGTTTTTCTTCGCTCGTACCATAATTGTCCGTAAAAACGTACCAAGGTTCATCCACAAGATTCATGCGATAATCAGCGTTAGCGCAGTTGTTTTGCGAGTCACCATGACCACCGTCTGCAGTAATTGAATTAAGCGATATCTTTTTGTCATGCAAAACATTTTTAAGCATGTGCGGCTTAAACACAGTACTTCCAACAAACTCTTGTTTAATAGTCGCAATATATGATGCGATTTGCGAAAAAGCTTTCTTACAAGCCTCAAATAAATCTTTACCGCTTATACTATCTTGAGTTTGCGTAATCTCTAAAATAGAGTTTCCAAGATAATTATCCGAGGTTAAAAACTCTTTTAATGAAGTAACATTAGGATATTTATCTTTTATAACATTAAAACAAAGTTCTGGGTAGCAGGATGCTGCGCCAGATAAAATATTATAATCAATATCCTTAAAAGATTTTGATACTGGTTTTGCAGTTAAATTATTAACATTCTCAGTTTCACCAAAAAGGTTTACTACTTTTCCAGATACAGATTTTTGCGAGTAACGGTATATTTTTGTTTTCAAACTATCTTCAATAGTTGAAATATTCGCACGACCTCGAGGCAAGCGTTCATTAGAGTAGACGTATGATCTTTGGTAAAATTCAGAAGTCTTAAATTCTTCTTTAAGCGTATATTCACGAGTAATCGGGTTTTCTGCTTGCAAACCAGTAGCAACAAGCGCTTGTTTTAACTCGGTAATATAACGTGAATCGTTCAGACTATGGAAAAGCATTGTTTCCAGAATACGATAATCGTTCGTAAGATCACCATCAAACTTACGCTTATATTTAAGGTCTTTGTCGCCTTCATATACGAATGGACAGTAGCGTGCTCCACGACCAATCAGTTGAGCTTCTTTAATCGTATAGGAGCCAATCTGACCCGCTTTACCACTGCCTTGTCTACTATCATACAAGCGCACAATATCGAAGAGATTTAGAACATCCCAGCCTTCGTTGAGCATGTCAACAGCAAAAATAAGGCGGATGTGATTATCCTTATCTTCCAACGAGTTTACTTTTATTTGATTCACATCATTGTTATCACTGCCACCATTCATAATAATGGTGTTTTCTTCAGCAAAAGAGTTTTTAAGACTATGCTCCAAGTTTTCAAGTGTGTCATCTTTTTCTTCAAAATAAGCTATAGCCTTAGAAAGAAGCGTAATATTAGCGCTGCGTAAAGCCATAATCTCATAGCTCGTGAGTTCCTCTAATTTTTTGAAAAACTCGTCATGGAAAGCTTCAGACTCTTTAATCTTTTGCGATTTAAGCATAATAACTGGTTTAATATTCAGTTTTAAGTCCGCAAAAAGATAGCGACGATATTCGCTAAGAATAAGAGCTATAAGCGTTCGATCCCAGAGGTTCGTATCAGTCGCAAAATTCTGGAAGTCTTTAGTGTATCCACTTTCTCGGAATCGCTCCAGTGGATAATTGTATACGATTTTATCAGCATATTTTGCAAGCACGTTTTTATCTTTAAGATCAGCTGTAGCTGTAAATTCCAGTAGTATATTGTCTTTATTAGAAGTAAAAGCATTATTAACTGTGTATTCCCAGCTTTTCTCAGCATCTTCTTCACTACTAGTCTTTTTCTTCGTATAAGAATTAATATGATGGCTTTCGTCCGAAATAAAAACGATTTTATCATTCTCAAAATCAGCGTAAGTTGGCGCGTTTTCTTTAGCAAACCACATATCCGTATGTAACTTTTGCGTGGTAGTAAATAGCAGCTCAATATCATCGTCTAGAACCGTGTCGCTAAATCGGTCTACTTTTTTCACTTTAATTTTCGTACCAAGATAGGAAAGATTATCAGCAAAAAGATACTTCGATGAAAGCGCGTTCAAAAAGTTTTCTTCCGTCTTTTTCAAAATATTCGTTTGGTTCACAAAGAAAAGAAACTTACGATAACCTTTTGTGTAAAGATAGAGTATGAGCCCTGCCATCATCACCGTTTTACCGGAGCCTGTTGCCATGTGAAAAAGAGTATGAATCTGCTTATTCTTATGCAAACCGTCTTTTTCAAAGTAAGTAACGAAATATTGGAAAGCTTCTTTTTGGTATTCTCGTAAAACAATATTTTGAGATAAACTATGCTCAATAATATCGGGCATAGGTGCAAGCTCATTCATTTCTTTAAGTGTATCGAGTTTTTCGTATAAGAATGATTCAGCCATGGATTATGCCTCCTCGTAGAAAGATTTCGTAAAAGTTTTATCAGCATCACTAATTTGATAGGCTTCATCATCCATATCTGAAGCATTAACGTACAGCTTGTTCTTATCTACAAGCTTGATGAGTGCTTGCTTCTTTTCTTCTAAATCTAGATTCTCAAAGTCTTTATCAGCATCAGCGAGTTCCTGCTTAGTAAGATAAGGCACAATACGCTCATCTGCGTAAATAGCAGCTTTTACGCTTTCAATAGTATCTTCAGTCGCATTTTGAATAGTGTTAATAAGCGTGTTCGCGTCTTCTTTAAGCTCGCAATAAACGAAAGAGCCACCACCATGCCAGTTTTGAGCTTTAGAAATACCGCCTTGTTCGCCTTCAAGAACTTTCTTCAAACGTTCAACAGTTATGTCTTGAATGTAATCCATTTGTTCAACACCAATGTATCGGCGTCCCATTTTATGAGCAACGGCAGCAGTAGTGCCAGAGCCGAGATGGAAGTCAAGGACGAGGTCATTCACGGTTGTTGCAAGTGAAACTAATTCATCAATAAGACTTTCAGGTTTTGCGTAGTCGAACGGAGAAGAGCCAAATAATTCATCCAGATGATTTTTTGATTCACTAACCCATCGATTTTCAATCCATGAAGTATAAACAACAGATTTGTCCTCTCTGGTTTGATAAATTTTTTGGTACAGTTCAGTAATTCCGTCTTTGCGCTTACGTGCTTCAACGTTTCCATTGTTAATTTCAGATATTAGTTTATTTTCACTCCATCTCCAGCACCCATCTTCTCCATCAGGAAGAATAGGGAATACAGTTTCGTCATTGAATTTAACTCCATAAAATAAGTTTGGACGATCTGTTCTCTTACTATTAGAACCCCATTTTCTAATAAGTTGAGTCTTGTATTTGCCTCTCTCATCATTGTAGGGATATCTGTCTGTATCAACAATCGACTTCTTGTAGAATTTTGCTTGAGATTTATTTTTAGCATAACAAATAATGCTTTCATGAACTTGTGCAATAAAACTAGAATCCTGGCGTCCTCCTCGACCGTGCCATACTAAAGTTGCAATAAAGTTATCTCTATTAAAAATGTTATCCATCAATATTTTGAGATACCCGTATTCATTATCGTCACACTGAACAAAAATAGAGCCATCCTCACGGAGCAACTTTCTTGCCAACTCCAGCCTATTTTTCATAAACGTTAGCCATGTGGAATGGTTGAATGAGTCGTTATAGTTAAAGCTGTCATTGCCAGTGTTATAAGGTGGATCAATATATATGCATTTTACTTTGCCTTCGTAGCGTTTCAGTAGGCTTGCTAATGCAATAAGGTTGTTGCCTTTTATAATTAAATTATCATCATCGTTAAGCGTTATGCCTGTTTCTTCTTCAACACTAATAGATTTTTCTGCCCCCCCCCCCTATATTGTTTTTGCTAACCGCGGTGTAACGTTTAGCGTTCGTGAATACTTTAGGAGCAAGCATGCGCGAGATTTCATCACTCGCTATCGTTTCGTTGTAGAAAATCTCGCTTCGTTTTTGATTGTCTTTATCTTGACCGCCTTCCAATACGCAATCCTTGTAAGGGAAGTCGAGCACAACATCGTTTGTTTGCGATATGAAACTGCCGTTATGCGTAAGCCCAATTTTGTTTGCGTAAGCCGTGTAAGAGTCAGGCAAGAATTCCTTTGATTCCATAAACCAAGCAAACTTTTGCTTATCAAAAACGAGCGTACCTTGAACGTCTTTGAAGAAGGTTTCTTTTACGTCTTCGTTAGAGATGAGAAGCGTCAGCAAATTCTCATTCATTGCCATAACATCGTTATAAACAACAGCTTTAAGAAGCTTACCGTCTTCGGCTTTGTATTTATTGTTTGAAAGCAAAAGCTCTGCCACCGTATCAAAAATGTTTTTCATCACTTCACCTAATTGTTCTTTATCTGTTTTACTTCGCAAATGTCTTTGATGTTGCATTCCAAGTATTGACAGATGCGTAGTAGTGTCTCTGTATTCACGTTTTCACCTTTGCTAATTCTAGCTATGGAAGCTGATGATATTCCAGCATCTTCAGCATATAAGCAAAACACTATGCGAACAGTTACTGATTGGAAGATTGTCGGAATATCTTACAGCTTGCTCAGCAGGAGTAACCAAGGTACCTTGGCGTTCTTCTGGCTTATCAAGATCAACATTCTTGCTTTTTTGTTCAACAAGAAAACGAGAATCCGTGCACAACATGTCAATGTAGCCGCCGCCAGCAGTGCGATACTCAAACTCGGTATTGTTTATTGCGTTTGGAACGTCTAGAACGTTTTGCATAAAATCAAGCCAAAACTTCTGTGTTTCTTGCTTTTCGTCGCCGCGACCTTGCCAGCGCTCAATAAACTCTGCTGCCTTTTTATGCTGATCTGCAATATTCATGCGTCTATTATCCAACTTGCTAGGGATTATACATGTTTTTATTGCTCAATTTGTACATAAGAACAATCCAATATCTACGTATAACAACTCAATATTTGTGTATCAAAACTATTTCCTTAACGCAACAATTTTGATACGCATGCGCGCTAACTCTATAAATTAGATTTAGCATACAAACAAGGTCAAAGTTGTAAATAAAGCAATATTTGGTAGCATGAGTTATAGGAGTCTTCCTGCGTTGAAAGTCGGCTTCATGCCGTCGGCTGATTTACTCGCCTTAGGCGTTGTGTGGGCTCCTTTATTGTGCCTTATAACACATGAATCATTAGGGTTATAGGCCAAAAAGTGTGTAAAGCTAGGCTTGTGAATATTCTGGGGTATAAGCCAAGTTATTAAACACCGTTACTAACTCAGTCAACAAACTGAGAAAATAACAGTGTTTGACGATTGCTACGTGCTACCTTCTGAAGCAACCAGCTTAAAGACGCAGCGCGCTAAACTTTTTTAGAGATAGTCTTCACTAAGTACGCAAAACCGCCTAATCCTAATATCCAATCACATCTTTCTAACCTTCAAGCGTGCATAGTAAAATTGTAAAATAAATTTTACTGTAAAGTAAAAATTGTAGAGAAGGAGATTGTGTGTAATGTCTTATAAAACAGTTGATTCTTTAATGCGACATCTTAGAGATAGTGGCGTAATGATTTCTGGTAGTGCACAAAAAAGACAACTAATAAATACTGGATATTTTCATGGATATAAAGGTTATCGTTTTTTTAGCGATACACAAAGTAGACATCAAATACCATTTTCTTCATATGGCGAAGTGTATGCAACAATAAAATACGATTCAGAGTTGAAGTCACTTTTCTATGGAAAAATTATGTTCATAGAAACAGCTGTAAAAAATATAGCGATGGAGTGCATACTTAGGAAAAGTCGTTCGGAAAGTATCCAAGCTATGTTGACCAAATCGGTTAGTGGTGCAAATAATTCTCCAAAGAATTTTACCAATGATCAAAAAAGAAAAGCTCAGCAAAAGAAATTAGATTTACAAAATTCTATTCAACGTAACCTTGCGCGTGCATATAAGAATAAAGATTCAAAAATTACGCATTTTTATGATAAATATGCAGATGTTCCAATTTGGGCATTATTTGAAATAACGATGCTTGGAGATTTTGGAAATATTTTGTCGTGCCTTACATATGAGGTTAGAGAAGATATTTCTAAAAAAATTGGATTGAATTTATCGTCTGATACAAATCGTGAGCTTGTTTATGAATATATTTATCTGTTAAAAGATTTAAGGAATGCAATTGCCCATAATTCTGCCATTTTCGATACGCGTTTTAAAAAAGCGAAACCGTCGCGACCTATGACAGCTTGCTTGATTAATGAGATTCATTTACCTTATGTTAATTTCAATAGTATTGGTGATTACATTGTGCTTGTGTCATATTTTCTAAAAATTCTTCATGTTTCTAAAAGAGAAATAAAGTCTTTTATTAATGAATATGAAAAAATAACTTCAGATTATATAAATTCTGTTGCCAAAAGTAATGTAAACGTTGTAAAAGCAGTTATTAAGAAAGATTGGAAGAAAAGGATGACAAAGTTAAAAAATTATATTTGATAATTAGCTTTTTACGCACTATAAGGTACAATGAGAATGTAATTGCGGTGTGCGTTTGCGGACACACACCTGTGGGAGCTGACATAGTTTCGGCTCCCTCTTTTATTTTGTGTCTTTTGATAGAAATAGCGAATATTTGGCCTATAACCCCTAAATTGCGTTTGCATATAGAAAACGGGAAAATTAACTATTACAAAAGAGCTGGTCATTCCCCCAAACCTACCCCGTGAAGGGTCAAGGGTAAGGGGAGCCCCAGCTCTCAATTAAATTCTATCATATGGTTTTTTACATATTCCTAGTGCTAGATGGTAAATCCCTCAATAGTTCGAATCCCACAGGGGGCACATGCAATCATTCTCACATTCGTGTTAATAACCCAAAACAAGGTCTAATTGTAAAATCTGTAGCTACGCTAACAAAGTTCTACGCACAGTTTTATCGCGTGGTGCTACGCGTAGCTGTTTACTTAGCTCTATTTATTACTTGATAACCGTGTTTAATTAGCACAGATTCAAGTTGAGAAAGATACGCGAGCGCTGCAGGAGAAAGATTTGTGCGCTCATTCTTAATCCAGCCAACAAGCATGGTCTCTTCGCAATCCAGCGGAATAGTCACGATTTTCTCGTTATTCAAGTCGCCATTGTCGATTCCAGTGCAAATCGTAAAACCATTAAGACCAATAATAAAGTTTAAAATGGTTGCGCGGTCGGTAACGTTAATCTTTTTAGGCGGGTGCTGAGGCCAAACCGCTTCCTCGGTAAAGAAGAAGCTCCCGTCTTCTCCCTGCTCATACTGAATAAACGGATATGGTCGCAAATCCTCCAAGGTAAGCTTCTTGCGATTTGCAAGCGGATTATTTCTAGAAATAAAAACGTGCAATTTAGCGCGGAAAAGCGGGTGGAATTCAAGGTGCTTTTCTCTAAGCATTTTTCCAATAACATCTTTGTTGTAATCAGAAAGATAAAGCAAACCAAGGTCTGCTCGCATTGAAGTCACTTGATTAATAATGTTTTTAGTACGCGTCTCCCTTAAAGAAAACTCGTATTCATTAGAATCAATGCTGCGAATCATGTCTACAAAAGCCTCAACAGCAAACATGTAGTGCTGGGTGGCAACGCTGCAAAGCTGTTTTCTAGGTTTAGTGCTGTTGTAGCGCTCTTCAAGCAAATCTGCCTGATCCAAAACTTGGCGTGCGTATGTTAAAAACTCGGCTCCGTCAACCGTTAAGGCAATTCCTTGAGAAGACCTTGTAAAAATCTCGATTCCAAGTTCTCGCTCTAGCTCTTTAACGGAGGAGCTTAACGCTGGCTGCGAAACAAAGAGTTCATGCGAAGCTTCGTTCATAGAGCCACACTCTACGATTTTCACAATGTACTTTAACTGCAGCAGCGTCATTATTAAGAGCCTTCCGATTTTTGAGATTTATACTTGACTATTTTCAACTATTACAACTATAACAACTATAAACTAACGCCTATAATCTAACGATTAACGCCTCATATAGTCTAACGCCTATAATCTTGCGACTTCGGCTTAGTGCTTATAATCTAACGCCTAGCGATGCTAAATCTTCGCGAGCCTGTTGTGTGCTAGTAAAAACAAACCCATGCATTCCAACGTTATGTGCGCCATCAATATTTACTGGCTTATCGTCGAAGAAAACGGTTGTTTGCGGTTTTAACCCAAATCTGCTCATAGCAAGCTCAAAAATCTCGGGCTGTGGCTTATGCAATTTTTCAACGCCAGAAATAACCGTACCTTGTAAAAGCGTGTTCAATTCTGGGAATTTACGCAATGCTAGTGGGAAAGTCTCTTTAGACCAGTTAGTTAATCCCCAAACTCCGTACCCAGCTTTGCGCAAATCGTGCAACAAGTCAACTATTCCAGGCATCATGCGTGTAAGAACTTGATCGTAGTGGGCGCAATACCATTGAAAAGCGTTGCTAAGCTCTTTGCCAAATCGCCTCTCATATTCTGGCAAAAGGTCTTTTAGTAGCTCTCCGCCGTCCATGCGGTCTTCAAACTCATAGAATCCGGCCAAATCGTCTTTTCCAAAAGTGCCATTAGGGCAAATCGTGTCTACTAAATCTGGGAACTGTTTTTGCAAGCAATTCCTGCAATTCCACTCGAGCAAAACTTTGCAATAATCGAACATTACGTCGTGAATTTCAACAGATTCTGTATTTATATTTGTGTTTGTCATTTTTCTTCTTTCGTTTTTCTTCTTTTAATCAAGATTAATTAAAGATCCAATAGTATATGGCAGAGCATCAATAATATTGCTTGCAACTATTGGATGCTCAACATCTTCGTAATTTTCGCAATTTTCGCGATTTTTACAATTACTACAATCTTCGTAAACACTTTTTGATGCCAACTTTGCAGCCAAGCCGTGTATTGTAGCCGCGCTAGCTGCGATTAATGCGTAGTTTGCATTTTGATTTAGTTCGCAATTATTCTGCGCAAGAAGTGCGCCTAAAAGTCCAGAAAGAACATCTCCAGACCCAGCGGTTGCAAGCCAAGAGGGTCCATATTTGCAAGTAAATATTGGCAAGTTTAAATCCTTTGGAGACGCAACAACAGTGGTGGACCCTTTAAGAAGAACAGTTGCTCCAGTAAGATCTGCCGCTTTTTGAGCGAATTCTACAGGATTTTCCGCTATAGTCTGCGCGCTAAAATCAAGGTTATAACGTTTTAATAGCTTGCTTAATTCTAAGGCGTGAGGTGTTAGTACCACTTTTGTGCAAACTTTTTTAGGCAGCAAGTCAAGCGCTCCAGCGTCTACGCATACGGGCGGTAGGTTTGTGTTTTCTTGATTTTCTGCACTATTTGCACTTTGTGCGCTATATGGTTTAAGCAAGTCTAAAATATAGTCTCTTTGCGATTTTGTTGAATCATCATTGCAATGATTATAATCTGGGATTCCAGACCCAACAGTTATAGCATTGACTTTTCCTTGCAAGCAATCTGAAACAACAGCTTCTGGGACGGCTTGTAAAACAAGATTTTGCGCTCGCAAAGGCCCAACGTAGCGAACCATGCCAATATTGCTGTATGCTGCCGATTTTGTGCTTAAAACGGCTGCTCCTGGGTATTCGTTTGATCCTGTTACTAATCCAAGAACGCCTCTAGAGTACTTATTGCTCGATTCGTTTGGCTTTTTTAAGCATTGGCTAGCATCTTTTGCGTCTATGTTTAGAAGTGGACTCATGCTTACGATTCTAGTAAATATGCGCGATTGCCGTTCTTGCAAATCGCCAGAAAAATCGCGATTATATCAAACAAAAAATCGCGACACGCTGTTTTATAAAAAATCCCGATAATTTTTGTGATTTTATTGACCAAGCTTTTTATTTTTTCTATGCTTAAAACGTTATTGCTAACGATAATCTTTCCTAATTACAAGATTACAAGAAACTAGCGCAAGTAAAACGCTTAATGAATATAAAGATTATGAGAATTGCAATAATAATGAATTCATAGATTCCGGAAAGGAAAATAGTGAAAACTGCACGAATTTTTGCAACCGCAGCCACCGCCGCTTTGTTAACTGTTGGCTTGTGCGCATGTGGGTCTACATCTAAAACAGCGGATCAAAAGACTAGCGGAAATCAAGTAAACGTAGTTGCAACCACCACGCAAATCTGCGATTACGTAACTCAAATCGCATCCACTGCAGATGCAAAATCTGGATTAAGCCTTAATAAAACCGATTCTCAAGGCAAAAAGTCTGTAATCGGCGCGCCTTTAGACAAAGCAAAGTCAACAATTAACCTCACTTGCTTGCTTGCTCCAAACGCATCTGCTCATGAGCACGAGATGACTCCAGCGCAATCCAAGGCGCTTTCTAAGGCAGATTTAATGCTTGTTTCTGGAGTAGATCTTGAGCACTTCTTAGATCAGGCCGTAAAAGCAACTGGATTTAAGGGCACAATGGGCGTAACTTCGGGCATTCTTACTGCCGACGAAATCAAGGATTCAAAGTCGCAAGCTGCTAAAGAAAAGAATCTTCCTTACAAGATTGACCGCGGTATTGAAAAGGTTCACGCAGAAAAGTGGCCATTCCCACCAGAAGAAGGCGAGAAGGAGCCAGAATTCCAGTACGATCCACATATTTGGACCAGCACTAAGAACACTATGATCCAAGTCAAGAATATTGGTGACTTCCTTGGAAAGGCTCTTCCAGAAAGCAAGTCAATCTTCGACGAGCATGTTGAAAAGTTCGTTAAGTCGCTCACTGATTTGGATTCTTGGGCTACCGAGGCTTTGAACAGTGTGCCAAAGGAGCATCGCGTACTCTTTACTTCCCACGATGCATTTGGATACTTCTCTCGCGACTACGGTGTTAAGTTTATTGGCGCCGCGCTTTCCGACTTTAACAGCCAGCAGGATGCAACTGCCGACCATATTAAGGAAGCTGCAGAATCTGTTAAAAAGTCTGGTGCTGTGGCAATCTTTGCCGAAAACTCCAACAATTCCAAGTCGATTAAGGCTGTGGCTGCTGCTGCAGGCGTAAAGGCGATTATTGGCGACGATGCGCTTTATGGCGATTCTCTTGGGCCTGTTGGCTCTGCTGGAGAAACCTATATTGGTTCCATTGTTCACAATGTTCAGACTCTTGTTAAGGCTTGGGATGGCAAGGTTCCAGACCTTCCAGAATCTGTAAAAACTGCGTTAAAAAAGTAGTTAATAGGTAGCTACACGCGTAGCGGAAAATCATAAATCACTACAAAAGTAGTTACAAGAAGGTTAATTTACGGTGAATAAGAGCGTTCTCGCAATGAAGGATTGCGACCTAGCATACGGATATAAAACTGTTGTTACTGGTCTTAACGGAAGTTTAGAAGCTGGGCAGGCCTTAGCTTTGATAGGGCCTAATGGTTCTGGAAAAACAACGTTTTTGCAGGCGATAATTGGTATTGTGCGCGTAAGTGGCGGCGAATTAACAATGCCAAAAACAGTTTCTATAGGCTATGTTCCTCAACAGGTTGATTTGGATTTAACTTTTCCAATTACCGCTAGGCAAGTGGTTGCAATGGGCTTAAGTAGGCAAACTGGATTCCTTGGTTTGCTTAAAAAAAGCCAGAAAGAAGCTGTTGAGAGCGCTCTTAATCATGTTGGTTTGCTTAATCGTGCAAATGTTAGGTTTGGTGACCTTTCTGGCGGGCAGCGCCAGCGCATTTTGCTTGCACGTGCTATTGTTGCTCGCCCTACGTTGATTCTTTTAGACGAGCCTTTTAATGGATTGGATGAGCCGAATCGTAAAGAGCTACTCAATATTATGAAGTCCGCTAAAAAAGAGGGGATTTCGTTTGTTGTGTCTACTCACGACTTGGTAATCGCGGACGCGATTTGCGAAAAAGCCTTGCTTTTGGCTGGTCGTCAAGTGGCTTTTGGGCCTCTTAGAAAAGTCATGACTAAAGAAAACATATCTTTGGCTTATGGCGGAAGTATGCCAGCTGCAAGCGCGGGTCTTACTTTGAATCAATTAGCAAACAAAGATGATTCGTTGAATGATTCGTTAAACGCATCTTTAGGAGACGAATCCAATGCTAGCTGAATTGGTTGAGTCTTTGCGTAAAATCCTCGAGCCTATACCAGGATTTGACTTTATTGCCTCTGCGCCCTACATTTTTAGGCCTTTCTGTTTGCTTGTTGTTCTTGCGATTGCTAGCGGAATAGTTGGTGTGTTTGTAAACTTAAGATGCGCCGAGTTTAATGCGGAAGCCTTGGTTCACGGGATTTTTCCTGGAATCGTAGTAGGAGCGTTATATGGCGGCATTGAGCAAATTATTCCAGGAGCTTCGATTTGCGCAATCTTTCTAGTCGCAGCTCTTGTGTGGGCATCTAGGTCTCAAAAAATCAACGAGTCAATAATTGCAACAGTTTTAACAACATTTTTTGCGCTTGGAATCGTAATATCTCTTAAAAAGGGAGATATGTCTGGCCAGCTAGAAGCACTTATGTTTGGTCGTTTACTAGATGTTACAGACGATAGAATGACTCAAGCAATGCTTATTTGTTTATTTGCAATCGCAGCGCTTGTTCTAACTTGGAAGAAGCAGATTGTTGTTGCGTTTGACCGCGCTAGCGCACCATTAATGGGTGTTAATACTTTATTTGTAGATATTGTTCTAAACGTTGGTATTGCAGCTGTTGTTGTGTCTGCATCTTCGGCAGTAGGCGTGCTTCTTGTTATTGGTTATCTTGTGATTCCTGGAGCCAGCGCAAGATTGGTTGCGCGTACTGTTGGGCGCATGGTGGCTGTTGGTATTGCGGTTGGTATTGCTGGCGTTTTATTGGGCATGTACGCTATGAACTTGGAGCTTGATCACCCAGTTTCTCCGCAAGCTGCAGTGGCACTAAGTATTTGCGCAATGTTTGTGGTTGTGCTTATATTGCGATGGGCTTTCCGTTTTGTTTCCTCAATAATTGCGTCGCATAAATCAATCTCAAAGAAGCAGGTAGCTTAAATGGTAAGTATTTGGCAGATTATTGCGCTTCCAATTATAGAGGCAATCGCTGTTGGAGCATTATGTGGTTTTGTTGGATCCTTGGCTTTGCTTAACCAGCGTATTTTCTTCACCGAGTCTATAACTCATGCTGCTTTTCCTGGGGCTGTTATTGGCGTTGTAGTTACGTCTGTTTATACGATTGATCAAAACATTTTGTCTATTGGTCTTTTTGTTGGAGCCGCTTTAGCTTGCGTTGTTTTGTCTTTTGTGATGCATGTGCTTTCTAAGCTAAAGGGCATATCTTCTCAGGCGTCTGCTGGAATAACTCTTACTGTTGGTTTTGCGAGCGGATACTTTTTGAACAAGTGGTTTGCTCCTCTTCCATTGCGAATCGAAGGATTTTTAACAGGATCTTTGCTTAATTGCACTCCTGCAGACGTGGTTTCTGCGATTATTGCATTTGCTTTTGCATTAGGATTGTGGAGCTTTAATTGTGCAAATCTTATTCATTGCTCATTTGATCCAACAAATTACAAGGCATCGGGTGGAAAAACTGGATTGATGCAAGGAATTGTTCTTGCGCTAATAATCATTACAGTTTCAGTAATTATTCCAGCCGTTGGAACTGTTGTTTCGGTATCTTTGATTGCAGCGCCCGCCGCAGCATTAAAGGGTAAGATGCGCTCTATTAACAGGTTTGTTTTTGCATGCGTATTGTCTTCTGTTTTTATATCGCTTTTAGGTCTTGCTTTAGCTGTGATTTTAAGGCTTTCTGCTGGTGGAACTATCGCGATTTGCGCTGGTTGCTTCTTCTTGGTTGTAAAGATTGGTGAAAGCATCTTTTTGAAAATTCATGAGATTTATTCTGGTTTTTGCAAAAAATCATTGTTAAAAAGTCGCTCTGTTGTTCTAGAGTAACAGAGAATTGCGCGTAAAAATGCGTGCGATTGACGTCGTTTTTTGCGCGTTTGTTTTATATTTAATCGCGTAAGTTTATCGACGCCACACAGGTCCAGGTCTGCACATTAGTAACGCAAGACCCCGATAGAAAAGGACAATTATGGCTGAAAATACCATCTCCATCACTGTAGACGAGGAACGCAAGGAGGTGGATGCAAGCTTCACTGGCGTTGAACTTTTCGCGGAAGATAAGAATATTATTGCCGTGCGTTTAAATGGCGAGTTGCGTGATTTGTACACGCCTCTTCATAACGGCGATACCGTGGAATCAGTAGCACTTGATAGTGAAGATGGCATCGCAATCATGCGTCATTCCGCTACACACGTGATGGCTCAAGCTGTTCAAGAAATTCGACCAGACGCAAAGTTGGGCGTAGGTCCTGTAATTAAAGACGGCTTCTATTACGATTTCGATGTTGATACTCCATTTACGCCAGACGATTTAAAGCAAATCGAAAAGCATATGCAGCGCATTATTAAAGAGTCTCAAAGCTTTAGCCGCCGCGTTGTAACAGAAGATGAGGCGCGCGAAGAAGAAGCAAATCAACCTTATAAGTTGGAGTTGATTGGAGATAAAGAAGCGGCTCTTGATCCAGCTGCAGCTGGCGAAATCAGCAAGCATGAGCTTAGCATGTACGACAATTTGGATCGCGAAGGCAATAAGGTCTGGAGCGATTTGTGCCGTGGCCCGCATTTGCCAAACACTCGCTATATTAAGGCTTTTAAGCTTGAGCGTGTGGCTGCAGCTTACTGGCGCGGTTCGGAGCATAATCCTATGCTTCAGCGCATTTATGGCACTGCATGGCCTAGCAAGGAAGAGCTTAAGGCTTACACAACTCGCATGGAAGAGGCCGCTAAGCGCGATCATCGTAAGCTTGGTCAAGAGATGGATTTGTTCTCATTCCCAGACGAGATTGGCCCAGGCTTGGCAGTGTTCCATCCAAAGGGTGCTGCGATTATTAACGCAATGGAAGATTATTCCCGTGAGCAGCACAGAAAGCATCATTACAGCTTTGTGCAAACTCCGCACATTACTAAGGGTGGATTGTACGAGACTTCTGGCCACTTGCAGTGGTACAAGGATGGCATGTATCCTCCAATGAAGCTTGACGAAGAGCGCGACGAAAACGGTAACGTAACTCGCCAGGGTGCCGATTACTACTTAAAGCCAATGAATTGCCCAATGCATAATCTGATCTTTAAGTCTCGCCAGCGTTCGTACCGTGAGCTTCCTTTGCGCTTGTTTGAGTTTGGTACCGTGTATCGCTACGAAAAGTCTGGCGTTGTGCATGGCTTAACTCGCGTTCGCGGATTGACTCAAGATGATTCGCACATTTACTGCACTCGCGAGCAGATGCGCGATGAATTGAAGAGCCTGCTTAACTTTGTGCTTGGCCTTCTTAAAGACTTTGGTTTGAACGACTTCTACTTGGAGCTTTCCACTAAGGATGAGCACAAGTTTGTTGGTTCCGACGAGATTTGGGAAGAAGCAACAAACACTTTGGCTGAGGTTGCTAAAGATTCTGGTTTGGAACTCGTGGACGATCCAGGTGGAGCTGCATTCTACGGCCCGAAGATTTCTGTGCAGGCGCGAGACGCAATTGGCCGCACTTGGCAGGTTTCTACTATTCAGCTCGACTTCAACTTGCCTGAGCGCTTTAAGTTGGAGTACATTGCGGCCGACGGTAGCCACCAGCGCCCAGTTATGATTCACCGCGCACTCTTTGGCTCTATCGAGCGCTTCTTTGCGATTTTGCTTGAGCATTATGCAGGCGCGTTCCCAGCATGGTTGGCTCCAGTTCAAGTGACTGGCGTTCCTGTTGCAGACGAGTTTGCTCCACACTTGCAAAAGTTTATTAGCGATTTGGAAGAGAATATGGTTCGTTGCGAAATGGACAGCTCCGACGATCGCTTTGGCAAGAAGATTCGTAACGCCTCTAAGTCTAAAGTGCCATTCACTTTGATTGCTGGCGAAGAGGATGTTAAGAACAATGCTGTGAGCTTCCGCTTCCGCGATGGCAGCCAATTGAACGGCGTTCCTGTACAGCAAGCTAAAGAGTGGATTTTGTCCATTATTAAGCAGCGTGTTCAGGTGAATACTGCCGAAGATTTCGAGCGCTACACAAAGTAGCTTCCGCAAAACAAAACCCGCACTTCTTAACGTTGTGCGGGTTTTGTTGTTTTTTTTTTTATTATATTAATTTTTTGGCCTATAACACTAGTTTCTTAACTCTTGGATACAATGAAACTTTTCCTTCTGGACTCTGAAACTATTGCTTTCTGTGTTATATATCCCAACACTCACCATACAGAATCAGTGGCGCTCCTTTACAAATCGTGACTGTTTCAAGATATCGTTTTGATGACACCTACTTGCGTGCAGTTTAGTTCCTGCGTTTAGGCTTTGCGTAGCAGGGGTTTGCGAGGGCTATCGTTAAAAGGTTTAGTGTGTGGCGGCTTTAGACTGGGTTCTCGCGGTTTTTGAGTGCGATTTTGCTGTATGAGGGAACATGTCTACGCTATAGGGTCGAGTGCACAGGATGTTAACGTACTTCGCTTGCGTTGAAAGCACACTGTGCTTTCAACTTTGAGCAAGCTCAGCGAATCGAAGTGCATTCGCGAAATTATGTTTTAATCGCTCATGCAAGTCGATTCGCCACTTTGCACCCACCTTGTGAAGTGGGGTTTTATAATTCTTCATGCTGAATTATTCTTTTCTTTTTTGAAATAGTGGTGTTCAAAAAAGGAGTAGATAATAAGTATGCGCTATGGGTATGCGAGGGTGTCTACAAAGGATCAGTGTGTAGACAGACAGTTTAAGGCCTTGGAAGACAGTGGCATTAGAAAAGGCTGTATTTATGTTGACAAGGCATCAGGGAAGGATTTCAACCGTAGAAATTATTTGAGATTGTTTAGACGTTTGAGATCTGGTGATGAGTTGTTTGTGAAGTCGATTGACCGTTTAGGTAGAAACTATGATGAGATTATTGAGCAGTGGAACAAAATCACGAAAGAAAAAGAAGCAAATATTGTAGTGTTGGATTGTCCTTTGCTGGATACGAGAAAACATGTAAATGGTGTAACAGGTAAGTTTATTGCCGATCTTGTATTGCAGATTTTATCGTATGTTGCTCAAGTTGAGCGAGAAAATATTCATCAAAGACAGATGGAAGGGATTCGTGTTGCCAGACAAAGAGGTGTGGTGTTTGGTAGGTCAAAGATTGAGATCCCTGATGATTTTTATGCTGTGGCGACTAGGTGGCAGCGTGGACAGGTAAATTTGCGTGAGGGTGCAGAAATGCTTTCTGTTTCGCATACTACCTTTTCTAAGTGGCTACATGCAAGAAAAATTGAAAAAATTTGTAAATAAATCTAGGAATTAATTTACAAATAAATATTGCAAATCAACCCTACCTTTTCCTTGATTTTACTACGCTTGCTGACAAAAAGCCACTGTGTAAATTAAACCCTACTTTAGTTGCATCAACATGAAAATGCGGGGTGAATAAATATGACAGCAAGAATAATAAAAAAATGGATGCTCCTATTACTGGCGGTGACCATGCTTATAAGCATGGCTCCATTAAATGTGAGTGCAAGTGCAAGTGCAAGTGAAACTGATAAGACTTATCAGGCGTATGATGCTAGTCAGCATAGAAAAGTTATAAGTAAAAATGGAACAACAGATTCAGAATGGTCCTTATGTATGGATCATCATAAACAATCTCCAGGAAAAACCGGTGAAGCCACAGGGGAATATTCAAAAAACGAAAATGCTACTAAAAATACGTATGCTAGTAACGGTGGGAAAGGAGATTTTCAGAAAATCAAAAGGATGCTATTTTATAAATTAAAACATCCGCAACTCAATTATACAGTCTTACAAAATGAATATTACTATCAGCAAGACAATAAAGCAAACAAAATTTATGATACAGATTATAGTCAAAACCCAGAACTGAACAAGCAAAAACAAGACTTAAGAACTTTTGCTGAGGATTCTTCTCATGATGATGAGATTAATAATAGCGCAATGGAAGTTTTTATTTATAAATCAAAAAAATCAGAGATGCAAAATTTAATTAGCGCGAAGTTGAAAGAAGTTCCAACACCAACAAAAGTTAAGTTTTCTAAGAAAGCATTAACAGAGAATGGAGAAGATCTTAAGGGC
>NZ_JASOOL010000088.1:0-246 GCF_030217745.1 Bifidobacterium sp. UMB1197 | reverse complement strand
AATCAGTGCCGCGTCTATCCTGGCGAAAGTGACGCGTGACGCCGAAATGGCGGCGCTGGATATTGTTTTCCCGCAATATGGTTTTGCCCAACACAAAGGGTATCCAACCGCTTTTCATCTGGAAAAACTGGCTGAACACGGCGCGACCGAACACCATCGGCGCAGCTTTGGGCCTGTCAAACGCGCACTGGGACTTGCGTCCTGATTCTTGTGTCGAGATTAAGTAAACCGGAATCTGAAGATGTC
>NZ_JASOOL010000087.1:0-247 GCF_030217745.1 Bifidobacterium sp. UMB1197 | reverse complement strand
ACCTAAAACCGCTGGTAAAACAAATAGAATTCCAATTTCTTTAGCAATTGATGCTTTCAATAAGCTCTTTCTTGTACCAACTTTCCAAAGCATTTGGTATCTTGGCTTGTCGCTGTTTGCACCAGATAAAACTTTAAACATCAAGGTTGAAGCAAGCATTGCTAGGAAGGCAAGTCCTAAGAAGAAGCCCATAAATTCAAAACCAGAAGTCATACTTGAAACTAAACGATATTGAGCAGATTTTGAA
>NZ_JASOOL010000086.1:0-248 GCF_030217745.1 Bifidobacterium sp. UMB1197 | reverse complement strand
CAAATTATTAAAGGCTGGCTATGTAAAAGGAAATTTCCTTTCACATATTATTGAAAGAGAAGAGCATTATCCAACTGGAATTGACACTTCGCCAATTTCAAAAGAGTTGCCAAATGTCGCAATTCCTCATACAGAAGGCGAATTTGTAAATGCTCGTCTGATTGTTCCAATTGCTTTGAAACATCCAATTAAGTTTCAAAATATGATTGCTCCGGATGAAAGTTTAGAAGTTAAATTCTTATTTATGA
>NZ_JASOOL010000085.1:0-249 GCF_030217745.1 Bifidobacterium sp. UMB1197 | reverse complement strand
GAAGAGGTGGTTGTGAGTTTTCTTAAAGTTGGAATTATCAATCTTGTCAATTGTCGTACCTAAGAAAGCCGCAAAGACTTCGCGCGCTTGGCGCAGGGTAAAGGTATTACCTAAGATCCGAAGAATTTGGGGGTGATAGTCCAGCTTGTTTTTAATCCGATTAATGGCGGTGGTAATGATTTGAATATGATCAAAGACCAGGTGACCGGCGGGACTTAGGATAATCTCCTGTTGGTCATGGGTGATCAC
>NZ_JASOOL010000084.1:0-251 GCF_030217745.1 Bifidobacterium sp. UMB1197 | reverse complement strand
GTGGTGAATGGTTATTTATCGGCATCGCCAAAACTTGCTTTCGAGAGTACTCATAGCAACGACCTGCCAGAAATACTTGTTTCTCCACCGTGGCGAGGTAAGAAAAAAACGGCATTGCTGCGCCTTGATTTAGTGCCTCTTGAATTAGCGCCCAAAGCCCGCTGGCAACCAGGCGAACGAGAGAGACTTGCCGCCACAGAGTCTGCCCGTTATTTCAGCACGGGATCTTTTACGGAACGCATGGAACGAAA
>NZ_JASOOL010000083.1:0-251 GCF_030217745.1 Bifidobacterium sp. UMB1197 | reverse complement strand
GAGACAGAAGTTGGAGATAATTTAACTGATGATTTGCCAATTTCACATTCTTATGCCGAAGAAGATCAAAAGATGAAGCAGGAACTTCAGGATGTTGATCATGGTGATTTAGAGACTAAGCAACACGCTCAAACAAAAAATGCTAATTATCAGAAACCTCCAATTAATTTGTTAGCACCGATAAAAAGCGTTGATCAGAGTCAAGATAAATCTTTAATTCAGAAAAATACTGAAGTTTTAGAATCTACTTT
>NZ_JASOOL010000082.1:0-251 GCF_030217745.1 Bifidobacterium sp. UMB1197 | reverse complement strand
CTCTCTAGAAGAGAAGAGTTTGAAAGCTCACTCAAGCCCTCTAAATCATGACTAGTCTTGGAGGTCTAGATGAATACTGAAGATAAGCTAATGCTAAAAGTTGATCGATTACTTAGTCATGATGCGTTAAATCAACGCAATATTTTAAATAATTGGGAAAGACAATTTTTAACAAGTGTTTTAGCTATCTATAGGAGGATCAATAAATATTCTTTAGTTGGGCTATCACCAAAACAGAAAAATGCAACGTA
>NZ_JASOOL010000081.1:0-252 GCF_030217745.1 Bifidobacterium sp. UMB1197 | reverse complement strand
GTGGCAGCCAAAGCGGTCAAAGTTACGCCAACACCAGTACCAGGCAACTTCTTACCGCCATCCTTCTTCTTCTCAACCACAGTGGTCTTAGCACCAGCAGCAGCACCATTGGCACCAGTCTGGCCTGGCTTAGCCTTTGCATCCTTAGAAGTCTCAGCTGGCTTTGTGTCCTGAGAATTCTTTGGATCAGCTTCAGCTGGAGCAGGCTTAGCTTCATTCAAAGCCTTCTGAGCTTCCTCAAGACTCTTCTGA
>NZ_JASOOL010000080.1:0-253 GCF_030217745.1 Bifidobacterium sp. UMB1197 | reverse complement strand
CTCAGTATTACCACCAACTGGCTAGGCTATATTTTGCTAGCGGGGGTTATCTTTACCGCAGGCGTGGTGGAGTTGCCGGATCACTGGTATGTCAATCAAACTACGCTGCGTATTCTCGGTATTGGCTTACTGATGATTATCGCGGTTTATTTGTGGTTTTGCGCTTTCGCGAAGCACCGCCATATGACCATCAAAGGGCAAAAGCTGGTGCTGCCTTCATGGAAATTCGCCCTCGCTCAGATGCTGATTTCCA
>NZ_JASOOL010000079.1:0-253 GCF_030217745.1 Bifidobacterium sp. UMB1197 | reverse complement strand
AATCGCGGTAAACATCGACGTCGCCACACCGATACCGGTAGTAATCGCGAACCCTTTAATTGCCCCGGTACCCACTGCGTACAGGATGATGACTTTAATCAGCGTGGTGATGTTCGCATCGAAGATGGAACTGAATGCGCCACGATAACCTTCATCAATTGCCTGTTGAACAGTACGTCCGTTGCTCAACTCTTCTTTAATACGTTCGTTGATCAGTACGTTCGCATCGACCGCTACCGCAAGGGTTAAGACG
>NZ_JASOOL010000007.1:0-88046 GCF_030217745.1 Bifidobacterium sp. UMB1197 | reverse complement strand
ACAGGGAAGTATCCACGCAGCGTGGATAGTGTGATTAAGTAAAAGGGATATGTGTCCAGAAAAAGGGGTACATATCATAAATCACGTACAAAAAGCGGAAAAGATTGACGCATTTTGTACCAAATTTGGCCTAAATCACGTACAAAAAGCGGAAAATTGTTTGCGCGCTACGCTCTAAGTGCTCAGGCAGGTCGTCGCGCGCTTTTCGTTGCTGATTTTGTGGTGTTGAGCAAGCTCCAGACAGAATTGCATATTATTGCGCTTTGCGCCAGCGCAATCTGCCATCGTTTACACCTTCTTTGCAAACCATCAGAGATCCTTTTATTGTCACTCCTTGTTGACCAGAAGTAGAGCAGAAGCTTCCAGGATGTACTAAAGGAAGCTGCTGTGGTTGCTGCTGCTGTGGAGCAGGTTGTGGTTGCTGGCACGAATAATCGCAAGCAACCATTCGAATAAGTGTATAAGTATTATATTTATATTGTTGTCTGTGTGAATTTGCTCTAGTATAAATAGCCTAAAATGGCGTATTTCTGCGCGTGTTGAGATTGTATCTGGATTTGTATAATATACTATGTATTGTTTATTTATACACGCGCGAGTTTGCGCAGCACAACGCGGATTCGCACAACATAACGTTGATTTGCACAACATAACGTTGATTCGCGCAGCACAACCTGGGAGGTTGCTATGACTAATAAGAAGCGTATTGTATTGGCGTATTCGGGTGGCCTCGATACATCTGTAGCAATTCCGTACCTTAAAGAGCAAACGGGCCAAGATGTTGTGGCTGTGTCTCTAAACGTTGGTCAGGGCGGGGAAGCGCTCGAAGTCATAAAAAACCGCGCTTTGGCTTGCGGTGCTGTTGAATCGTATGTAGTTGACGCTCGAGAAGAATTTGCAGATAACTATTGCATGCTTGCGCTAAAGGCAAACGCGCTATACGAAGACGTGTATCCTTTAGTTTCCGCGCTTTCTAGGCCGCTTATTACTCGTCACTTGGTTCATGCAGCGCACGAATTTGACGCCGATACAATCGCCCACGGTTGCACGGGCAAAGGAAACGATCAGGTTCGCTTTGAAGTTGCAATCCAGTCTTTGGACCCAGATTTAAAGGCCATTAGTCCAATTCGTGATTTGTCGCTTACTCGAGATGTGGAAATCGCTTTTGCAAACGACCATAATCTTCCGATTACTCAAAGCAAGAAAAGTCCGTATTCCATAGACCAAAACGTTTGGGGTAGGGCAATTGAAACAGGCTTTTTGGAAGATCCGTGGAATGCTCCAACCGAAGAATGCTACTCTTACACAAAGAATCCTTTGGAAGCCACAACTCCAGACGAAGTTACAATCACGTTTGAAAAAGGTGTGCCAGTGGCAATTGACGGCCACAGCGTAACTGCGCTTCAAGCAATTGAAGAGATGAACAAGAGGGCGGGCGCTCAAGGAATTGGCAGAATCGACATTATTGAAGATCGCTTGGTTGGCATTAAGTCTCGCGAATTGTACGAAGTTCCAGGCGCGCAAGCTTTGATTACGGCTCATCAAGAGCTTGAGAATTGCTGCCTGGAGCGCGAGCAGCACAGGCTTAAGCGCGCTCTCGATAAAAAGTGGGCGGAATTTGTGTACGACGGCCAGTGGTTCTCGCCAGTTGTGCGTTCTTTGAATGCGTTTATAAACGAGACGCAGGAGCATGTTTCTGGCGATATTCGCATGACTTTATACGCTGGAAAGGCGGTTGTAACGGGCAGAAAGTCGAGTGAGTCTTTGTACGACTTTAACTTGGCTACTTACGATTCTTCCGATACCTTCGATCAGCGCGCTTCCAACGGATTTATTGAAATCTACGGATTGTCTAGCAAGGTTGCGGCGGCTCGCGATATGCGCGTTGCGAAGAACGACTAAAAATAGGGAAGCGAAAGAAGAATAACTATGCACGATGCAAATGCAAATGACAGCGCCACTGCCAACGCAAAAGCCGCCACCGCCGCAAACCATCCAATAGCCTTGTGGGGCGGCCGTTTTAGCTCGGGTCCTTCTGCAGAACTCGCAAAGCTTAGCAAGTCAACGCAATTTGACTGGCGATTAGCGGATGACGATATTGCAGGCTCTCGCGCCCACGCACACGCATTGCATCGTGCAGGTTTATTAACAAATCAAGAATACGCAGATCTTTGCAAAGCGCTAGACGAGTTGCAAAATCGCGTGGATAATGGCACTTTTGCGCCGATTGAAGAAGACGAGGACGAAGCAACAGCATTAGAGCGCGGCCTGCTTGAGATTGCAGGAAGTGAACTCGGCGGAAAACTTAGGGCTGGCCGCTCTAGAAACGACCAAATCGCAGCTTTAATACGCATGTTTTTACGTGAGTCAGCGCGCGAGTTAGCTGCCAGAGTTCTAGACGTTTGCAATGCTTTAGTCGCTCAATCTTTAGAAGCAAAAGACGCTGTAATGCCTGGGCGAACCCACATGCAGCACGCTCAACCTATTTTGCTTGCACACCAGCTAATGGCCCATGTTTGGCCACTTTTGCGAGACGTAGATCGCCTTGCACACTGGGATTTGCGCGCAAACGAAAGCCCATACGGGGCAGGGGCATTGGCCGGCAACACTCTTGGACTAGACCCCGAAGAAGTTGCTAAAGAGCTTGGTTTTTCTGCTGTTTGTGCAAACTCGATTGATGCTACAGCAAGCCGAGATGTTGTTGCGGAATTTTCGTTTATCGCAGCCATGATTGGCGTTGATATTTCTCGCTTAAGCGAAGAGATTATTATATGGAATACTCAAGAATTTGCGTTTGTTACTTTAGACGATGCCTATTCAACGGGCTCTTCGATTATGCCTCAAAAGAAGAATCCAGATATTGCGGAGCTTGCTAGAGGTAAAGCAGGGCGATTAATCGGAGATTTAACTGGATTAATGGCCACTCTTAAAGGTCTTCCAACCGCATATGCGCGCGATTTGCAAGAAGACAAAGAAGCGGTTTTTGATCAAATCGACACTCTAGAAGTTTTGCTTCCAGCCTTTGCAGGAATGGTTAAAACAATGCGATTTAACACGCCTCGCTTGCTTGAGCAGTCTGCAACTGGTTTTGCTCTTGCTACCGACATTGCGGAATGGCTGGTAAAACAAGGAGTTCCTTTCCGCAATGCGCATACGTTATCGGGATTATGCGTAAAGCGTGCCGAAAGTCTTAAATGCGATTTAAGCGATTTGAGTAATAACGATTATGCAACGATTTTAGACGGCGTTATTGATGCAAATAAAATACCAGATCTTAGACTCGTTCTTTCTAGCTATGGCTCTGTTTCTTCTAGATGCGGCAAGGGCGGAACGGCCTTTGTGCGCGTAAAAGAACAAATTAATCAAGCTCAGCTTGCGATTAGCCAGTACAAGAAATTTGCCGAATCTGTAAGCGACGGAACAGCTTATAAGAGTGTCTCCATGTGCTGCCAAAATTGAAAGGCTTGTAGCGCGCAAATGCGCCCGATATTTTCGGTAATTTTTGCAGTAATAAGGAGATATAAATGGCTCAGGTGAGGAATTACAAAGAGGCTGGATTTGCTTCTTTGTTTGAAGAGCTAAAGTGGCGTGGATTGATTTCTCAATCTACAGACGAACAGCAACTTGCTCAAGCACTCGACGGAGAACCATTAACTTATTATTGCGGCTACGATCCTACTGCTGCATCGCTTCATATTGGCAATCTTGTTCAGCTTATTAACATGCGTCATTTGCAAGCTGCAGGACATCATCCTATTGCTTTGGTTGGCGGCGCTACGGGCTTGATTGGAGATCCTCGCCAAAGCGGAGAGCGCACGCTTAATTCCAAAGATATTGTGGCCGGATGGGCAGAGCGCTTACGCAAGCAAATTGGCCGCATTTTGCCTCTTGATGGAGAAAATCCTGTTCGCTTTGTTAGCAACTACGACTGGGTTTCTAAAATGTCTGCTATCGACTTTTTGCGCGATGTTGGCAAGAACTTCCGTGTTGGCACAATGCTTTCTAAAGATATTGTGGCTCGCCGCTTAAACTCCGACGAAGGTATTTCTTTCGCAGAGTTTAGCTACCAGGTTTTGCAAGGAAACGACTTTTTGTACTTGTTTGATAATTACAACGTTACTTTGCAGCTTGGTGGATCTGATCAGTGGGGCAATTTGACCTCTGGCATGGATTTGATTCGTAAGGTTCGCGGAGCTTCTGTGCACGTGTTTACAAGCCCGATTATTACGGATAATCAGGGTCGTAAGTTTGGTAAGTCGGAGGGCAACGCAATGTGGCTTGATCCTACAATGCTTAGCCCTTATCGCTTCTATCAGTTCTGGTTTAATCAGCCAGACGATGAAGTTGTTAAGCTTCTTAAGGCTTTTACGTTCTTGCCTAAGAGCGAGATTGAGCGCTTGGAAAAGCAAATTCAAGAAGACCCAGGAAGCCGAGAAGCTCAGCGTGTGCTCGCTTGGGAAGTTACAAGCTTTGTTCACGGAGAAGACGTTACAAACCAGGCGATTGCAGCTTCTGGAGCGCTTTTTGGCAAGGGCGATTTAGCTGGAATCGACGAGCAAACTCTTGAGGCTGCTTTAGACGGCGTTAAAGTTAAAGCGCAGGATGGCACTTTGGAGTTTGCTAAAGCGCATGTTGCAGACCGTGTGGTTGAGGCCGCTGTTGCTGCTGGATTGTTCCGCACTATTTCCGAGGCTCGTAGAGCTGTGGAAGCTGGTGGATTGTACGTTAACAATAATCGCGTAGACAGCGTTGATGATGTTTTGAATGAAGATTCATTCTTGCATGGTCGTTTTGCTTTGATTCGTAGGGGCAAGAAGGCTGTTGGCGCTGTTGAGCGTGCGTAGTTTTTAAGTGCGCTTGATTTGTTCAACATTAGATTTTTAGTATAATTTTATATTTTTAAACTTTGAAAGGTATGCCAATAATGGGCGAAGAACGCGGATCGCGTAGTGGTAAGTCGTTTGGTAATCGTGGCCATTTTAGCCGTCAAAATGGTGGTAAAAATGGCGGTAAAAATGGGGAGCATCGCGGCGGATTCCACAAAGGTGGGTTCCATAAGGATGATTTCCATAAAGATGGGGAGCATCGCGGCGGATTCCACAAGGATGGTTTCCACAAGGATGGTTTCCATAAAGACGGATTCAAGAAGAGCGGTTTTAAGAAGAACTCGGATCGCAAGTTTGATGGCGATAACCGCGTAGAACGTGGCGAGCACAAGTTTGACCGTAATAGTCAACACAATCGTAGCGATTACGAAAAGCGCACAAATCGCAGTTTTGAAGCCGATTCAAAAGAATCGCGCAATCCAAGATACAAGAAGTTTGACCGCGATAATCGTGGCGAGCGCAATGATCGCAGATTTGAAGATAATCGCGGCGGCTTCCACAAGGACGGCTTCCACAAGAGCGGATTTAAGAAGAATGATTCTAAAAAGCGCGATTCAAAATCGTCTTTCCGCTTTGAAAATGGCCCTCGTAGAAACTCGGATGGAACTGTTTCGTACCCATCTCAAAACCCGTATACCGATAGGCGCCCAGGCGAACCAAAAATGCCTAAGGGCTTAGAATATTCAATGCTTTCTAAGGAGTCTCGCGAGCGTTTGCGCGGTCTTTCTAAGGAGCATTCCGAAAACATTGGCTTGCATATTCTTGCTGCATACGCTTTGCAAGATGAGGACCCGGAGCTTGCTTTAGAACACGCAAAGTGGGCTGCAAAGCAGGCGTCTCGCATTGATTTTTCGCGTGAAACGCTAGGATTTGTTGCATACCGTCAAGGCGATTACAAGCTTGCTGCGCGCGAGTTTAGAACGGCAATGAGAATGAATGGTTACACGGATTATCTTCCATTTATTGCCGATTGCGAGCGCGGTATGGGTAACCTCGATAAAGCGCTGGAAATTTGCATGTCGGACGAAGCTAAAAGCGTTAGTGGCGAAGTTAAGGCAGAAATGTTCCTTGTGTATGCAGGCGTTTTGGCAGATACAAACCATGCGGATAAGGCGATTGAGCTTGTTCACGCAATGGGCAGGTCTAAGGGCTTGCCTGGCGAGTATAGAATGCGCGCTGTTCAGGCAGAGCAGTACTTCTTAGAGGAGGCTGGGCGAAGCGATGAGGCAATTGAACTTGATGTTTTGCTGGATCGCTTAGAAGAGCAGTATGCAGATATTGAAGACGAAGAAAATCCAGAAGATGTTGTGATTGACTACGATTTGGAACATCTTAACGACGCGATTATGGACGAAGTGGGCATTAGTGAAGATGATGCGCAATTTGCTCCAGAAGATAGCGAGTCGAGTGATGAGTCTGAAGAGGATGATGAGTCTGAAGCAGATTTGGATGATGAGTCGGATGACGAATCGCAAACCACAGATAACGCAGATAACGCAGATAACGCAGATAACGCAGACAACGCAGACAGCGCACAAATCGCAGAAAACACAGAAAACACAGAGAACGCAGATAATGCAGCCTGATTTAAGAGCGAATTTTCTAGACAGTTCCAGCGAGCTGAGCAAGGATTTTAGTCTGGCTCTTCTCGACTTAGACGGAGTGGTATATAGAGGCGGAAAATCCGTTGAATATGCAGCCGAATCAATTGAAAACGCTCAAAAAAACGGTATGTTTATTGAATATACCACAAATAATTCTTCGCGTTTTCAAGAAGTTGTAGCAAGTCAGCTAGAAAGTTTTGGCTTAAAAGTAGAGCCGTGGCAAATCATAACTTCTTCGCTTGTAGCTGCTCGAATGGTTGCTCGCTATGTTCCAAGCGGCTCAAACGTTTTAGTTCTTGGTGCGGATCATCTTGTTCAAGAGACTCAGCGTGCAGGTCTTAATCCTGTAAAGTCTTGTAAAGACAATCCTAAGGCTGTAATTCAAGGCTGGTATCCGCAAATGACTTGGCAAGAAATGGCGCAAGTCGCTTTTGCTGTAGAGCGCGGAGCTAAGTATTTTGTTACTAATCGCGATTTAACAATTCCGCGCGAGTTTGGCATAGCTCCTGGATGCGGTTCTATGATTCAAGCCGTAGTAAACGCCACTGGAGTGGAGCCTATTGCGTCTGCAGGAAAGCCAGAGTGCGCAATGTATGACGAAGCGCGATTGTTGGTTGCCGCAAACGCAAAGCACAGTAACGAAGATATTGAAAATTGCTGCGAAAAAGACGATTTTGGAAATCCGCTAATAAGCATTGAGCGCTCGCTTGCTGTAGGAGACAGGTTAGACACAGACATTGAAGCAGGTACAAGGGGTGGGTATAAGTCACTTCTTGTTCTTACGGGTGTTACCAACGAGCGCATGTTACTTGAAGCTCCAAAACACTTGCGACCAAGCTTTGTTTCTAAGGATTTAAGAGGGCTAAACGAGGTTCATTATGCGCCTAAACGCGTTGACGATTCTACGTTTGTATGCGGCGATTCTAGAGCGCAGGTTGTTTGTAACGCTATTGAAGTCAACAATCCCAATGATTGCAATGCTTTGAGGGCTGCTTGCGCGCTCGCTTGGAGCTTAAAAGACGGCGGAAAATCGCTGGAAGACTACACTCTTCCAGAGTTTTCTTTGTGATTTGTGGCTTTGTTGCTTGTGATTTTGTTGCCTACAGATTGCAGCTTACGGCTTGCAGCTTGCGACCTATGACTTGCGATTTTAGATTTTGAGCGAGGTTTTTAATGCTAGACGAAGATTCTTTAGCTCAGCGCTTAGACTGCGCGCTTGTAAATCGCGGTTTAGCTAAAAGTAGAACTACAGCACAGCGTCTTATTAAAGCTGGAGTAGTAAAAGTAGATAATCGTAGTGTTAAAAAAACGTCATTTTTAGTAAAAGAATCGCAAAAAATAAGCCTTGATGAATCAAAAGAAGAAAATTCTTGCGTTAAATATGTTTCTAGAGGAGCGCTAAAACTCGAAGGAGCGTTCCGCTTATTTGATAATTTGGGATTAGAAGTTGATTCAAATACAATGGCGTTAGATATTGGCGCTTCTACTGGCGGTTTCTGCGATTATTTGTTGCAAAATGGCGCCAATAGCGTTATAGCTTTAGATGTTGGACACGGTCAATTGCACTCAAAAATCGCAAGCAATCCGCGCGTTATTGAAATGAGTGGCGTAAATATTAGAAATGTTTATGCGCAAGATTTGCCGTACAAGCCTAATCTTATAGTCTCCGACGTCTCTTTTATATCTCTTAGCTTGGTTATTCCAGTAATTGCACGTATTGCGCAAAACAACGCGAATATTGTTCTTCTTGTAAAGCCACAATTTGAAGTTGGCAAAGGAAACCTTGGAAAAGGCGGAATTGTAACAGATAAAAACCTAAGACTTAAGGCGTTAGAAAATATTAAGGAATGCGCTAAAAACAACGGTTTAAGTGTTATTGCAACTCATGAATCTCCTATAGAAGGTACTCACGGGAATGTTGAATATCTTCTTTATGCGCAATATGTAGTGCAACAACTAAAATGATGATTAACTTTTGTAAAGCTACAAATAAAGCTACAAATAAAGCTCAAAGGGGGTGCTATGCAAGAACGTTTGCCTGGGGATTGTGCTTCTCGCAGTGCTCTTGTGGTTACGCATGCGCGTCTTGATAGCAACAGTGCTGTTGTAAATCAAGTTACTACTCAGCTTAAAAATGCAGGTTTTAATGTTAGCGTGTTTCATAGCGCTGCAGTATCGGATTTTGCGCAAAAAATTGCTCAAGGGGTAGATAAAAATACCGAAATTGTTGTTGTGCTAGGTGGGGATGGCACAATGCTTCAGGCTGCAGAATTAGTGCATTGCACTCCTGTTCCGATTATTGGAATAAACCTTGGGCACGTTGGTTTTTTGGCGGAATTTGAAAGCTTCCAGATTGATGAGGCTATTAGAAGAATCGCGCAAAAAGACTACTTTTTAGAGCATAGAATGGAAGCGCATGTAGACGTTTGGCTTCCTGGTGCAAGTGAGCCTTTAAGCGATTGGGCGCTTAACGATATTACGTTAGATAGGGCAGATCGCGGGCGAATGGTGGAGCTTTCAATTCGCGTTGACAACGTTGAAATGTCATCCTTTGGCTGCGATGGCGTGATTGTTTCTACGCCTACTGGGTCCACAGCGTACGCGTTTTCGGCAGGAGGCCCAATTATGTGGCCAAATGTTGAGGCTTTGCAATTGGTTCCATTGGCTGCTCACGCACTGTTTGCTAGACCGCTAATAATTGGTGCAGGATCTACTTTTACGATTGATATTTTGCAAGATTCTGCTTCTGGCGGTTGGATTTGCTGCGATGGAAGGCGCCAAAGGGCTTTGCCGCAAGGTTCTAGAATTCAAATTAGACAATCTAAAGATGAGTTGCTATTAGCGCGACTTTCTGGAGTTCCGTTTACACAAAGATTAGTCACAAAGTTTGATTTGCCAGTTGTTGGATGGCGTGAAAATCGCAGAAAAGTGGACGCTAAACCTAAGATGTATGAGGCGAATCTTCATAACGAAACCGATAGGAATTACGAAGATAGCGCAAGTGTAAATGGTGCGGATTCTGGTGCCGAATATCCAAGCGGCTCTACTGGTTTAAACCTATAGGGGGTATTTGTGCTTGAAGAACTTGAGATTCGCAATTTAGGCCCAATTTCCCACGCTATTATTACGCCTTCTAAAGGCATGACGGCAATAACTGGCGAAACTGGAGCTGGAAAGTCCATGCTTTTAAGCGCCGTAAAGCTTATATCTGGCGGTAAGGCAGATTTAGCAAAAGTGGCGGTTGCTGCAGATGAATCATGGGCGCAAGGCGTGTTTTCTATACCAAAATCAAGCGTGGCTGCTCAATTGCTGCAAGAGTCTGGGATTAATGCCGAAGAATCCGAAGACGACGATTCTAAAGAAGACGTTTACATATCTAGGTCTGTTCCAAAATCGGGCAGGTCCAGGGCTGTTATTTCTGGCTGTTCCGTTCCAAAATCCTTGTTAGAGAGCGTTTGTTTGCACACAATCACAATCCATGGTCAAAGTGACCAGCTTCGCATAGCAACAAGCGCAAAACAACGCGAATTCTTGGATTCAATCTCTTGCAATTCTAAAGAGCTACAAGATTATGAATCAGCGTTTAATAAGTGGCAAAATGCCGTTGAATCCTATAATCGCCTTATAAATCAGCAGTCGTCTTCTAGGCAGCGTGCCGACTATTTGCGCGAATCGCTAGAAAAAATCCGCCAAATTGATCCAAAACCAAATGAAGACGTGGATCTTAAAGCTAAAAGAGATCGCATAGAAAATGCTGCTCAAATTGTACGCGGTTTGGGTGAGGCAATATCTTCGTTAGATGCAAGTCAAATTGATTATGGCGCAATAGATTCTGCCGACGCATTGCATTTGGTTGATAATGCTGCTAAGGCAATTCGTTCGATTCGAGTTGACGGAGATTATAGCGCTATTGCAAATCAGCTTGACGATATTTCTTCCCAGATTTCCGACATTGTTATGCAACTTGCGCAGCAGCTAGATGTTGATAGTAGTCAAGAAGATTTAGACGCCATTAACAATCGTATTCACGATTTAAGCGATTTAACACGCAGGTGGGGGCCGCAAATCGCAGATGTTTTGGATTGGGCTAAAAAAGCGCAGTTTGAGCTTGAAGATTTGGACGATTCGCCAGAAGCCGTTGCGCGCGCTAAAGACTTGTGTGAAAAGACTTATAAAGACGCTGAAAAACTAGCCGAGGCTCTTTATAACACGCGTAAAGTTGTTGCAAAAAAGTTTAGCGATGAAGTTAGTAAAGAGCTTGAATCCTTATCTATGCCAGATGCGCAGCTTTTGATTAATGTTTCTAAGCGAGATAAAAATCAAGATGGAAAATTTGATTTAAACGTACACGGCTTAGATAGTGTTGAGTTTCTTTTTAAGCCATTCCCAGCTTCCAACTATTTACCAATGGGCAGTAGTGCTTCTGGCGGTGAGCTTAGTAGGCTTATGCTTGCAATGGAGCTTGTTGCTGCAAAGTTTAACCACAGCAACAATCAGTCAATGACGTTTATTTTTGACGAAGTTGACGCTGGCGTTGGCGGAGTGGCTGCCGTAGAGCTAGGAAAGCGCTTGGCTTTGCTTGCTAAGAGTGCGCAAGTGATTGTTGTAACGCATTTGGCTCAAGTGGCGTCTTTTGCAGACGTTCAATTTGTTGTTAGAAAAAAGATTGAAAGTTTGGCGGATTCTGGTGCGGATTCTGGTGCGGATTCTGGCGTTGCAGATACAACTGTTAGCAAATTAGATAATCTTGGTCGCCAGAAAGAAATCGCAAGAATGCTTTCGGGCAGTCAGTCTCAAGCGTCTTTGGATCACGCAAAAGAATTACTTGAAAATAGTAATCTGGACTAATATCAAGGCTAATAATATGAGCGAAAATGCATTAGTTGATAATTCAAATTGTGCTGCGATTTTTGATTTTGACGGCACTTTGCTAGATTCCCTAGATGTTTGGGACAAGATAGACGAAGAGAGTTTTGCTAAACGCGGTATTAAAGTACCGCCAGATTTTGCCGATTCCACTGCCACAATGACGCCTCGCCAAGTTGCGGATTACGTTATTGAGCGTTTTGGCTTTAAGGATTCCCCAGAAGACTTAATGAAAGAGTGGCAAGACATGGCTTTTGACGCGTATGCGAAGCATTTGCCGCTTAGAAAAGGCGCTAAAAATTATGTGGATTATCTGCATAAAACTGGTGCAAAAATGGTTCTTATAACTACTCTTTCCAGGTCTTTATGCGTTCCAGCGTTAAAACGTACCGATTTGTATGATTACTTTGATTTTATGATTTTTGGAGAAGATTTAGAAAGCAATGCAAAAAATAGCCCTAAAACTTATATTGACTTGGCAAATAAAATTGGCGTAAAACCAAGCGATTGCACCGTTTTTGAAGATTCTGCTACAGCGCTAAAGTCGGCCCGTTTGGCTGGAATGAAAACTTGCGGGGTAGCGGATTTAATAAATGGCGATTTTGATTTTGCGCCGAAAAGTCTTAGTTAAATCGCAAGTCTTAGTTAAATTGCAAGTCTTAGTTAAACCGCAAAGTTGAGGTGAGGTTTCACATACCCCGGGTTTTGTCGCGTGCAAAATGCACACGGATGACCATCCATCTCGATTTGACGTTACCGCCAAACTCTAGCAGTCTACCCGAAGACTCAGGCGAGCAGCCCTTAAACACCTTCTGCTTGACCTTGCTCCCAATGAGGCTTGCCATGCGGCTAACTGTTACCAGAAGCCCGGTGGTCTCTTGCACCGCCGTTTCACCCTTACCTAAACAAAAGTTTAGGCGGTCTATTCTCTGTTGCGCTATCTCTCAGGTTGCCCTGGGCGGACGTTATCCGCCATTGTGCTCTGTGGAGCCCGGAAGTTCCTCAGCTACTCCGAATGAACATTGCAGCCGCGGTCATCGTGAAACCTCAACCTTCCCAATTATAGCAGATGTTTTAATTTTCTTCATATTTTGCGACTCGCTAGAAAATGGCGGCTTTTAGCGGATATAATAGATGTATCAGCGGCGCTGGTGCCGTTGACGTGTACATAAACCGATTTGTATCGGATTACTTAAGGAGGTTCGCATGGAGATCGTCATCACTGGACGTCATACGCAGATTAAGCAGAGATTCCGTGACGTTGTAGAAAGCAAGATGAATCGTGTGACCGCCATTGCTCCAGATGCGCAGCGCATTCAGATTGTGCTTAACACTGAGGGCAATCCAAGGCAGGCAGATACTGCAAAAAGAGTTGAAATTACTGTAGTTGCAGGAAGTACGGTTATTCGCGCAGAGGCGTCTAGCACAGATCAATACAGTGCATTAGATATGGCGTTAGATAAGTTGACGCTTCGCTTGCGCAGAACTCGTGATCGCCGTAAGGATCATCGCCGTGGTTATGAGCAAATGGTTCCAGTTGATTTGGGTGCTGCACAGCCAGAAGTTGAAACAACTGTTGAAGAAGTTGCGCAAGAAGATGGAACAAATAGTGCAGACGCTGCGGTTGCTTCCGATTTGGGTCCTGGCGAATCAGTAGAGGTGAGCGTTGGAGATACTCCTATTGTTATTCGCCGCAAGCTCCACATTGCTGAGCCAATGAGCATTGATGAGGCGTTGTACGAGATGGAACTTATTGGCCACGACTTCTTCCTGTTTGTAAATAAGGAGACCATGCGTCCATCGGTTGTATACCGTAGGCATGGATGGAGCTACGGTGTGTTTGAGATTGACACTCCAGAAAATGTTGCTAAGAAGAAGTAAATAAAATAACTCATATGAGTGCATTGCCCGCCTAGTAATACGCTAGTAGCACGCTAGGCGGGCATTTTATGCTTTGTTTTGGACTCGCGAGCCGCAAAAATCGTAGCCGTCGCG
Organism: Bifidobacterium sp. UMB1197; assembly: GCF_030217745.1. Classification (NCBI taxonomy): domain Bacteria; kingdom Bacillati; phylum Actinomycetota; class Actinomycetes; order Bifidobacteriales; family Bifidobacteriaceae; genus Bifidobacterium; species Bifidobacterium sp. UMB1197. The sequence continues at coordinate 74,695 of NZ_JASOOL010000007.1, read as the reverse complement.
TAATATAGGCACAGTTTACGTCTATGTTGGCTAGCCGAATCATAGACACGACCTAAGGGAGCTAAACGTGGTAGATATCGTTGATAAAGCCTTGCGCATGGGTGAAGGCCGTCAATTGAGGCGCCTTGAGAACGTTGCGAAGGCTGTGAATGCGCTAGAAGATCAGATTTCTGCGCTTTCGGACGAGGAACTTAAAGGGCAAACGGCAAAGTTCAAGCAAAAGTTAGACAATGGTGCGAAGCTTGATGATTTAATGCCAGAAGCCTTTGCTACAGTGCGAGAAGTTTCAAAGCGTACTCTTGGTCAGCGTCACTTCGATGTTCAGCTTATGGGTGGCGCAGCATTGCACTGGGGCAATATTGCAGAAATGAAAACTGGTGAAGGTAAAACACTTGTTGCAACATTGCCTAGCTATTTAAACGCTTTGGAAGGCAAGGGCGTTCACGTTGTTACCGTTAACGACTATCTTGCTAGCTATCAGAGCGAGCTCATGGGTCGTATTTATAGGTTCCTCGGCATGAGTGTTGGCTGCATTATTACAGATCAGCAGCCTCCAGAGCGCAGGAAGCAATACAACGCAGATATTACTTATGGTACAAACAACGAGTTTGGCTTTGACTATTTGCGAGACAATATGGCCTGGGAAAAGGGCGATCTTGTTCAGCGTGGTCATCACTATGCAATCGTTGATGAGGTTGATTCCATTCTTATCGATGAGGCTCGTACGCCACTTATTATCTCTGGTCCTGCCGAAGGCGATGTTACGCGCTGGTATCGCGAGTTTGCAAAGCTTGTTTTAAAGCTTGATCGCGATGTTGATTACAAGGTTGACGAAAAGCGCAAGACCGCTGGTATTTTGGATTCAGGCATTGCAAAGATTGAAGACTACTTAGGTATTGATAATCTTTACGAGCCAAGCAACACTGCTTTGATTGGCTACTTGAATAATGCTTTAAAGGCTAAGGAACTCTTCCTTTTGGATCGCGATTACGTTGTTACAAATGGCGAAGTTCTTATTGTTGACGAGCACACTGGCCGTGTTCTTCCAGGCCGTCGTTATAGCGAAGGCTTGCATCAGGCTATTGAAGCTAAAGAGAACGTTGAAGTAAAGGCAGAAAATCAGACTTTTGCAACTATTACTTTGCAGAACTACTTCCGCATGTACGATAAGCTTGCTGGCATGACTGGTACTGCAGAAACGGAAGCTGCTGAGTTTATGGGAACGTACAAGCTTGGCGTTCTTCCAATTCCTTCCAACCGTCCAGTTATTCGTATGGATAAGGATGATTTAATCTTCCGTACTAAGAAGGAAAAGCTTGCTGCGATTGTTCGAGACGTTGCTCAGCGCCACGCAAAGGGTCAGCCTGTTTTGCTTGGTACAGCTTCGGTTGAATCTTCCGAAATCGTTTCCTCACTTTTGGATGTTGCGCGTATTCCTCATCAGGTGTTGAATGCTAAGCAAAACGCTAAGGAAGCAGCTGTTGTTGCTGTTGCAGGTCGTAAGGGTGCTGTGACTGTTGCTACAAACATGGCAGGTCGTGGTACGGATATTATGCTTGGTGGAAACGTTGAGTTCTTGGCAGATGCAAAGCTTAAGGCTCAGGGTTATTCTCCAGACGATACCCCAGAAGAGTACGAGAAGCGTTGGCCAGGCGTTTTGGCAGAAGTCAAAGAGCAGGTTAAAGACGAGCACGAAGAGGTTAAGAAGCTTGGTGGCTTGTATGTTCTAGGCACTGAGCGCCACGAATCTCGTCGTATTGATAATCAGCTTAGAGGCCGTTCTGGCCGTCAGGGCGACCCTGGCGAATCGCGCTTCTACTTAAGCTTGGAAGACGACTTAATGCGCTTGTTCAACACTCAGCTTGTTGCGCGCGTTATGGCTAAGGGCTTGCCAGAGGGCGAACCAATCGAGTCTAAGTATGTTTCTAATGGCGTTCGCACGGCTCAAAAGACTGTTGAAGCGCGTAACTTTGAAATGCGTAAGAACGTTTTAAAGTATGACGACGTTATGAACAAGCAGCGTACCGTTATTTATTCGGAGCGTCAGGCGGTTCTTAAGGGCGAAGATATTCACGAAGATATCTTAAAGTTTATTAAAGATACTGCCGATAGCTACGTGCGCGGAGCTATGAATGGGTCTGATAAACCTAAGAACTGGGATTGGGAAGGCCTTAAAGACGCTGTAAATTCGGTTATGCCAATTATTGTTGATTGGGATCAGCTTCGCTTGCAAATCGAGGCTCTTAAGGGCGATAAAGCCATTGAGACTTTGCGAGACACGATTGTAGATAGCGTTACAACGATTTACGCCGTGTTTGAAGATCGAATGGGTTCCGATAACTTGCGTCAGTTTGAGCGTAGGGTTGTTTTGGCTGTTCTCGATAGAAAGTGGCGTGAACATCTTTACGAGATGGACTACTTAAAGGACGGCATTGGCTTGCGCGGTATGGGTCAGCGAGATCCTCTTGTTGAGTACCAGCGCGAAGGCTTCCAAATGTACAACTCAATGATTGAGGCTATTAAGGAAGAATCTATTCAGCTTCTGTTCCGCATGAATCTTGAGCAGATTGTTGCAGAAACAGAAAATCAAGATGATTCTTATGTAGATGAAGAGGTTGAGCAAGTAGAGCAAGAAGACGAGCATTCTGGAATCGTCGGTCCTGCTCCTATGAGCCATGCGGAAGGCGAAGTTCCATTAAGCAAGCGTCCAAAGGCGGAGGAGTGGAAGACTCCTTGGGCCGATGGCCGTACGTTCCCAGGAACAAACAAAAACGACGAATGCCCATGCGGATCTGGCAGAAAGTACAAGCTTTGCCACGGTCAAAATGAGGATTAAAGTTTTGTAAAGATGAGGCTGGTGCTAATGCATCGGCCTCATTTTTTTGTTTCTTTTCCCTTGTGTTTGTTTCTTTTCCCTTGTGTTTGTTTCCCAAAACACTAAAAATGGGAACAAACGCGGGGAAGTGTTCTTATGTTTGTTTCCAATTTGACCCAAAATGTAAACAAACGCGGGAAATCGCTCGCGCGTTACATCGCGCTCACGTCTTCGCTTGCGTTGAAAGCACACTGTGCTTTCAACTTTGAGCAAGCTCAGCGCTCCGAATTGCCATCGCGCTGCGCTCTAAGCGCTCAGGCAGGTCGTCGCGCAAATTCGGTAATAGCGCTCGCGCGTTACAGCGCGCTCACCACAAAAATCAGTGCTAAATCTCACAAAGTCACAATTTGCATATGTATGCATGCCTATGTATAATATGTAAAAATAGAAAATCTTGCGAGTATGAATACAAATAAAAGAGTATAAAATATTCTGCACAAACAAAATTACAGGAGACTCTCATGCACAAGATTATTCAAAAGTGGAATAACATTGACCTTATTCTGCGTATTGTTATTGGTCTTTTTCTTGGCGCTGCACTTGGCATTTTTGTGCCAGCTCACGTTTATGTGCTAGATCTTATGGGAAAGCTGTTTGTGAGCGCACTTAAATCCGTTGCGCCGATTTTGGTATTTTGCCTTGTGATTGGCGCGCTTGCAAAAGCAAAAAGTGTTGGAAACATGAAGCTTGTAATCGTGTTGTATGCGCTTTCTACTTTCACCGCAAGCCTTATAGCGGTATGCGCGGCTATGATTTTCCCTGTTGATTTTACGTTTGCGCATGTTGAAGCAGCGTCTTCGCCATCTCCTCAAGGAATCGGCGAAGTTCTTAATTCTCTTGTGTTAAATATTGTGGTAAACCCTGTAGATGCTCTTGCAAAGGGAAACTTTATTGGTATTTTATTCTGGGCAATCGCATTTGGCGTAGCACTTCGCTTTGCTGAGCCTTCCACTAAAGCATTCTTTGACAACGTTTCGTCTGCTATTGGAAAAATTGTTCACTGGATTATTAACGCGGCACCTTTTGGAATTATGGGCCTTGTTTATACAACAGTGGCAAGCAATGGTCTTCGTATTTTTAGTGAATACGGTTCTGTTATTGCCTTGTTAGTATGCACTATGGCTGTTGTTGCTTTGATTGTAAATCCTATTTTGGTTTTTGTGCTTACTGGCAAGAATCCGTATCCTCTTGTATTAAGAACATTGCGAGATTCGGGAGTTACAGCGTTCTTTATGCGTTCTTCTGCTGCAAATATTCCTGTAAACATGAATTTGTGTGAAAAGCTTGGCTTTAATAAAGACAATTACTCGGTTTCTATACCACTTGGATCAACCATTAATATGAGTGGTGCTGCTATAACTATTTCGATTATGGCTTTGTGCGCTGCTCACACGCTTGGGATTTACGTTGATATTCCAACAGCTGTGATTTTGTCTGCGCTCTCTGCTGTTAGCGCTGCAGGCGCATCTGGAGTGGCTGGTGGTTCGCTTTTGCTTATACCTCTTGCGTGCTCGTCGTTTGGAATTTCAAATGATATTGCTATGCAAGTAGTTGCTATTGGCCTTATTATTGGCGTGATTCAAGATTCGTGCGAAACTGCGCTTAACTCTTCCACAGATGTTCTCTTTACGGCAGTTGGTGAATATCGCATGTGGCAGCGTGCAGGTCTTGAGTTTAAGATGGGCAAGGATCACGAACCAGTGCAACTTAAAAAGTAGCTGTTGTAGCTGTTGTAGCTTTTGCTAAGTATTTATTATTACTGGTGCGCGTTCTTACGTCTTTACGTTTTAGAACGCGCACTTTTGCTATGTTTTGCGAGGTGTTTGTAGATGGATTTAATAGATGTGCAGATAAAAGAATATAAAAAATATAGCAGCAAAGATATTTTAAAGCTGTACGATTCAGTGGGCTGGTCTTCGTATACAGATGATTTGCCCGCCTTGGAAAATGGTTTTAAAAATTCGCTTAAGGTTTTAGCTGCGTATAAAAATGATGAGCTAGTTGGAATTGCTAGAGCTGTTGGTGACGGATATACGGTTGTTCTTATTCAAGATATTCTTGTTTTGCCAGAGTATCAAAGGCAGGGAATAGGCTCTGCCTTGTTAAATGCGATTGTGGATTGTTACCCGAATGTTCGTCAAATTCAATTAACCACGGATTGCACTGAAAAAACCATTGCTTTTTATAAGTCGGCTGGTTTTATTGAGTTATCGGAAATCGAGTGCTGCGGTTTTATAAAAGACAGAGCATGATAGCGTATTAGGCTTTAGGAAAGTGGTAGGTTGTGTTTGCAGGAATGCTGCGGTTTATCCACGCGTTTGCTGCGATTGTACTTCCGCTGCCGATTGTGGTTTCTCCGCCTAAGATTGTTGCGTTTGCGTAAATTACTACGTTGTTGCCAATATTTGGATGCCGCTTTCCGCCTTTTACAGGATTTCCATTCTCGTCTAGCGCAAAACTTTTTGCGCCCAGCGTTACGCCTTGGTAAAGCTTAACATGCTCGCCGATTACAGTGGTTTCTCCGATTACAATGCCAGTTCCGTGATCAATGCAAAAATATGCGCCAATTTTTGCTCCTGGATGAATGTCGATTCCAGTTTTTCTGTGTGCATATTCGCTCATAAGTCTAGGAATTAGCGGTACGTTAAGTTCGTAGAGTGCGTGAGCTGTGCGGTGAATAAGCATTGCATAAAAACCAGGGTATGCGAGCGTTACTTCTACTTTGCTTGTGCAAGCAGGATCGCCTTCATACATGGCTTGAATATCTGTTAAAAGTAACTTTTTAATTGTAGGAAGAGTATTTATAAATTTATTGCAAGTTTCTTGAATTTTAATTGTGTTGCTTGTGTAGCATTGAAGTTCGTGAAATATAATGCGTTCTATAGTTTCTAATGCGTTTGAAGTAACGGTATTCAAACTAGCGTTATTGTTCAAACTAGCGTTATTGTTCAAACTTGCATTGAGTTGTGTAGTATTATTGCTTTCATTGCGCACATGCAACTCAGGCAAAAATAGTGCCTGAGCTGCATGTATGAGTGCAATAATATTGCGGTAATTAGGTATGAATGTAGCTTGCCTTATGTCTGAATCGTTAATTGAGTTTAGTTGATTTATAAGGTCAAGGCGATCACTCATACATTTCTCCCGTTATTTTTATTATTTTTTTTTTATTTTATAGTTTTGATCATTATCTAATAATGTTATTTATTATCCATATATTATTTAATCAAAACTTGCGTATTTACAATAGCGCTCCTAAATGTAGTTAGTCTTCAAATAATGCGGTAGACAAGTATCGATCTCCTGAATCGGGAAGTATTGCAACAATGGTTTTGCCAGCATTTTCTTCTCTTTTTGCTTCTTGAATTGCTGCCCAGATTGCAGCTCCAGAAGAAATACCCACGAGCACACCTTCTTTTTTGCTTATAAGCTTGCCGCTTTTGATTGCGTCTTCATTTGTTACGTGAACAATGCGATTATAAATGTTTTGGTTAAGCACATCTGGCACGAATCCTGCGCCGATTCCTTGAATCTTGTGCGCTCCTGGCTTACCGCCTGCAAGCACAGGGGAGTCGGCTGGTTCTACTGCGATTATTTCAAGCTGCGGATTTTGCTCTTTTAAGTATGTGCCAGTACCAGTGATTGTGCCGCCTGTTCCAACGCCAGCAATGAGCATGTCCACGTTTCCGTTAGTGTCTTGCCAAATTTCTGGACCTGTTGTGTTGTAGTGTGCGTGCACATTTGCTTGATTGGTAAACTGCCCCGGAGTCCACGCGTTTGGCGTGTTTTCAACGATTTCCTTTGCTTTGGCAATTGCGCCTTTCATTCCATCTTTAGCAGGTGTGAGCACGAGCTCGGCGCCGTATGCTTTCATAAGTTTTCGGCGTTCAATAGACATGCTTTCTGGCATTACGATAATACTTTTGTATCCTTTTGTTTGCGCAATCATTGAAAGACCAATGCCAGTATTTCCAGAGGTTGGCTCAACGATCACTGAGCCTGGTTTAAGCGTGCCTTCGGCTTCTGCTTCTTCAATCATCTGCTTTGCAATTCGGTCTTTTACAGAGCCTGCTGGGTTGAAGTATTCGAGTTTTACGAGGATTTTTGCTGCTAGATTGTACTCTTTTTCAATGTGTGTAAGCTCCATAAGTGGAGTGTTTCCTACGAGTTCTTGCACGGACTTGTAAATATTAGACATAATATTTCCCCTTACTTGTTTTTTGTTTTGTTTAATTTGATTTGTTTTTAATTTTTAAAAATAATTTTATTAATAAAGCGACTACCGTTTTATTAGTTGTTTCTAAAGATGCCATTATTCGTCTTAACATTAACACGTATTAAATTGTTATTTTTTTAACGTTATATTCGATTTTTGGCATAAAAAAAGAAACAGCGCGCTGTTTCTTGAATCGTAATTTGCTGTGTTTTAACGTAAATGCTTTTAACACAGGCTAGATGATGCATACTTAGTGCTTGCAAACATCATTTCGATTAAGAAATGCGCAACAGCATACGTTACAACAACAATTTGTCATCATATTTGTATGATACATGTGCACTCCTTTGACTTCTCGAAATGGTGATAAGTGAAGACTATAGTGAATGGACTTGTGTTTGTCAAATTTGATTTGTACTACTTTTTCTGTGTTAATGTTTCTGTTTGGCGATAGTAGCCAATCGCCCGCGAATTTGCATTGATCGGCTACTTTGGGATTTGGTTAAATGTGGTTTGGCTATTTGCACTTTACGATTTGCTTGCGTATTTGATACGTTTATGCTGATATAACGTATTAAATCAGCGTAAACGTGTCATTAAGTAGGTGTGTGGCAATCGCAGAATCCTATTAGCGTAAATCGTGATAGTAATAGTGATAGTAATCGTGATAGTGAAATTTAATATAATTCATCCAATCGTGCTAATATAAGTTACAATATATGCACGAAAGGATGGTGACTATTATCGTTACATTATTAGATGCTAATGGCCGCAATATGGTTACTCTAAAAGAAGCAAAATCTTGCGGACTGTCAAAATATAAGTTTTATAAATTTGTTAAAGATAATGAACTAGAACAGTTAAGCGGTGGAATATATGCTTCTAAAGACTCGTGGATAGATGAGTTGCTTCTTATTCATAAGCGTTCACCATCCGCTGTTTTTTCTCACGACGAAGCTTTCTTTTATCATGGATTAGTTGATATGGAGCCAATTACTCACACTATTACTGTTTATAGTGGTTTTAATGCTCACCGACTGAAAGCATCGTGCAATGTGAAAGTTTATAGCGTAAAAAAGGAATTGCTTGAAGTTGGAAAGATTTTAGTCACGGATAATCTCGGTAATAAAGTGCCAATGTATGATCTTGAAAGAAGTGTCTGTGATGCGTTTAGAAGCAGAAATTTAATTGAAATTCAAGAATTTAATACAATCTTGAAATCCTATATTGCTAGACAAGACAAAGATCTTAATTTGTTGATGGAATATGCGAAACTTTTTAGAGTAAACAATGTTGTTCGCAAGTATTTTGAGGTGTTACTGTAAGTGAATTTAACTGATGCGCAAATAAGAGGTAGAATCAAAAACCTCGCCGAACACAATAACGCAGATCCTCGTGTGCTAATGCGTCTTTACATGATGGAACGCTACTTAGAGCGTGTTTCCGTTTCAAAATATCGCAACAATTTTATTGTAAAAGGCGGTGTTCTAGTAACATCTTTGCTTGGTATTTCTATGCGATCCACTATGGATATAGATACGACTATTCAAAATTATGATTTATCGCTTGAAAATACTAAAAGAATGATTGAGGATATATCTCGTATAGACATAGACGATGGTGTTGATTTTACTATTAAAAGCGTTATGAAGATTATGGATGATATGGAATATCCAGGTATTCGTTTTGCGCTTGACTCGCGTATTGGAAGAATGATAACTCCAATAAAGATTGATGTTTCTACAGGAGCTACGATTACGCCACGTGCAATCGAATATGACTATAAGCTGATGCTGGAAAACCGTTCTATTTCTATTCTTTCTTACAATATTGAAACAGTGTTTGCAGAAAAATTGCAAACAATATTATCGCGCGGAATTCTTAATACGCGTATGAGAGATTTTTATGATGTCCACGTGCTGCTTGTTTCGCATAAAAGAGAAATCGATAGGGAAATTCTTAAGCGTGCTTTTTGTGCAACTTGCAAAAATCGTAAAACTGAAAATATTATAGATAATCTTAAATCTATTTATGAAAGTATTGCTCGTGATGAAAAGCTTTCTTTATTGTGGACGTTGTATCAGCGTAAATATTCTTATGCTAAAGATATTGATTTTGGCAGTGCACTACTGAGTTTGGATGCATTATTGAAATTGCTTGAATAGAATTTTGGATTAAAATCCTTTAGGCGAGTGCTGGCTTTTATAAATCATTGGCAGACTTGCGCAAGTAGCCAATCGCCCGCGAAGTTGCAGCGATTGAATACTTTGGGTTCGGCTATTTCGTGATTGGCGCTTTTGCGATTAGCACTCTGATTATTCCGTTTCTGCTATCTGCGATTATTTCGTTCACGATACGAGTTCACAAACTCTTCAACAGATAGGAATGTGTTTTTATAACCCAGTTTTTCGCACAGCTTAACAACATCTGGCTTATCTAGTTGTGCGCTAGAAAGTATGTTATCTTGCATAAATGCGTCTCGCGCAGTGCCATCAAAAAGAACCTGGCCATTGGAAAGCACAACAACGCGATTAAATACTCGAGCCACAAAATTCATATCGTGAAGCACAGCTATAACAGTTTTCCCTTGCAAAACAAGGTGTTTAATAATTGACTCAATACGATTTTTGCCGCAATCGTCTTGAGCAATTGTAGGCTCGTCTAAAATAACAACCTGAGTATCCATTGCTAAAATCGACGCAATAGAAACCATTTTTCTTTCGCAAAGACTTAAATCGTAAGGATTTACCTCGCTTTTATCTAAAAGCCCTACAAGTTTTAGACTTTCTTGTGCCTGCAGCAATGCTTGACTCTTATCAATTCCAATTTTTAAAAGTCCAAACATTACCTCGCGTATAACAGATGATTCAAAAATCTGGTCATCTGGATTCTGGAATACAAAGCCAATATCTTTAGCAAGAGATGGAACACTACATTTTGCAATATCTTTACCGTTTAATAAAACGCTTCCAGATTTCGGCGTAAGAAGTCCTCTAAGGATTTTAAGCAAAGTTGTTTTTCCAGTGCCATTTTGGCCAACAATAGCGCATGCTCCAGGCGTAAAAGACAAATTTAGATTATTGAATATTTGTGATGTTGGAGTATGAGAAAAACATACGTTGCGTATTTGAATAGTAGGAGTCATTGCAAGCGATTCCCTTCGTGCGAGCGTAAAATTTGCGACGTTTGCTCAAGAGTTATTGGGTACAATCCATTACTGTTTTTTAACGAAAGTTTTTTGCAAATTTGAGTATAAACAGGAGGATTTACGCCATATTCTTCCAAGTCTTCGCGAGAAAAGATTTTCTGCGGAGTATCAAAATCAATAAGTTTTCCTTCGCTTAAAAGCATTACGCGGTCGCTATATTGCGCGATTTTTTCCATTTTATGCTCAACCATAATAATAGTTTGACCCTGATTTTTTAAGGATTCTACCGACTTAAACACCTCTTCCGAACCTTTAGGATCAAGCTGCGAAGTTGGCTCGTCTAAAATTATTATTTCTGGCTGCATAACTAAAATGGCGGCAATAGACATGCGTTGCATTTGACCGCCAGATAAATCGTATGGAGAGCAATCTTTAAGATGAGAAATGTTAAGCATCTCCATGATTTTCTCTACGCGACTTTGCATCTCGTCTTGCTCAATGCCAATATTTTCCAGCCCAAACGCAATCTCCTCATACACGGTAAGCTTTGAGCCAGTAATTTGATTAAAAGGATTTTGAAAAACCAGCCCAACTTTTTTGCAAAGCTTGTCTATTGGCGTAGTTTTTGCGTTAAGACCTTCTACCTCAACTTTTCCGCCGTACGCTCCGTGATAGAGATTTGGAACAAGACCTAAAATCGCTTGAGATAATGTTGATTTTCCAGCTCCATTAGCACCTATTATTCCAATAAATTCGCCTTTATGAATATCGCAAGAAATGTCATTGAGTGCAAGAGTTTTAGTATACGGATAGCGATATTTTAAGTGCTCTATATGAATAGCTGCCATGCTACATATCCTAAATTATTGAGTAATGCATAAATAATAGATGCGATTATTACGGTTAAACAAGCGCATAAAAATAACGTATTGTATTTACTTGGTTTAAATGGTTTTATGAATGTTTTTTGATTATTGCACGAAAATCCGCGAACTTCTAAAGCTATAGTTCTTTCTTTAGAACTCATAAACGAAGACATTATAATCGGGGATATTAAAGGCAAAAAAGCTTTGAAACGCGTTATTAGGGAACCTTTTGTTTGTAATCCTCTGCTTCTTTGAGCGTCAACAATAGTCGAAGTTTGCTGTGTTATTTGAGGAATGATTTGAAATAGCGAGACAAAAACATAGCCCATTTTAGGTGGTAAGCCAGCTTGTATCATCTCTTGCATCATGTCGGAAGGCTTAGTTGTAAGCGTTAAAACACAAAACGCAAACGAAATATTTAATATATTTAGCACAATCTTCATTGCTACTTCAAAGCCTTCTTTGCGAGCAATCAAAGGTCCTAGTTTGAATAAAATCGTGTAGTTTCCCGATCTAAAGAAAGTCTGAACTATAAAAATAGTGACAATAATAAAACCAGTAACTTGTATTACGATTTTTATTTTTGCTAGGACCCTTGATGTTGCAAGTAATATTAGGCTCAAAATAATAAAGATGGCAAAAGAAGTATAGCCTCCAAGCAAACTTGGCGTGCTTATAGCGCATATTATGTATGCAAGCTTGGTTTTTGCAGATAGCCCGTTTAAAAACGAATGCTTATCTTCAAATAGGCTGATGCTCTTCATGCTATCCCGTCTTATTGCGCTTATATTAAAACTTGTAAAACTTGGAGTTTATGTGATTTATTTGCTGACGATAACGCTTATTTATCAAGGTTTTCGTCATCAGATTGATAAATTGCTATTAAACTCTTAGGCAGAACTTTATAAATTCCAGCTGCAAGGAACAAAACAACAATCTTGTCTGGTATATCTACCACAAGCTCGTCTACGAATGATGCAAAGAAGCCTTTGGAACCCATTGCTGCAAAAACAGCGTCACCCCAAACGTTTCCAGTGGTTCCGCCCCAATAAATCATGTTTAAAGGTGTAGAAATGATTATTGCTATTGCTGCAACAATAAGGCTAGTTATAAAAATGTGTAGGCCTTTGTTCATGTACTTTAGTCGTGCAGCGATTCCAACACTTACGCCAATTGCTGCAGCTGTAATGCTATAAACTGTAGAAATTGGATCAATTGTTAAGCCGTAGACAATATTGGTTAAAAATCCTGCAATTCCGCCTACAACTGGTCCTGCTAAGCATGCTGAAATGCAAGTGCCTAGTGTGCCAAGCCAAAGTGGTAGTTTTAGCATGCTTGCAAATAGTTTTGCAACATAATTTATGCCAATTGCGGCTGGTATTAGTACGAGTGAAGCGGTAGTTAATTTAACGCTCCAAATATTTTTTAGTTTCTTTACCATTTTTGAACTTCCTATCAGTTAAGGAATAAATTCAAGTTCATTATACGCTTTGCTAAATGTTATTAAAGTAGTTGAAAATTAATGTGTTATAAATTGTAATCTTGTTTATTTTGTGTTACTTTGCTCTTTGCTATTTGTTTTGTATTAAATCTTTATTGGAAATAATCACATTTAAGATAATTTGCTATCAAAATCAAAGTTGTTCAAAGTCAAAATAGTCATTATTTAACTATTGCAAATTTAACTATTCCAAATAATGATCATTTATGATAAAAAAATATAAGAGCCTTTTATATCTTTTATAAAAATGTTGTTATAAAAATTTGGCGATTATAAGAGGGAGATGACGATGAATGTAAAACATAGTAATGTGTTTACAAATCCCGAAGTTTTAGAAAGACTTAATAAATTAGAAAAATCTCCCCAAATGCAAGGGAAATTAAATGAGTTAAAAGAAGGCGTAAAAAACAACGCTTTTGACCCAATGCGCTTAGTTCCATTAATACCAGTAGTTCTGATTATTGGTGCTGTTGGCAACTATCTTCCTTCGTTTGATTACTCCACTTATAAATATCCTTTACTCATAGTAGTTGCTTTTGTTATTTGCTTTGCTGGCAAGTTTTTTGCAAATAATAAGGTTGATGTAAGCGCGCTATACGCGGATAATGTTTTAACGCCGATTTTAAATGCGATTCTGCCAGGAACGGTATTAGAAAATTCTGAAGGAATTGACAACAGTATTTTTAATAATCTTCTGCCAATATCTAGTATGTATTATTCAAATAAACACATAATTTTTGGCGATGAATTTAAAACTGAATTTTCAAACATGCAAGCAATGCACACTTCTAGAAGTGAAAGTGGAAAAACTGTTAAAAAAACGGATTTTATTGGGCAAGTCTTATTAATAAACGCAAAAACCAATATAAATGGTCACATTAGAATCGTCCCCGTTACTGGAAAGAACTTTATGGGACAAAAACTAAATGGATACTATGGTAAAAAAACAAAAGAGGAGAGCGAAGTCCAAACAGAATCCATTGAATTTAACAACTCGTATTCAATCTTTTCTACAGACGATTTTTATACAAAGCTTGTATTAGATCCAAGTTTTATAGAAGTATTGAATAATTTGCAAAAAAGAATGAAAGTTTGCATATATCTAGATAGTGAGCATATTATTGCATCTTTTGATTCTGGTAGGTATATATTAGGCGCTCCTGGAAAATCTGGAATAGAAAACCTATCTTTAACAAGAGAATATGCAAGATTTAGAGATGTTTTGGCTGAATATTACGAAATAATCACCGTAATTAGAGAGAAATTGCCAAAGTAGAAAATTGTAAAAGTAGAAAATTGCCAAAGTAAAAATTGTAAAAGTAAAGAAACGTAGAGAAGACTAGAACTAAAAAAGGCTAAAAATAAAGGAGACATTATGGATTATGAGACTATTTTAATAGTTATTGCGGCAGTGCTTGTAGTGGCTATTGGCTGGTTTATTGGCACGTTAAATAAGCTAAGAAAATACAGGGTGATTATAGAAGAGTCGCAGAAAAACGTTGATATTGCGCTCGCCAAAAGATACGACACGATTTGCCAAATGCTTAAAGTTGCGCAGTCGTTTGCAAAATACGAGAAAACAACATTAGTGGATTTGGTGAGTTTAAGGGAAGGATTAAACTCGGCTGATTCTAGCGCGGCAATAAAAAATCAGAATCATGCAATAGGGAAGATTTATGCTTTGGCAGAAGCTTACCCAGAATTAAAGTCTTCTGAACAGTTTTTGAATTTGCAAGAAGAAGTGAATGACGAAAACGAGCAATTGGCTGCTGCAAAAAGAATTGTTAATAGTAATATCAGCGTTCTTAATCAAAATATTGTTACTTTCCCAGTCTCGCTTATTGCAAGGCTAAGTGGAATAAAGCAGATGGATTTTCTTGATGAAGATGATCTAAACAATAAGAAAAATATTGATAGCATATTGGGATAGCTAGAAGATTGAGCTAGATAGCGTATATCTCTAGATAGCATATTGAATTGGCCATTAAGCGTAAAATGTGCTTAATGGTCAATTTTTTGATGTTAATTTAGCTAAAATTTGCAAGATAAATGTTGTTTTTACGTTAAAAGTTATATTATAGTCCTCGTATTCATTTGCTCAATTAAGGTTCGGGGGAATTCAATGGGAAGAATAAAGGTTGAGGCTACAGATACTGATTACGCTGGTAATGGTTATTACAAGGGTAATGACGGAAAATTCTATTATGGCAACGTTAAAAACGGATATTTAAGGGAGACTGAAGGTGAGAAGCGCAAACGATTAATGCGCGAAAGAAACAAAGAGGAAGCTGAACGTGAATCTTCGCGCGAACCTAGTACTCCAGAAGCTCCAACCCCTAGTTTTTCTTTAGATCAGAACGTTAAATTATCTCCATTTGAAAAGATTGCTTATACAATAATCGCACTTATTGTTATTGCAATGTACACTGGAGCGCTTGTTCTGGCTTTAACAATATCTGTTTTTGTAATCTTGCCACTTGCTTCTATTTGGATGTGGATTCAAGCATTTATGAGCACATTCACGTTTGCAGTTGGAAGTGGATTCAGTTCACTTTCTATGATTCTTGTTATTCCTTTGCTGCTTATGGCTGTGGTTCTACTTTGGTCTATAGTTGAAACGTTTAAATCAAGAAAAGTTCCGTATTTAAGAATAGTTGCGGCCTATGTGGTGCTAAGTGTTCCATTTGCAGCTGTTCGATGCCTTAGCTTCGATATTATTGCAAAGAAGACTGTGTTCTTAACGGAAGGCTTCTCTTACCAGCTGTTTAGTGTTTCGCTATCTATGATGCTTTTACCTATTTTGTTCAATATGTATATGAGCAAGCTTTTGAACAAGCATCCAGATATTACAAACAAAGTTGAACGAGACATGATTCTAAAAAAGATGAACAAAAAGTCAAAGAAACTTTAGATTTTTATAACGTAGTGGCCAATCGCCCGCGAATTTGCAGTGATTGGCCACTTTGTGATTGGCTGTCTGTTGGGTTTGCATATGTTCCCAGTGAAGAAAATTGCCGCAAACGGCAAAAATCTTCACTGGCGTTTATCGTATGATTGCAATAAAATCAAACTTAAGAAATTCAGTGAAGAAAATTGCCGTTTCCGTCAAATTTATTCAGTGAGTAATTCAGTGAGCAATTTAACGAATTACTATGTGAATTGCTTTAGTGAGAATAGTGAGGAATAGTAATGCAAATTGCAAGAGAGCATTATCTGCAGCAGCTAATTAATAAAAAAGATGACGGAATGGTTAAAGTAATAACTGGTATTCGAAGATGTGGAAAATCGTATCTTTTGGATCCTTTATATAGAAATTATTTGCTTTCTGAAGGCGTGCCTGCGGATCATATTATTAAAATAGAATTAGATCGCGCAATTAGTATGAAATATCATAATAATGCAGAGTTGCTTGAACGAGATATTTTGGCGATGATTAAAGACAGTAATCCTTATTACCTTATTCTGGATGAGATTCAGTTGGTGAAAGGGTTTGAATTTGTTGTGAGTGGATTATTGCATGAGCAGAATATTGATATTTACATAACTGGTAGTAATTCTAAATTCCTTTCTTCTGACATTATTACAGAGTTCAGAGGTAGAGGTGAGCAAATACATGTTCATCCGTTGTCGTTTTCTGAATTTTATTCAGTGGTTGATTCTGACAAGATTAAAGCTTGGAATGAATATCTTACTTATGGTGGTATGCCGCTTATTGTGTCGAAGAAAAATGACAAAGAAAAAGCTTCATATTTAAAGAATTTGTTTGATCAAACTTACGTTCGTGATATTACAGAGCGTAACGGAATTAAGCGTTTAGACGTTATGGATACGCTTATTAATATTCTCGCATCTTCTGTTGGCTCTTTGACAAATCCGCAGAAAATATTTGAGACGTTCAAAAGCAAAGGAGAAAATGAACTGTCGTTATGTACAGTTATTTCTTATCTTTCTTTTATAGAAGACTCGTTCATTGTTAAAAAAGCGTTACGTTACGATATTAAAGGAAGGAAATATATTAATACTCCACAAAAGTATTATTTTTCTGATTTAGGACTTAGGAACGCGCGACTCAATTTTAGACAGCAGGAAGAGTCTCATTTAATGGAAAATGTTATTTATAATGAATTAGTTATGAGGGGATATAACGTAGATGTTGGCGTTGTTGAAATTCGCGAAGGAGATAAGAGAATTCAAACAGAAGTAGATTTTGTTTGTAATTTTGCGGGGAATAAGTACTATATTCAGTCGTCTTTGAATTTGGATACGCATGAGAAGACTTTGCAAGAATCTCGATCGTTGAACAATATATCAGATAGTTTCAAAAAAATTATTATTGTTAAGGATTGTATTAAAGCTTGGAGAACAGATGATGGAATTCTTGTCTTAGGAGTTATTGATTTTCTTCTTGATGAAACACTTTTGGATAGTTGATAATAAAAGACTTTGATTGTTGGTTTTGCGATTGCCAGAAATTTATTGTTGCGCTTTGATTGAGTTGCATAATGTGAAGATTAGAGTGTATGTATTTCATCTTTATACTTTTCTATAATGTATAGAAAAGTATAAAGATGTGCTATATAATTTCCCTTATAACATATTTTGATGCATGGAAGAGTCAGTATGTTGATGGTTTGGTTTGAGATTCTACTTTATTAATTGAATAGTTATTGCGCAGAAAGAGATAGTGATATGAAGAATATAAATAAGGCCATTATTGTTACATTTATTGTGGTTCCGTTTTTACTTCCTCAAATTTCTCAAGCTAAAGATTTATTAAGTGTAAAAAATCATACAGCAGAAAATATATCTAGCAAGGTTGTAAAAACAAAATCAGCCTCAAAAGAAAATCTGAAATCGAAATTTATGTCAGTTTCGCAAACAAGGTCAGTTTCGCAAACAAGGTCAGTTTCGCAAGAAGATACAACTCCTCGGGGGGGGGGGTACTGTTTTTGTAGATGAATCTTCTACACAATATTCTTCACTAGAAGATGCTTTGAATGCTGCTAAAGATGGTTCGGTTCTTAGTATTAAGGGAAACGTAATAATTAATGACATTGTCAATATAGACAAAAATGTTACTTTGAAAGCTGCGAGTGGTGGCGGCTCTATATCTACGAGTAAAGATGGTAGAACTGGCACACAATTTAAATCTCCAGTTGCTTTTTATTTAAATGTGAGTACAGGTAAAACACTTACGTTGGGTGATGGCACAAGTACAAATGAACTTCTGCTAGATGAAGTAAATGTTAGGGTAACTAAAGGAAAGTTAATATTTAAAGACGGTGTAAGAATTTCTTCTACGCTTTGTTCAAAAACAACTGGAAAAACAAGCATTGTAGAAATAAGTGGAAATGAGTCTAGCGCATCTTTTGAAGGTGGAAAAATAGAAAATACTGTTAAAGATTATGGAACAGATAGCAATAATGTTGCTGTATCTGTGGCAGATGGCGCGCAGGTTGATAAAATTTCTGGCGGAAGCTACATGAGCTGGGGCTCTGCGTGGGCTGTTTCGGGAGAAAATACAAAAATACAGGAAATTTCCGGTGGAAGCTTCTCTAATTCTAAAAATTCAGGCTTATCTGTTCCTTGCTTTTTACTTAACAAAAAAGCTTCTATAGAGAAAATTACAGGTGGTAATTTTAGAGCTTATTCGCGAGGTGCGTTGGAACTACAAAGTGCTGCTCATATAGGTGAAATTTCTGGTGGAACATTCCAAAATCTTTACGATACCAATAAAAAACCGTCTGATGGTTCTAATGCAAAGCCATATTATGCTGGTCTTACTCTTTACGGTAGAGAAGGATCATCTCCTATAACTGTAGATAAAATTTCTGGCGGAACATTCACTGGTGTAAATGGTGTTTTGGCTGTTGGAAATGATACAAATCAGAAAATTCAAATTAAAGCGATTACCGGTGGTACTTTTTCATCTATTGATGGAAAAGACGGTAATACAGGTCTTTATTTTACGCAAAATTCAGAAGTAGATGAAATTTCTGGCAACGTTACTGCAACAGGCAAAAATGTTGGATTATATAATGCTGGCACTTTGAAAAAAATATCTGGTGGAACGTTCACTGGCCAAGAAGTAGATGGATTGCAAAATGTTGATTTGTCTGAAACTACTTATAGTTGGGCAAAAAACTTTAAAGGCCATATATTAGAAATAGCTGGTGGAAAATTCAAAGGTAAGAAACGTGGTCTTACTAATGCTGGAGTAGTAGATACTATTTCAAACGGTATTTTTGAAGGCGAAGATAACGCTATTCTTTGTTCTAACAAAACTAAAAAAGGTACGCTATCAACAATTAAAAATGGCGTGTTTTACGCTAAAAATGACAATTCTATTAAAATAGTATCGAATCTTAGTCTTGAACCTGATTTAGCAACTAATAGTCCAGAATTTGGTGCAGGAAGATACTATGCACCAAAAGCTAAATCCATTTTTAATGATGATTCACTTGTTACATATCCAACGTACAAGAATAAATCTGGAGAGAATAAACCTTATACTATGAGTTCGTTCGAAGATACTAAGAATGATGTAAATAGTTATTCTAATACTGGTTTTAGGTATTTAAAAGGAGCAAAATCTCCCCATAACAATACTAATAATAATACGGTAACGTTTAAAAATGGTGATTCCACTGTTGCAACGGTAAAGGTAGAAAATGGCAAGGCTATTGATACCGATGCGTTGACGGATCAATCTATGCCTGCTAATCCAACGAAGGAAGGTTATACCTTCAAAGAGTGGAATACTAAGGAAGACGGTAAGGGTGATACGTTTACGGGAGCAAGCGTAGTTATGGGTGATATGACTGTGTATGCAATTTTTACGAAGAATCCTGAACCTACTCCAACTCCTACTCCTACTCCAACTCCGAATACACCCACACCTACGCCAGCTCCGCTGGCGCCTTTTGACCCTGAGTTTGGGCTTGAACCAAAGTTAGCGCCTGAATCCGAGAAGACGCCTGTTGTTGAGCAGAAGATTGAAAAACGGATTTCATCTTTGCCTAAGACTGGTCAGTCAGCTTCAATCTCTGCGCTGATTTCTGCTTTAGCTCTTGCGATTGCTGGTTTCGTTGTTGTGCGATTGAGGAGAATGTTTGAAGCAAAATCTGGTGTGAATAGCTTTAATATGTAGATTAATTTGTTTGAGGGTTTGGCGTATGCGTCCAGTGAAGAAAATTGCCGCAAACGGCAAAAATCTTCACTGGCGTTTATTAGATGCGTATTTTGGGTTACCTTGTGCCATTGTTGAGTTCTTCTCTTAAGTTTCGCATTGATTCTTCAAAAGATAATATGCGATTGTTATTAAAATCAGACTCGCTTTGAGAGAGTGAACTATATTTGTGTATAGGATTGAGTTGCTTGTAGGATGGAGCTGATTATATTAAGGAGCTGATTGTATGGCAGAATATGATTTGCCGATTTTAGAGTATGATTCCGATAAAAGTGCAGTTTTAATGCCAAATCACGATAATATTTCTGTTCAGCTTCCATCTAAAGCGGTTTTTGCTTTCTTAGGCGATGAAATCGATCAGTATGCTTTAAGCAGGAAAGCTACGATTGTAGCAAATTTTGAATCTGCAACTAAAGTATATCCAATATATGTTTTGGAAGAGAAAGTAGAGAAAAAAGTAAGAGAAAATACAGACAGCGAAGTAGAAGAAGAAACGCAAAAAATCTGCTTAGTGCAGGCTCCAGTTGGTGCTCCTGCCGCTGTTCAGATTTTAGATTGGTTGATTTCTTACGGCGTTAGCGAAGTTATTAGTGCTGGTTCTTGCGGGTCGCTAGTTGATTATGCGGAAAACGTTTTTCTGGTTCCGTATAAAGCTTTAAGGGATGAGGGGACTTCTTATCATTATTTGCCTCCAAGTCGTTATGTTGACGTTTCAGAGCGTTCGAGGCATGCTATTTTGCAAACTTTGCAGGCGCATGATTTGCCTTATTGTGAGGTTAAGACGTGGACTACGGATGGGTTTTTCCGTGAAACTAAGACGAAAGTTGCAAGTCGTATGCAAGAGGGATGCGCGGTTGTGGAGATGGAGTGTTCTGCTTTAGCGGCGTGTGCACAAATGCGTGGGATTGTTTGGGGCGAGATTCTTTATACTGCAGATACTTTGCATGATGTTGAAAATTATGATGAGCGCAATTGGGGTGGGGATTCTAAAGCGTATGCTCTTGAGCTTTGTATTGAAGCAGCGTTGCGTATTTGATTTTTGTGCGCAATGTAGTGGATTATGCCTCGCGCTGTGCAATTTAGCGCAGTAGATTCTGAACCAGCGCTAGTAACCATTAGGTGCAATTTTGCAGCGATTGGCTACTTTGTGATATTGAGAGTTTAAATTATTCAGATTATAATAGTAGCCATTAAGTGCAAAAATGCAGCGATTGGCTACTTGAGATTGACTAGTTATTGCTACTTGTTGCAGTGCTTGCGGAAAGATTTGTGTAACGATAGTAGCAATAAAAAGATTTGCATATCAATATCGCAGTGCCGCCGAGCGTTTGCATAATACTTATTGAAAGGATGCTAGATATGTCTGTTAAAGAAATAAAGAGAGACTATTATATTCAAAAACTTGATTCGGCGAAAAATAATGGTCTTATCAAGGTAAT
This sequence comes from Bifidobacterium sp. UMB1197, assembly GCF_030217745.1. Classification (NCBI taxonomy): domain Bacteria; kingdom Bacillati; phylum Actinomycetota; class Actinomycetes; order Bifidobacteriales; family Bifidobacteriaceae; genus Bifidobacterium; species Bifidobacterium sp. UMB1197. Next base: position 53,461 of record NZ_JASOOL010000007.1, on the reverse strand, counting down.
ATCTGGCATGCGCAGATGCGGTAAAACGTATATTTTAATGAAACTGTTTTATGACCATTTGATTGCGGATGGCGTAGAAGATGATCATATTATTCGCATAGCATTGGACGATAGAAGAAATAAAGATTTGCGTAATCCTGATAATATTCTTGCGCATGTTGATGAGCTTCTGAAAGACGATAAGACATACTATCTGTTTATTGATGAAGTTCAAATGATGGACGATTTTGTAGATGTGCTTAATAGTTTCCTGCATATTAGTAATCTAGATGTTTACGTTAGCGGTAGTAATTCTAAATTCCTTTCGTCGGATATTGTTACAGAATTTAGAGGAAGAAGCGATCAGATTAGAATTTACCCTCTTTCGTTTTCTGAATTCATGTCTGTTCGTGAAGAGGATGAGCGGGATGCTTGGGAGGGATATTGGAGATTTGGAGGCCTTCCTCAAGTTGCTTTAATGGAAAACGATGAGCAGAAACGTGAGTTTCTTCAATCAGTTTTTGAAAATACGTATAAAAGAGATATTCTTGACCGTCATGCAATACGAAAAAGAAGTGAACTTGATGATGTTACTAGGGTAGTTGCTTCTTCTATTGGTGCTTTAACTAGTACTAGAAAAATTGTGCAAACGTTTAAATCAGTTTCACAGGTCTCAACTACAAGAACGACTGTTGAAAGATATATTTCTTATTTAGAAGATTCGTTCCTTTTAGATAGCGCTATTCGATATGACATTAAAGGCAGGAAGTATATAGGTAGCCCTGTGAAGTATTATTTTACGGATCTTGGCGTAAGGAATGCGCTTCTTGGTTTTAGGCAGATGGAAGAAACTCACATAATGGAAAATATTATTTACAATGAGCTAAAACGTCTCGGTTACAAGGTGGATGTTGGTAGTGTGCAGGTTAGTGAAGTGGATAAAAATGGCAAATCAGTTCGCAAACAAACAGAAGTTGATTTTGTTGTAAATAAGGCAGATCAAAGATTTTATATTCAATCTGCACTTGCTTTACCTACTAGAGAGAAGACGTTGCAAGAAGAAAAATCTTTGATGAATATTAGTGATGCGTTCCGTAAGATTATTCTTGTTGGCGGGAGCGTAAAGCCTTGGCACACTGAGGAAGGTGTTCTTGTATTGGGATTACTGAATTTTCTTCTTAATCCTGAAACTATTTACATGTAATATTTTATAATTTTTCACAGCTTAACTAATTCTAGTAGCCAATCGCCCGCGAATTTGCATTGATTGGCTACTTTAATGCGGTGAAGAAAATTGCCGTAAATGGCAAAAATCTTCACCAGCGTTTATTAGATGCGTATTTTGGGTTACTTTACATGCTTAGCTCTTAATCTACGTTTTTTAACATTTGCTGCAAGCGCAAGTGTTAAAAATGTGATGCATGCGCTTATGGCATACACAATTCCAGAGCCTGTTTGTGCAAGTTCTGTATTGCTTCTGCGATTGCTGTTTTTTGAAGAATCATTTTGCTCAGAATCAGAATCTTTGGAGTTTGAGTTGTTTATGTTCAAGTAATTCCAAGGTGTAAGTTTATAACTATAAAGTTTCTGAGTATTTATAATGCTGTTAAGGTTTCCTATATAGTAAGGATTATTTGCTTCATCAGCAGCACCAATGCCATTATTGTCAGAATCATTAGCACCATTATCAGGTGTGTTTTCTGTATTATCATTGTTGTTATCATTGTTGTTGCTTTTATATGGTGTAAAATTCCATGTGCCTACTAGCTCTATATCATTGTTTACGTTTTCAATGGACTGAGTATTAGTTTTGCCGTTGTACTCCCAGCCAAGCGATTTATTGAAAGTCCAAGTTCCTAATGCATCGTCCTCTTTGTCTGGGGAAAAATTAAGCTGATCACTAGTTAGAGTGTAAGTTTTGCCCTTATAAACATGACATACATTCAACAAGTATCCATGCATTTGAACAAGATACTTATCGCTAATATACTTTGGGATTTCCTTTCCAGGTGTTCCGCTTTTGAACTTAAATGTTACATCGTAAGGAATTTCAACATCTAAAGATAAATCAGTTGGATTACTATTTACTCCATAAGTAATTTTAAATGGCACGAGGTTGCCATTATCAATTACATTTCCAGTGGTTGTTACGTCTATATTGCCTTTAATATTGTATTTTTCTCCGTGTTTTCCAAAATTGTTATCCAGTTTTAAGGCAACGAACTGAATTTCTAATTCTTTTGAAAGGTTTTGGACATATTGCTTTAACTGCTTATAGGTTATGTAAGGAGAACTTAGCAGCTGGTTTCCTCCAAATCTATGCCAGCGGTGTGTTAGAAGATTAACACGTACTTGGAGCGTTTTGCCTTCTTGCTTGACGTACTCAAGAGAAAATTCAGGAAGTGCATTTATATTTTTTTGAACAATTTTGGTCGGATTAGTAGGGTCGCCTTTTTTTGGATACTTGCCGTTTTCCTGCTTAAAAATAGGTGAAATTTCTAAAGCATTTGGCAAAGTAAATGTAATCAGAGCAGAACTTTTAAAGTTACTAATGTTTATTCCGTCAACGTTATTCTTAGCTACACTAAGCCAATGTTCAAGTGGAATAAGTGCTTCCTTAAACGAATTATTGTCTAATATTGTGTGGATTTCATAACCGTCTTTATCTATAGCAGGATCTGTATAATCTGAATATTTTACAGGCGAAACTTTTCCACTTGCGTTAAACTTGCGAGCAGTGTGCAGGTCGAGATTTTTTGTGAGCTGATTGTATTGTATAGCTTCTTTAGAACCTGTAATAATAGAGTGAGCCATTTGATCTGTATAATAATAGAAAATATACTGATTTAGGTGTGAATTAGTAAGATTTTTGTTTTTCTCATCTTCATCAAGCCATGCGCCGCTAAATTCGCCTGAGCCAATTATGTGAGTGCTTTTATTGTTCTTTTTAAGATAATCGTATTGTTCTTTTGTAATTGAGTAGTTAGCAGTAAGAGTTAGATTGCCCGAAGTTGTAGATTGTAATATGTTTTGCCAAGTTAAATCTTTATTTATATTTGCGCAAAATGCGATTTTATTGCCGTTTATATGGGTTGAAATAGAAGTTGAGTCAATTAGGCTTGTTGTACTCGTAGCAGTTGCGTTTTCCCAAGTAAGAGAATCAGGTTTTGCAGTTTGCGTGTTTGGATCTGAACTTGATACAGGAGTTGTTATATCTGGAAGTGAAAGAACATAATTAAAAATTGGTCCTTTGCTTCTCTCTTTAATTGATTCGAATGGCTTATGGTTATTCCATTCTTGATCTATCTTTAGTTTTTCCAGCATTTTGCTAACTGGAATATTAATTGTAACTTTTCCATGGTAGCTCACTGCATTTGTGCTATTAATATCATCAAGTTTTTGGTTGTTTGAATCGTATGCTGCAACTTCTGTTTTCCCATACTTTGCAACGTCTAAAACAGGTTTAAAGTCTTTAATCCAAAAATTCTGCTTAATGTTTTGGTTTGTTGTGCTTGTTTGAGCATTGGTAATTGCAGTACTTTGTGCTTGCGCAGGCACTACAATACAGGCACCCAGTAGTAGCGCAATCGTTGAAGCGTACGATAATATTCGTGCTCTTGAAAACATGGTTGCTCCCTTTTGAGGATACATATTATCTGTCGCGCATAATATTCAATCGCGCTATGTAGAATCTCTGGCAAAATATTTGACTCTAAGATACTACTCGGGGGGGGGGTATAAGCATAAATACCATTAAAAGCATCAAATTTTGTGCATTTTAGTGTTGACCTATTGCTAAATAAACTGCGATATTACAATGCCGGCAGCCATGAGTGGAATGTTGAAGATAAGGAATGTTGGAACGCAAGTATCCCAAATGTGGCTGTGCTGACCGTCTGCATTTAGGCCAGAAGTAGGGCCAAGCGTTGTATCGGAAGCAGGAGAACCTGCGTCTCCAAGAGCCGCTGCACAAGACATAAGAAGAATTGTTGCAGGAGTGCTAAAACCAATGCTTTGGCAAAGTGGAACGAACAAAACTGCAAGAATCGGGACTGTGCCGAACGAAGTACCAATGCCCATAGTAACAAGCAAGCCAATAATCGTAATAACGAATGCAGCGATTAGCTTGTTTTGACCCATACAAGCAACGCCAAGGTGTACAAGCTCATTAACTCCGCCTGTAGCTTGAATCACGTTAGCGTAGCCGCCAGCAATGAGCATAATAAATGCAATAAGACCCATAAGCTTTACGCCGCCAGTAAGCTGCTTATCAATATCTTTCCAAGCAACGGCACCAAAAATAATCATGGTTGCAAGACCTGCAATAGAAGAAAGCGAAAGATCCTTACTAATAACTTGCACTACTACAACAACAACAATCGCAAGAATGGTTACATAGTGTGCTTTAGTAAGCGGGCCAACAACAGCGTCCGCGGCGCGAGTATCTGCTTCGGTTGTTTTATATTCGCGAGGCTTTCTGTATAGAACAAAAACTGCAAAAAGTAAGGCTGCAAGCATTGCGGCACCCAAATACCAGTTCACTGCGCTAACGTCTGCAACGCTAACTTTCATACCATTTTTAGAAAGATTAGTTGCAATAACTGTTTGGAAAATTAAGCCAAAGCCAAATGGAATAGCAATGTATGGCACTTCTAGTCCGAATGCAGTACAGCAAGCGGCAGCGCGGCGATCTAGCTTAAGCTTGTTCATAATGGAAAGAATCGGCGGAATAAGAATAGGAATATAAGCAATATGAACAGGCACAATATTTTGAGACATGCATGCAATAATCGTTAGAACTGCAAGAAGAATAAATTTGTTTGCGCCAATAAGTTTACTGATTTTTTTAGAAATGATTTGAGCTAGGCCAGTTGCTGTAATTGCCTCCGCAAAAGTACCAAGAAGAATGTAAGCGAGCGCAGTTTGCGCGTTTGTGGAAAATCCATCGCAAAGCAGCGCCATAATAGTGTGGTTGCTATCTCCAAAAAGAGGCAATTGACCAGCTATTCCACCTGCAACGCATGCAACAATCATTGCGAGTAAAACATTGAGTTTTGCAAGACTTAACACGCATAAAACTACAACCGACACGATTACTGGGTTGAACAGAATGTGTAGAATCTGCAAACTTTGCATAATGCTTCACCTCTTTTTAGATTTGCCGTTACTTTATCTTTGTACTTGTCTTTGCGTTTATAGAAATGTTTTTATTTTGATAGTTTTTAATTCTAATAATTAAAGACAATATCATAAAGACTTACGTAAAGTTTATTTGCAAGGTAAAACTTAAATTACTCTTTTATAAATTACTCTTTAAAAGTTAAATACGTTAATACATTAATACAGATTTGTTAACAATAGTTTGTTAACAATAGCATTTAAGAGTGAACTCAGCCATGTTGTTATCTCTAGTACTCAATCGCTGCAAAATTGCACCTAATGACTACTAACACTGCTTCAGAATTTATTGCGCTAAATTGCACAGCCCAAGCCAATCCAAACCAGCGCAACAGTATTACATAGACACAGTGTAAAGCGAGTAGAAGTAAGCCTTCTGATTCATAAGCTCCTCAAAACTTCCGCGCTCAATAAGCTCGCCGCTTTTCATAACAAGAATCTCATCATATTGCTTAAGTGAATTAGCATCCAAGCGGTGAGTCACCACAAGTCGAAGAATTCCTTGCAAATCCAAAATAGATTGCGTTACGTTAACGCTCGTCTCGTTATCTAACGCACTCGTTGCCTCATCAACCAGCAGAATCTCGGACTTTTTAAGCAAGCTTCGCGCAATAGCAATACGCTGTTTTTCGCCGCCAGAAAGATGACTACCATTCTCTCCGCACTGATAATCCTTGCCTTTAGCAGCAATCAAATCATCCAAACCAGCCAGGTGAATCACGCGATCTACCTCTGCGTTCGGGAACGGCTTAAACAGCGTAATATTATCTAAAATCGAAGCATCAAACATAAACACAGACTGCTGCATAAGAGTCGTCTTATCATAAAGCGAACTCTTGCTCACATTGCTAAGTTCGTAATTATTCAGCTGCACGCTACCCTTATAATCCTTGTAGTAGCCCATAAGCAGATTAATCAAACTACTCTTACCAGCACCAGAAGGCCCAACAATTGCATAAGATTTTCCAGATTGCAAACTAAGACTTACGTTTTTCAAGACTTTATGATCCGCATCGTAAGAATACGAAACATCTTGCAAAACAATGCTTTTAATAGAATCGTCAATAATCTCGCCAGAATCTTCCTTAGCGTTACTCATATAATCAGCCATCTTGCTAATAAGCTTCTTAGCGCCCTTCATCTCGCCAAGCATTTGCGGAAGACTTGAAATAGGCTGAAGCACGCCATTCATTAAATTAGTGAAAGCTAAAACCATTCCAGCAGTAATAACGCCAATGTGAGCGTTAACCATCCAAGCGCCAACAAGCATCACTCCAAGCTGAGTTCCAAGGCTGGAAATTGTGCCAAGAGCAGAAACAGTAGTCATTGTTTTCTCGCGAAGATTCTTCGTATGCTCAAGCTCCATCGACTGATTCTTGTAGCGATCAATAACCTCCTGCTCCGCCTTAAAACTCTTAATAACAGAAACTCCGTTCAAAACATCCTTCGTCAGTGCCGTATAAGACTCATTCGACTTAGAAACCTGCTCCTCTCGAGTGGCGATTTCGTTAGCTGTAAGAATCGAGCACGCCATTGGAAGCACGGAAATAACAAGAGCAATAACAGTGAGAAACGGACTGTAGTAAATCATAAGAGCCAGAGAGCTTACAAGCATAAGAACGTCTTGAACAAAGTCAAAAATCTTCTTCAAATACTTTTCTTGAATACGCTCGCAATCATTAGTAAGTACAGAAAGATACGTGCCAGAATTCGCAAGCGAAAAATCACTATAACTCTTCTTTAAAAGCTTCTTAATAACAGACTCTTTATACTGATTCATTGCTTTTTCAAGAAAGCGAGGGTACGCACTGCGCTTCAACGCAAAAATCAGGGAGATTGCCAGCATAAAGGAAGCGACAAGCAGCAAAATAGTAGTTAAAGAGTAGGATCCTTTACCTGCCATATAGTCGAAAATAATTTGCAAAATCCAAGAAATAGCAGTGAAAATCATAGACAAGGCAATAAAAACTATCATCGAAAGAAAAGCTACAAGCTTGTTTTCTTTGAAAAATAGTTTTACGTAATTTTTTACGTCTGGATGTAGTTTGGATGATTGCTGATTTGCGCGTGAATTCTGATTTGCCGTGTTGTCAGTTTTACTCATTCTCGCTACCTCTCACTTCCTTTATATCTATTTGCTATTCTTCGCTAATAGCATTTTTGTAGCTAGCATTTTCGCTTCTGTTTTTCTGATTCGCTCGCTACAAAACGTTGAAATCTACATTATCATACTTACCCTGATTGGCCACAATTATCTACTTGACAACACATGACAACACATATAAATACTTAAACACACTTATACGTAATGCTTGCTAGAAATAATATTAGAAGTCACATGATTAAATCAAAAATGTGAGATTTTGTTATATATAGCGTGTTTTTATTACTAAAATATAGACAAATGAACAAAATGTTTAAAAATAAGTTAGTATTTGTTCGCCTTGAAGAGTACCATGAAGGTGTTCGCAAAGAATTAACAAAATAATTAATTCTTTGTTTTACACAATTTTGTTGCAATAACGCAATATAAGTTGGCTGCCAAAATCGAATTTGAGCAGCATCAAAGTGAAGATTGAGTCGAAAATCAACAAAATCAAAAATCAAAAATCAAAATCAACAAAAATTGAAAATTGAAAATTGAAAAAAATTGAAAATTGAAAAAGTTAAACACAAAGGAGGAATGCATAGCAATTTCGATAGCAACATTAAAAATGTATACCATTTAAAAATGTATGACATCGGTATTTTGCCGCAAACGAATTATGCAAGATGAACAAACGCTTATAGAAGCTAAAGAATTAGGATTAAAAAGATTTACAAGAACTCCATTCTGGAATGTTTCACTGAAAGTTAAGCCGCATCAAATTGTTGCAATCTCGGGCGAACATGGATCTGGAAAATCTGCTTTATTACTAGCATTGTCGGGTTATATGAAGTTTACGAATGGAACGTTAAAAATCGCAGATTTAAGCCTTCCAGTAGACACAAGAGAATCGCGTCAATACGTTGGACTGGGATTGTTCAATGGAATCAATGAATTCTACAACACTCAAACAATAGAAGAAGTGCTTATGAGCGAGCTAAAACTCGCGAGTGCATCGCCTCTATTTCGTGAACAATACAAAAATGATGTTAAAAATCGCGAAGCACTACATCAATACGCTTATAACGTTCTAGCATATTGGAAAGTATTATCTCCTAGAGAAACAGCCATTGGTGATTTAACTCCATGCGAACGCATGAGATTAGGGATTGCGCTGGCATTGCTAAAAAAGCCGTGGATTCTTTTTGTAGACGGAGTAGAAACGGAGCTTACAAGCGAGCAAAGCGAACTCTTGCTTGCAGACATTCGCGCATACGTTAGCAAACATTTCTGCTCGTGCTGTGTGGGAGTCTTGCAAAGTGAGATAGAAAAGCAGGCAGATCAAGTTTTAAGGCTAAATCGCGCAAAATATAGCGAAGATTATGATCTTAATGAAAATGGAGATGGTAATAATGCGCGTTAATACTATTGTTCTTGCGTTTCGTGAATTAAATAATGCTATAAAAGGTAAAGCTCGAAAGCTTGTTATTGGAACAGTAGCCTTAATCCCACTTTTATATGGGTCGCTGTATTTATGGGCGTTTACTAATCCATACAAAACTCTAGACACGGTTCCAGTCGCAGTTGTTGTGGAAGATAACGGTGCGATTATAAACGGCAAAATACGTAATATTGGCCACGAAATCAAGAATCGTTTAAAGAGTCAAAAAGATGGAAGTGAAGGATTCCAGTGGAACTTTGTAGATAGCGCTAAAGCAAATAAAGGCCTTAAAAATGGCGATTATTTTATGGTAGCAACCATTCCATCGTCTTTTAGTAAGTGCATTGCTTCTGCGCAATACGATACTCCTACTAAAGCAAAGCTTCACGTAAAATACGATCAAGCAAGCAATATGCTGGCTTCACAAATCGGTAAAACTGCTTTCCATACTATGCGTAGCGAAATTAGCGAGGCGATTGCACAAGAGTATTGGGAGCATATGTTTAAAAAAGTAAATTCTGCTTCTGATTCTCTTAATTCAGCAGTGAGTGGTTCTGGCGATTTAAGCGCTGGAATGCAATCGCTTAATGGCGGAGTAGATAAGCTTGCTGACGGATCGATCAAGCTTACTCAATCTTTGCAAAAATTACAAAACGGATTGGGCGAGCTTCAAAAAGGAGCGCAAACGCTTAGCAATGCAAATGCGCAAAGCAAGGAGGGAGCGCAATTCTTAGCGCAAAAAACTAACGATTTGGCAAATGGTGCAAATCAGCTAAATAGTGGAGCACAAACGCTGCAGAATGCAACAAACGAGTTGTATGCGGGAGCTAAAAAGCTTTCGGATTCTAGCGCGCAGCTTGAAGAGCATGTTAAAGCAGGAAATGATGCTACAAAGAGTCAGCTTACTCAGCTGCTTGTTGAAGCACAAAATCCTCTTGTGACAAAAGAGCTTGTGCTAGAAAAACTGCAAGGACTTGCGGGAGGATTAAGCGAAAATTCTAAGCTTTTAGAGACCAATCTTTCGGCATTGAGCCAAGGTGCGGGAGCGCTTTCTTCTGGAAGCTTAAAGATAAAAGCTGGAGTTGACGCGGTTTCTAAAGGAATATCAAGTGTTCACAATGGCTCGTCGCAGCTTTCCGCTGGAGCAAATAAGCTGGCGGAAGGTCTTAGCGCAGTAAGCAACGGCAGCGAAAAGCTTAACAATGGTATTAATTCTGCTGCACTTGGGTCTGCAAAAATAGTTGATGGATCAAGTCAATTGAATTCTGGAGTTCAAAAGCTTTCTGAAAACACACCAAAGCTTGTTGAAGGAGCCAAAAAGTTGCATGAAGGCCTTAAAAGCGCACAAAGCTCTAGCAAAATCAACAATATTAAGCAAAAAAGCAAGATGATGAGTGCGCCAGTTGCACTTAAAGAGCATAATTATTCGCATGTTGAAAACTACGGAACTGGCTTTGCACCTTACTTTATTTCGATAGGCCTTTGGGTTGGCGCGCTTATGGCAACCTTTGTTTTAAGGGTTATGGATAGGCGAGCAATTCTTAATGGCATGAATCCGCTTAAAAGTGCGCTTATTAGTTTTACGCCGTTTGTGCTTATGGGCGTTGTTCAAGCGATTATTCTTATGGGAGTTGTTCACGGAGCGTTGAAGTTGCAAATCGACAATGTTGCTGCATTCTACGCGCTGGGGATTATAGCATCAATAGTCTTTATGGCTATAATGCAAATGATTATGGCAGTGTTTAAGATTCCAGGAAGAATTGTTGCGATTGTGCTGCTTATGCTGCAAATAACTAGCTCTGCAGGAACTTTCCCAGTGCAAATGACGCCATCGTTCTTTAGAGCGGTTCATCCATATTTGCCTATGACGTACTCGATTATTGGGCTTCGTCAAGCAATGGCTGGAAGAAACAGCGGCGCAATAGCCTCCAGCATTGGAATGCTAGTGCTTTTCGGCGTGATTGCAATTGCAATAACAAGCATTGTTGATTGTGTAAAGCGCACAGTTACTATGTTTGATTTGCATCCTGTAATAACGCTTGAGCCGTGAGTTTTAAAGTAGGCACGATAATTATAAAATCCCCACAACCTTATTGGCTGTGGGGATTATTTTTTAGTGAAATCTTTAGTGAAATCTGATTTTAGAAAGTAGATGCGTAGACTTCGGCAATAGCATCTTCACTCATATGCATGTACGAGTTCTTTAAAAGTCGCTGCTGCTCTTTAACAACGCTTGCAGCCCAGCTTTGAATCATGTCTTCACTCATGCCATACTCGTGAAGCTTATGCTTAGGGAGAATCGTGTTAAGAACTTCGTCAAGCTTATTTAATACATCTGCTTTTTGGCATTCAAGAATATTTGCCATAAAGTCAAAAAGCTTAGAAAGTTCAGTGTTTTCTGCACTATCGCTGTTTTCCGCATCGTGCTTAGCATAGTAGCGCAAAACGCTTGTAAGAAGAGCGGCATTCGTCTCGCCATGAGCTACGTGGAAAGTGCCGCCAAGCGGATAAGCCATAGCGTGAACGCAACCGCAGCCAGCGTTGCCAAAGGCAATACCAGCGTAAAGGCTTGCCGAAACCAAGTCGCTAACAACTTGGGCTTTTGCATTGCTGCCTTCTTTAACAACTCGCATATAGCTTTGCAAAATAAGCCCGCAAGCCTTGTAACTAAACATTTTTGTAAGCTCTGTTGCAATAGGGGAGAGCGCAGATTCAATCGAATGAGTAAGAGCATCAATAGAGCTGGTTGCAAAAACGTAATCAGGCAGGCTCTTTAACAATTCTGGAATAAGAACAGCGTCTGTAGCGTAGCAAGCATCGTTTGCCAAACCCTTTTTAGTGTTGCGCTTTGTAAGAGAGAACACGGCAACGTTTGTAACTTCGGAGCCAGTGCCGCAAGTAGTTGGAACAAGAATAAGATCTGCGCCTTTTTGTGCAGGAATTTTGCCGTCAACCAAATCTTCGAGTGGGCTTGTTTGCTTTAACGCGCAAACTTTAGAAATATCCAAAACGGTGCCGCCGCAAATGCCAATCACACGCTTTGGGGTAGTGCGAATATCGCGAACAATCGCGTCAACCATTTCGTCACTTGGCTCGCCCTTGCCGTAGTTTTCTTGGAAAATCACATTGCAATCAAGGTTTAAATCACCAAAATAAGGTTCCCAAATGTACTTGTTTGTAATAACCAAATCGTTCTTGCCAAGCTTAAATTCTTGCGAAAAATCACGAGCGTTCTCGAACTTGTGAATAGTTGGCTTAATAGAGAGCTGCTTCATCCTAGACTCCTTTGTTTTAATCTGCATGTCTTACGCTAATATGCGCGTTTTTGTGCGCGCTTTTTGCGCGGATGATTAAAAAAACCAAGCAACTGCTCCATTATAGAACAGATTGCTTGGTTTAATAAACGCGATTTAAGCTAATCGCAGAAGCCAATCGTAGAGGCTAATCAGCCCTTCAACAAAGCCGTGTAAGCTGCCATCGTAATGTAGTTGTATGGCTGATTGAAGTGAGGCATAAAGAAGATATCGCACAAAGCAAGCTCTTTAATCGTAACCTTCTTTTGAATAGCAAGAGAGAACAGGTGAATTGCGGCAGACATATCGTAGTTAGACGCCAGTTGGCAGCCAACAATTACCTTAGAATCCTTCTTGTAAACAATGCGAATCTTAACCTTTGGATTCTCAACTTCCATAAACGCAGGCTTTTGAGTATCCTCAAAATCAACGTAGTCAACGTCCATGCCCTCTTTTTGAGCGGCAGACAAGCTTAAACCAGTGCAAACGAGCTTGTAATCGTAGATCATCATTGCGCTAGAGCCTTGCACGCCCTCGGTTTCTACAGGAGTTCCGCAAACGTTGTGACCTGCAATCAAGCCGCTTCTAACGGCATTAGTAGCGAGAGCGATGTAGTTTACGCGGCTTCGAGCGTTGTCGTAGATTGTAGCGCAATCGCCAATAGCGTACACGTCTGGGTCGGAAGTTTGCTGCTTCTTGTCAACTAGGAAAGCGCCATTTTCGTATTGCTTTAAGTGGTCTTTTCCAAGAGCAACATTTGGGTGGAATCCAATAGCGCAAATCACCATGTCGGCTTCGTAAGTGCCCTTGCTGGTCTTAACAGCCTTGACTTCAGTATCTCCAACAATCTCTTCAACAGTTTGACCAAGCTCAAACTTAATGCCCTTATCTTCCATAATTCTCTTCAAATTATCGGAAAACTCTGGGTCAAAGTAGCCGTTAAGAATATGGTCTTCCATGTCTATAAGAGTCACGTTTTTGTTCAAGCGCTTAAAAGATTCCGCAAGTTCCACGCCAATGTAGCCGCCGCCAAGAACCACAACATTATGGAAATCGCGCTCTTGAAGCTTAGCAATAACAGTCTGCGCGTTTTGGAAAAGCTTTACCATTTGCACGTTTTCCAAATCAATGCCCTTAATACGTGGCTTGTTTGGAAGGCTGCCAGTAGCTAGAACGAGTTTATCGTAAGAATCGTGAATAACCGAGCCGTCTTTAAGCTCTACAGTAACTTCTTTCTTTGCGTAATCAATGTCTAGAACTTTGCTTTCCAGATTTACCTTTGCGCCTTTTTTAACGAAATCTTCTGGCTTCTGGTAGAACAAGCCATCGCTGCTTTGAATCTGCTTGCCAATCCACAAAGCCATACCGCAGCCAAGGAAGGAAATGTTGCTATTTTGATCGTAGATTGTAAGATCGTTTCCTGGGTAGCTCAAAATGGTGTTAGCGCAGGCAGTGCCAGCATGATTTGCGCCAATCTGAATTATCTTGGTCATCGGTAATCTCTTTTCGTCATTGATTTTTGATTTATCTGTATTTTCTGTAGTTTTATGCGCGCTGTTAACAACATTGTTCGTTAAGCACGCGCTATTAGCCAATCATATTACACTACGACGAGTCTGGCTAATCGTGAGTCTAGGTGTGTTGTTTTGCGATTATTGTATAAGTTGTAATTACCATTTAATCTTTGCTATGAACATGAAGTAAGTAATAGAATCATTAATGTTTTATACAAGTGCATTAGTGTATATACAGTTTTAGCAATGTATTTTGATAAAGTTTGATAAAGTTTGATAAGTGAGAATTGTATGAGGGGGTATTTTAATGCGTATTTTGATTACTGGTTTTACGCCGTTTGATAATGAGTCTATAAATCCTTCGTGGGAGATTGCGCAATCAGTGCCTGCGCCTGAGGGTGTGGAACTTGTTCGTTTGCAGATTCCTACGGAATTTAACAAGGGTGCGCAAAAAGTTATTGAGAAAATAGAGGAAGTTCGCCCTAATGCTGTGCTTTCGCTAGGGCAATTTGGCGGTTCTGCTTGTTTTAACGTTGAGTATGTTGGCATTAACTGTAGAGCTGCGCGCATACCAGATAATAGTGGATATAAGCCTTGGTATGAGTCTGTTGTGCAGGATGGTGATGTGGCTTATAAAGCGACTTTGCCAGTTGTGAACATAGTTGATGCTTTAAATAAAGCGAAATTGCCTGCGGCTGTGTCTTTTTCTGCGGGCGCGTACGTATGCAATGACGTGCTTTACAGTGTTTGTAATTATTGCCAGACTAAAAAATTGCCAATTGAGAGCGGTTTCATTCACGTTCCGTATTTGCCTGAGCAGGTTCTCAATAAGCCGAGCACGAGTTCTATGAGTTTAGCTGATATGCTTCGAGGCATTGAAGTTGCACTGCGAGTGATTGCAGGTGATTGCAAGTGATTGCAGATAAATCGCCAGCAAATCTTTAATTCGTAAGTAATTGCTAATAATCGTAAGTAATTGCTAATAAATAGTATAAGTATTTATTGTCTATACTCGCTCAAGCGTGCGCTCAATGGCGTTATTTTGCGAAAGAAGATAAACGCAATACTGGTTCATGCTTATGCCTTCAGATTGAGATTGTTCAGCCAACTGCCTATGTAATTCCTTGGGAATACGCAGTTTGAATTGCCCAGAATAATCATTTAGTTCATGGTAAGAAGGCTCTTTTATGTTCACTTTGCTTTCAAGTGCAGCCTCCAGCCAAGCCTTTTTAGCATCTTGTGCATTTGCTGCTGCTTCTTGTTCGGATTCTCCAGAACTCATGCATCCTGGTAAATCAGGGTAGTAGGACACAAATCCGCCTTCATCTGGATCTTTTACAATTTCCAGTTTGTATGGCAAAGACATGTAGTAGGTGAGCGTTTTATTTGTAAGTGTTTTTACCATATTTGATTTTCCTCTTTTATTTCTTCGTCTTCTGCTTCTACTACAGATTTCACCATTTCTACGTATATCTTTTTAATTGGTTCATGCTTAGGAATTGTAATTGGGTTGGCGTGATTTTTTCGAAAAGTATAATGACTGCTTCCGCTTCTTGGATTGGACATTTCATATCCGTAGGCTTCCAGAACTTTTTTCAATTCCTCAAATCTCATATCTTTAGATAAGCTAAGTATTCGCTTAAGTAATTTGTCCCATTGTGACATTTCACCCCCAGTTAATAGCGTGTTTTTGGTGTTTATAAAATTATAAGTGGTGTTACATGTGGTGTCAACGGCTACGCTAGTTTATGATACTTAGATTTAATTAGTAAATCGTTAATTTGTAAGTAATTGCTAATAATCGTAAGTAATTGCTAATAAATAGTATGAAGTATTTATTGCCTATACTCGCTCAAGCGTGTACCTACTTACCTGGATCTTGCTGGCCCTCGTTAGATCTGTTTGGATCTGGCTGCGAAACAGTCGGCTTTTCGGTAATAGGCTTCTTTTGATTAGCTTCCTGCTTTTCTAAATCTTTGCGCATATTAGTCGTAGTTTTGCCAGCATTATTAATGTCTTCGCAAATCTTCATAACCCATTTTCTTAAATCGGTTGCATACGATGGCATAAGTTCATTAACCCAGATTACAGACGTGTAGCTTCTGCCAGCTGTTCCAGTCAAGATGTTAATATCGTCACCTTTACTTTGACTATTGCTTATGATTACGTCGAATTTTCGTTCTTCAATAAGCTTTTGGAACGCATCCACATTAGCCTTGTCTACATCGTCTCCCTGTGCTACCTGCTGAGCGTAGGCTTTAGGTGCAGAATCACTAATTCCCATGTCGGACATAAGCCAGAAGAGAATAGGAGTCACCGAAGCATACTTAAGCTTCTTATGGCTTTTAGCGAAGTTTGAAAGATAATCCTCAAGCTTTTTTTCTTGAGCTTTAACGGCGTTAAGTCTTTTATCAAAAATCTTCTTCTTTGACGGAAGAACTTTAGAGAAAGCTTCGCAAATGTTAGAAGCCATCTCGTTTCTAGCGTCTTTTGAGAACCACAAGTAAGGATTATCTCCATTTAGCGCTCCAACTGTAGAAGCAGCGTTTACAACTTCGCTGTTTTTAGCGGTGCGTTTTGCAATCCAGCTATCGTAGCCAGCGCCATTTGAAATAACAACTTGTGCGGAATAAAGCTTTTGCAAATCTTTTCTTGATGGCTTAAATGTTGATGCATCTGTATCTGGATTGCTGATTATAGATTGCACTTCAACATTATTTCCACCTATTTCTCTAGCCAGACTTGCCCAAGATTCAAGAGTGGAAACAACCTTGATTTTTTTGACTTGTTCTTTAGGAGAAGCTTGCTTTTGCTGTACTGGCTGTTTTTGGCCGCATGCAGTCATGCCAACAAGAATCGATGGAACAATAATGCACGCCAAAATTGCTTTGCATATTTTCTTTGCGCTATTTAAATGAAAAGTATTCCTGCACATCTTTGCGCCCCTTCCGTCAGTTGTTATTCGCATTGGCGTTTGCTATGCGGATAGTATAAATACCATTCTATTATTAATATTCAGTTATTAACAGTTGTGTCGCACACTTCGATGCCTCACGATAGCCTATCCATACGAATTATGTAGGTGATTTGTTGTTTAAGTTAAAATTGATGCTTTAAATCAATGATAGTTGGGATGTGAATAATGGTTGTTGTATTAGACGGAAAAGCGCTAGCCGCAAGTATTAAGAGCGACTTAAAAAGCAGGGTAGAAAAGCTTAAGGAAAGTGGCATTACTCCTGGGCTTGGAACGCTTTTAGTTGGAAGCGATCCTGGATCGTTGAAATATGTTGCTGGAAAACACAAGGATTGCGAAGAAGTTGGGATTCGCTCAATCCGCTGCGATTTGCCAGAAGACGCTAGCGAAGACGAAATTCTTAAAGCCGTAAATCAGCTTAATAATGACCCTTCTTGTACGGGTTTTATAGTGCAATTGCCTTTGCCAAAAGGCGTGGATTCCCAAAAGATTATTGAGGCGGTAGATCCTGCAAAAGATTGCGATGGAATGCATCCGTACAATTTGGGCGAGCTGGTTATGCATATTTCGGGAGATATTGTTACGCCTTTGCCATGCACGCCGCGAGGGATTTTAGCGCTTTTAGACGCTTATAACATTAATCTTGAAGGCAAAAATGTGTGCGTTCTTGGACGAGGAATCACGGTTGGCCGAACAATCGGACTGCTTCTTACGCGCAGGGGAGTAGACGCAACTGTAACATTGTGCCACACGCGCACGCGCGATTTGCACGATATTATGCTGCGCTCCGACGTTATTATTGCGGCAATGGGCAGCGCGGGATTTGTAAAGCCTTGCGATGTTAAGCCTGGAGCCGTGCTGGTTGATGTTGGCGTTTCGCGCGTTTTTGATGAAGAAGTGGGAAGGTATCGCGTAAAAGGCGATGTTGATGTTGCTTGTAGAGAAGTCGCGGGAGCGTATTCGCCAAATCCTGGTGGAGTTGGACCAATGACTCGCGCAATGCTATTGGCCAATGTTGTTGATATGGCTGAGCGCGCGGCAAGTGGCAAGTAGCGAATATCAAGTAGCGCGACACGCCCGAAGTAAAACGGCGATTTTGGCTATGCCTATATATAACATTGACAGAGTGCGTGCATAGTGCGCGTGCACAAATCATAATTTAATATCGAGTAATATCCACCCCAAGAAGAAACCACTAATAAGTAATGGCAGAGAATAATAACGAAGTCGCCAAGGTTGCGATTAATGATATTGGCACCGAAGAAGACTTCATCAAGGCAGTCGATTCAACCATCAAGAATTTTGATGATGGTGATTTAGTTGAAGGTACAGTCGTAAAGATTGATCACGACGAAGTATTGTTGGACATCGGCTACAAAACTGAAGGTGTAATCCCTTCCCGTGAACTTTCCATCAAGAAAGACGTTGATCCAGATGATGTTGTTGAAGTTGGCGACACCATCGAAGCCCTTGTTGTAACTAAGGAAGACAAGGAAGGACGTCTTATTCTCTCCAAGAAGCGTGCACAGTATGAGCGCGCTTGGGGTGACATTGAGAAGATCAAGGATGCAGACGGCATTGTTGAAGGTACCGTTATTGAAGCTGTTAAGGGCGGCTTGATTGTAGACATCGGTTTGCGCGGCTTCTTGCCAGCTTCCCTCGTTGAAATGCGTCGCGTTCGCGATCTTTCCCCATACATTGGCCAGAAGATTAAGGCTAAGATTCTTGAGCTCGATAAGAACCGCAACAACGTTGTGCTTTCTCGTCGTCAGTTCCTCGAGGAAACCCAGTCCGAAGTTCGCGAGACCTTCCTCTCGCAGCTTAAGAAGGGCCAGATTCGCGAAGGCGTTGTGTCTTCTATCGTAAACTTCGGCGCGTTTGTTGACCTCGGGGGTGTTGACGGCCTCATTCACGTTTCCGAGCTTTCTTGGAAGCATATCGATCACCCATCCGAGGTTGTTAAGGTTGGCGATAAGGTTACCGTTGAGGTTCTCGACGTTGATCTCGATCGCGAACGTATCTCCCTCTCCCTTAAGGCAACTCAGGAAGATCCATGGCAGCGCTTCGCTCGCACCCATGTTCCTGGACAGGTTGTTAAGGGTAAGGTCACCAAGATTGTTCAGTTCGGTGTGTTCATCTCCGTTGAAGACGGCATCGAAGGCTTGGTTCACATTTCCGAGCTTGCTAACCGTCATGTAGAGAACCCAGAAACTGTTGTTAAGGGTGGCGAAGAAGTATTCGTTAAGGTTATTGACGTAGATCTCGATCGTCGCAGGATCTCGCTCTCCTTGAAGCAGGCTAACGAGGCTGTTGATCCAAATTCTGAAGATTTCGATCCAGCTCTCTACGGCATGCCAGCTGAGTATGACGAAGAAGGAAACTACAAGTACCCAGAAGGCTTCGATCCAAACACCAACGAGTGGATTGCTGGTTACGAGCAGCAGCGCGAAGAGTGGGAAGCACAGTATGCAGCAGCTCACGAATTGTGGGAGCAGCACAAGGTGTTCGCCGCTAAGGAACTCGCAGCTGCAGCAGAATCCGCAGCCGCTGATGGTCAGAGTGAAGAAGCTGAAGAAAAGAAGCCAGCTAAGGAAGAAAAGAAGGAAGAAGTTGCTTCCAACTATTCTTCTGAGGCCGCTAACGAAGGTGCTTTAGCTGATTCCGATCAGCTCGCAGCTTTGCGCGAACAGCTTTTGAGCGAAAAGAAGTAGTTTCTACTTTCTACTAGACGCTTATTAACAATTGCCCTGGTGAGTTATCATCGGGGCAATTTTGTTTATGTTTGACTACTATTTTGAGTATGTTTTACGAGTATTTTGTGACTCAAGTTTTGTAATTAAATATAGGTACAATGAATTTTCTTTTAAGAATCGTGATTATATGATGCTTTTAAACATTAATCATGATTATTAAAAGGATTGGTGAAGATTATGAGCACGTTTGACAACAATCAGAAAAATGCTCAGTTCCCTTCGTATGATGGGAATAGTGAGGAGAACACTAAAGCAACTTTAGTAAGCTCGCGCAATAAAATTGTTGCAGGTTTGCTAGCGATTTTCTTAGGCACATTAGGTATTCACAATTTTTATCTTGGTTTTAAAGGAAAGGCGATTGCACAGCTGCTTATTTCTGTTCTTTCCTTTGGTTTCCTGTTGATTATTACGGGAATATGGGCATTGGTTGAGGGTATTTTGATTCTTTGCTCAAAGCCTGGAAGTAAGTGGCACAAAGATGCTGATGGTGCCGAGTTAAAAGACTAGTCTTTTATTATTAGTGATAATAAACAATGCCCTGGTAATTAGTTACTGGGGCATTACTTATAATTTATATATGACAATGATGCGGATTGCTGTAACGGGCGGAATTGCGGCTGGAAAATCTACTGTAGTAAATCATTTGCGTTCGCTTGGCGCGTTTGTTATAGATTACGACGTTTTAGCGCGTAAAGTGGTGGAGCCAGGAAGCGTAGTCTTGCGGCAAATCGTAAGCATTTTTGGGGAAAATGCCGTTAAGAATGATGGCTCTTTAAATCGTGAGTTTATTGCAAAGCGTGTTTTTGGAGACTACTACGAGAGTTGTGAAAATCGTAAGAAGCTTGAGTCGCTTATTCATCCTGCTATTTATGATTTAGCAAAGACTTTAGAAAGCGAATATAGAAACGAATATAAAAGCGAATATAAAAACGAGTGTGATAGGAAAATTTCTAAAGAAGATTGCTGTGAACGCGCATATTTAAGATCTGTTATTGTGCACGATATTCCGCTGCTTGCGCAAGTAATCGACAGCATTCCATTTAGTTTTGACCATATTATTACAGTTGAAGCGCCTAAAGATGTTCGCATTGCGCGAATGATAAGCGAGCGCAAAATGAGCCAGAATCAGGCGCAGCAGCGCATAAATAATCAAGTTGAAGAGATTGAGCGCAAAAAAATCGCGGATTTTGTGGTTGATTCTACAAAGCCTATGGAAGTTATGCTTAAAAGCGTTGATTCAAAAATTAAAACGTGGATGGGTGAGGAGCATTAGAGACCCAAAGGAAAAATCGCAAGCAACCGCGCGATTGTTTGGTTTTAGTAAAATAAATAAAATGCTCTTGATGCTCTTAAAGCTCTTGGAGAAAAATAATGTCGAATAAAATTCAGCGCACAAACAAGCCTTTTGTTGTAAAAGCGCCGTACGAGCCTTCGGGCGACCAGCCGCAAGCAATCGACGAGCTGGCGAATCGCATTGAAAACGGCGAAAACGACGTTGTTTTAATGGGTGCTACTGGCACGGGTAAAACCGCTACAACCGCTTGGCTTATTGAGCGTTTGCAACGACCGACTCTTATTATTGAGCCAAATAAAACCTTGGCGGCTCAGCTTTGCGCGGAGTTTCGCGAGCTTATGCCAGATAATGCTGTGAGCTATTTTGTGTCTTACTACGACTACTATCAGCCAGAAGCGTACATTCCGCAAACAGACACGTATATTGAAAAAGACTCGAATATTAACGACGATGTTGAGCGTCTTCGTCACGCTGCTACAGCGAATTTGCTTACTAGACGTGATTGCGTTGTTGTGGCTACTGTTTCTTGCATTTATGGACTCGGCACCCCAGAGGAGTATGCCGAGCGAATGCTTATGTTAAGCGTTGGCCAGCAGCTTGAGCGAGACGATTTATTACGCCAGTTTGTGAGCATGCAATACAAGCGCAACGACATTGCGTTTACGCGCGGAACTTTTAGAGTGCGCGGAGATACGGTTGAGATTATTCCTGTGTACGAAGAATTAGCTGTGCGAATTGAGTTCTTTGGCGACGAAATCGACAGAATTACAATGCTACATCCGCTTACTGGGGAAGTGATTCGCCAGGAGAGTAGCGTGCATATTTTCCCAGCATCTCACTATATTGCGGGTCCTGAGCGCATGGAACGCGCGTTAGAGGCGATTGAGAAAGAGCGTGATGAGAGAGTTGCGCAGCTTAAAAAGCAGAACAAATTGCTGGAAGCTCAGCGTTTGGAAATGAGAACTACGTACGATTTGGAGATGCTTCGCCAAGTTGGAGTGTGCCCTGGAGTGGAGAATTATTCGAGGCATTTTGACGGACGCGCGGCTGGCACGCCTCCGCATACGCTTCTTGACTTTTTCCCAGACGACTTTTTGCTAGTTTTAGACGAGTCGCATGTAACCGTGCCGCAAATCGGAGCCATGTACGAGGGAGACGCTTCGCGCAAAAGAACGCTTGTTGAGCATGGCTTTAGGCTGCCATCTGCAATGGATAATCGCCCGTTAAAGTGGAACGAATTTTTGGAGCACGTTGGTCAAACTGTGTATCTTTCGGCAACGCCTGGCGACTACGAGTTGGGGCTTTCGGATGGCGTAGTTGAGCAGATTATTCGCCCAACTGGTTTGCTAGACCCTAAGATTGAGGTTCGACCTGTAGAAGGGCAGGTTGACGATTTGCTGGCGGAAATTAAGGCGCGTGTTGCCAAAGATGAGCGCGTGCTTGTTACTACGCTTACAAAGAAAATGGCGGAAGACTTAACTGATTACTTCCTTGAGCTTGGAATTAAAGTTGAGTATTTGCATTCGGATGTTGATACTTTGCGCAGAGTGGAGCTTTTGCGCGAGCTTCGCGAAGGAAAAATTGATGTGATTGTTGGTATTAATTTGCTTCGTGAGGGCTTGGATTTGCCAGAAGTTTCGCTGGTTGCGATTTTGGATGCAGATAAGGAAGGCTTCTTAAGGTCTTACCGTTCGCTTATTCAAACGATTGGCCGCGCTGCTCGTAATGTTTCGGGAACTGTGCTTATGTATGCGGATGCTGTTACGGATGCTATGAGCAAGGCGATTAGCGAGACGGAGAGGCGTCGCGAAAAGCAAATCGCGTATAACAAGGCTCATGGAATTGACCCTAAGCCTTTGCGAAAGAAGATTAGTGACGTTAACGACATGCTTGCTAAAGAGGATGTTGATACTCAAACTTTGCTAGCAGGCGGCTATAGGAATGCTAATAAGGCTGGGAATTCGCATTATGGCGTGCCAAAAGAGCCGAATCTGGGGCAGCAAAGCAAAGAAAAGCGTATGGCGAATATATCGGCCTTGCCGCAAAGCGATATTATGTCTTTGATTAAAAATTTGAGCGAGCAAATGCATACGGCGGCAGAACAGTTGCAGTTTGAGTTGGCTGCGCGATTGCGCGACGAAATACGCGATCTTAAAAAAGAGTTGCGTCAAATGGATGCGGCTAATAAGTGAGCTTAATGATAAATAATTGTCTATGATTCACGCGATGTCTTTGCGTTGATAGATAATCAACCGAGTATTATTCTAAATTTTGTTAATGTGAAAAATAAATTTATTTTATTTTTTTGAAAAATACTTGACAAAAGGGTTTAGATAGAGCATGCTCAGACAGACAGACAGACAGACAGACAGACAGACAGACAGACAGACAGACAGACAGACAGCATAACTCTGTCTCTTTTTCCGTAGAATTTTTTAATAGGCAGAAATATATACCTATTCATTAGGTATATATTTCTGCCTATTTTTATGCAATTTTTCAAAACAATAAAAGAACATCAATAGATTGATGAGGCGATGTATAAGGTGAAAGCGTTAGTAAAAAAGACAATGGGCCTATTGCTGGCTACATTAGTAGCATTTGGCGTAACGGCTGGAACTACGCAGGCGTTTGCTGGTGGCAGAGCGGCAACAGTTAAGCCAGGCGAATTAAAGAAAAACGATAAAAACGCTAAGCAACGCGATAGTCAATTAACAACAAACAGTTCAGAGAGTCAAAGCCTCTACGAATATACGAAAGTAATCAGTAGGGAATCGTATATGAAAGATGCAGAGATAGATGTTTATTCTGTAAAAGACGAGAACGGCAAGGCTGCAGCCGTAATAACTAACACTTACAAAAATACTGGTAGATTTTTCCCTCAGCTTACAGGCGTAAGTGAGTACAAGGCCACTGCAAACACAGGTTGGGTTTTTAAGGGCTGGAAGTACAAGCAGTTTCTTTATGGCATGGACCACGGAAACCTCCACGGCATTTTTTATTCATTCTCGGAAAGTTCCGCCAACAAGGGAAATGAATATACATCGGGAGAAGTGATTTCCGTAAACAGAACGAGAGGTATAGGAGAAACAGCAGTACTCAATAAGCGAATTTATAATATCTATGCAAATCTTAATCCTACTATAAAGGCATCTGCAGGTGAAGGCGGATCGATAACTCCTGACGGAACGAAAGAAGTCCAATACGGAGAAAATCAGAAATACGATTTTACAGCCAACGAAGGATACGTAATAGATTCGCTGAAGGTAGACGGAGTAGACCAGAAAGTCGAACATAAAGCTTCGGGTTCATATGAATTCAAGGCTGTAAAATCGCCGCACAAGATAGAAGTAAGCTTTGCAAAAGCATACACAGTTACTTATACCGATGGTGTTGACAACGAAGAAATTTTCAAAGACCAGGTGACAAACGATATTCTTTCTGGAAGTGAAACCCCAAAGTTTAATGGAACGCCATCAAGAGCGGGTTATGTCTTTTCCGGCTGGACACCAAAAGTAGCAGACAAAGTAACAGCAAATGCAACCTACACAGCAACCTGGAAAAAAGACCCATTCACAGTTACTTTCAAGGACGGCGATAAGACTCAAACGGTAAAGGTAGAAAACGGTAAGGCTATTGATACGGATACGTTGACTGACCAGTCTATGCCACAAAATCCTACAAAGACTGGTCATACATTTAAAGAATGGAATACGCAAAAGGATGGTCAAGGTACAGCGTTTACTGGTACAACACCTGTAAATAATGATTTGACTGTGTATGCGATTTATACAAAGAATCCTGTAACGCCACCAGCGCCTACGCCAGGTCCTAAGACGCCAGATCCTAAGCAGCCGCAGACGCCTACACCGCCTACAGCGCCGCAGCCGCAGTCTACGCCTAAGCCAGAGCCTAAGCCGCAGTCTAAACCAGCTCCTAAGCCTACGCAGCCGCCAACTCCGCCAACTCCAGGCCCAGATCCTAAAGGCAATGGCAACAACAATGGCAGCGAAAGTGTTGCGCCAGATTCTACTGATATTCCTGAATTGAATATTGGCGGCGGCAACGGCAATAACGGCGGCAACGACAATAACACCAATGGTAGCGGCAATGGTAACGGCGTGGGAGGAAACGCAAATAACGGAGCCAATAACGGCACTGCTAACGTAACCTCTAATGGTGCGTCTGTTAACGCAAACGGCTCATCCAACAGTGGTGCAAACAGAAGTGGTTCTTCCAAGCTGCAAGCTACAGACGCACGCTCTGCCGATGCGCTACCAAACACGGGTTCAAACGCCTCTGGCATAACGTTTGCATTTTTCGGTGCGATGGTGTTTGGCATGTTTGCGGCTTCTGGAGCTGCGGCTAATTGCAAGCGCGCTAAGCATTTGCGCTAATCGCAGCTAATCGCAGCTAATCGCATCTCATAACTCCCATAAATTAAGGCGGGCACTTGTAACACAACGTGCTCGCCTTAGTTATGCATCAAAGTCAAAAGAGTACGCGACTGTTTAAAAAATAAAATAACACATTTTTAAATCTACAGCTTTTTTATTGATAAAAGATTTAGTGTATGGCGACTGTAAGCTGGCTTGGCGTGATTTTTGAAGAGCCTGAACAATGTCTTTAATGGATGAGTATAAAATAAAAGTCACTTGTCGGGTAAAAGAGCATCTTGCTCTTACAGGTTGAATAGGTCTGAGTGACTGCCAGTGTCGATGAGTGTGAGGGTAAGAATATCATCCTCTATTAGGTAAACAAGTAGCCAGTCTGGTTTAATGTGACATTCGTGAAAACCGTTGAATTTTCCTTTGAGTATATGGTCTTTGTATTTAGGATTAAGTGCAATACCTTGTCTTAGGTTATCTACTACTTCATCTAAAAGAGAAAGGTCGATTCCACGTTTAACCATACGTTTGTAGCTTTTCTTATAAGCGTTTGTAAACTTAACGTTGTACATCAGTCAGATAAAAGCGCTTTCTTAAGGTCTTCCATAGAAGAATACGATGGTGTGTTAGGGTCTCTGGAAATTCTTTTTCCTTCTTCCATTGCTGCTAACGTTTCGGTATTAAACTTTGGGACTTCTATTTTAAAGGGAATACCTCCGTGCAAAACACACTGGCGTAAGAAGACGTTCACGGCACTTGACATATCGATGCCGAGTTCTTTAAACAGTTCGTTTGCTTCTGTTTTGACATTACTATCGATACGAATTTGAGTAGGACTTGTTGCCATAGTATCAACCCCTTTCAAAACGATTATGATACAAATGGTATACGTTGTCAAGCAAAATAAACAGACGGTCGTTGCTATATGGTTGGAATCTCTGCGAATTGACTCAATTGTGTTGTAAGGCTTGACTAGAGTATTATTCTTGTGATTGGCGAGTTTTCATTCCGACGATTGGCGAGTTTTCATTCCGACGATTGGCGAGTTTTTGTTACGACTATTGGTTATGGCTGATTACACGGATAAGCTTATAGGACTTGCGTTGAAAGAAAATAATTTAGAAAGATAGTTGTGGCTAATCGCAGTTAATCGCAAGGTAATTGTGATTAATAAGCGAGCGCAGCTAGTCGTGATTAATCGTAGTAAAAAAATAGGCGCGAGTTTTGCCTATAGGTCACAATTTGCTGGTACACTATTACACGTAAAGTGGGTATTTTCCCATTTAAAAATAAACAAAGGAAACAGGCAGGCATTATGAGAAAAGCCAAAATTGTTGATACTATTGGACCAGCTACCGAATCGTTAGAGGGCATTACCAAGCTTGTTGAAGCTGGAATGGATGTTGCTCGTTTAAACCGTTCGCATGGCACTCCTGAAGATCATTTGCGCGTTTACAACAATTTGCGCGAAGCTTCAAAGACTACTGGTCGTAATGTTGCTGCTCTTGTTGATTTGCAAGGTCCAAAGATTCGTTGCGGTTGGTTCAAGAAGAACGCTGACGGCGAAGACAAGGTTTATTTGGAAGAGGGCCAAGAGTTCGTTATCACCACAGACGATATTGAGGGTGATGAGCATCGCACTTCCACAACCTTCAAGGGTTTGCCAGGAGATTGCCACGCAGGCGATCCAATTTTGATTGATGACGGCAAGGTTCGTCTTGAGGTTACAAAGGTAGAAGGCAACGACGTACACACTAAGGTTGTTGTTGCTGGCCCAGTTTCTAGCCACAAGGGCATTAACCTTCCAGGTGTTGCCGTGTCTCTTCCAGCATTGACCGAAAAGGATGAGTCTGATCTTCGTTGGGCTATTCGCACTGGTGCAGACATTATTGCAATGTCGTTCGTGCGTTTTGCTACCGATATTGATCGCGCTCACGAAATCATGGACGAAGAAGGCCGCCGCATTCCAATCGTTGCAAAGATTGAGAAGCCACAGGCTGTTGCAAACTTGGAAGAGATTGTTAAGACCTTCGATGGCATTATGGTTGCTCGTGGCGATATGGCAGTGGAGATGCCACTTGAGCAGGTTCCACTCGTTACCAAGCGCTGCATTGAGCTTTCTCGCCAATACGCAAAGCCAGTAATCGTTGCTACCGAAGTTCTTGGATCTATGGTTAACTCTCCAGTTCCAACTCGTGCAGAGGCTTCTGATTGCGCTAACGCTGTTCTTGACGGCGCCGATGCAACTATGACCTCTAACGAGACTGCAGTCGGCAAGTATCCAGCAGTTACCGTTCAGACCATGTCTCGTATTTCTCAATACGCGACTGAAAATGGCTACGATCGCATTCCATCTGTGGAGCTTGACATGTCTAGCACGGGTGCAGTTTCTTCTGCAGCTGTTGATTTGGCAGACAAGCTTAACGCTAAGGCGATTGTTGCTTACACGCAAACTGGTCGTACCGTTCATCGCATTTCTCGCGAGCGTCCAGCTGCTCCAATCTACGGCTTGACCAACAATGAGCACACTTATCACTGGTTGGCTTTGAGCTGGGGCACTGAAGGCTTCTTGATTAGCGAGGACTACCACGATATGAACCGTCATGATCTTATGATCTTCACCGACAAGGTTCTTCGTGAAGCTGGTAAGGTTTCTGACGGCGACAAGATTGTTGTTTTGAGCACTGCTCAGGGTGAGCGCCAGGCTGGTCGTACCGACTCTATTTACGTTCACACCGTTGGTGCTTGCGACTAATCGCTAGTTGATTGCTAGCTAATCGTTAGCTAATCGTAGTTTTCTAAGCGCGCATCCTTTTTGGGTGCGCGCTTTTGTTTTAATTGCAAAATCGGGGGCTGCGCGTGTGCGCGAGATGGAAGATAACAAAAACGCCGCTTAGAATGTAAGCGGCGTTGTGCACGTGCCCCCGGTGAGACTCGAACTCACACTGCACAGATTTTGAGGCTGTTTCCTCTACCAATTGGGATACAGGGGCATCTTAAATTATCCGCGTTTTAACGCGACTTGACGACTATACCACATTTTGTAGAGTAATCAAATATACCGCGTGTTGCGCGATATTAATTTGCAAATTATTTAAGACTGGGTGTGTTGATGTAAGAATTTTGGTATAATTGCAACTTGCGCCTCTGTAGCTCAATGGATAGAGCAACGGCCTTCTAATCCGTTGGTTGCGCGTTCGAATCGCGTCGGGGGCACTTTTGCTTTGCTCTTGTGTTGTGTTGAAAAATCTTTCGGCACGTATTATGCAAAATAAGGAGCGCATGTGGAAAATCATAATGTAGCCGCAGCAATAATTCTGGCAGCAGGTGATGGGACGCGCATGCGTTCAGCAACGCCGAAAGTATTGCACAAGTTTGCTGGAAAAACGTTCTTAAATCGCGTAATGGACGCAATGGCGGGCATAAATCCAGGGGAGCTTGCCGTTGTAGTTCATGCTCAAGCGCAACGGGTGTCGCAAGCAGCGCAAAGCTACAACAACGCTGTGCGGATTGTAAATCAAGACGATAAGCCTGGAACTGGCAGGGCTGTGCAGTGCGCAATGCAAGATCTTAACGAAGCTTCAAAGCAGCAATATGGTAGTGCGCTTAAAGGTTCTGTGGTAATTGCTGCAAGCGATATGCCACTTTTAGATACGCAAACATTGCAATCGTTAATCGAGTTTCACAATAATCAGGGAAACGCGGCAACTGTTTTAACTGCTGTTTTAGACGACGCAACTGGCTATGGGCGAATTGTGCGCGGAGAAAATGGCGATGTTCTGCGAATTGTTGAGCACAAAGACGCTAATGCAGAAGAGCTTGCGATTAAGGAAGTAAATACGTCGGTATACGTGTTCGATGCAAAAGTACTTAGCGATGCTATAGAAAACCTTGATTCCAAGAATGCTCAAGGCGAGTTCTACTTAACAGATGCGCTAGAGCACGCTCGCGCAATGGGGCGTGTTGGAGCAATGGCGGCCGCAGACCCGCTGAGCGTGGAAGGCGTAAATACTCGCGTTCAATTAGCTGCGCTTGCAAAAGCATATAACAAGCGCGTTTGCGAAAAGTGGATGCTTGAAGGCGTGACTATTTTAGATCCAGATACTACATGGATTGAAGACGATGTTGTTTTACAAGAAGATGTTACGGTTCTTCCAGGCTGCTTCTTGCAAGGGCACACAACTGTTAAAAGCGGTGCGGTTGTAGGGCCGTACACTACGCTTATTGATGCTCAAGTAGATGAAGATGCGGTTGTGGAGCGCTCGCGTGTGCAAGAATCGCATATTTGCCGCGCTGCAAACATTGGTCCGTGGACGTATTTGCGACCAGGAAATGTGCTTGGCGAGGAGAGCAAAGCGGGCGCGTTTGTGGAAATGAAGAAAGCGCATATTGGAAACGGCACTAAGGTTCCGCATCTAAGTTATATGGGCGACGCTGATTTGGGTGAGCACACGAATATTGGCGGTGGCACGATTACAGCAAACTACGACGGAGTGCATAAGAATCACACGACTATTGGCTCTAACGCGCATGTTGGCGCAGGAAACCTGTTTGTAGCTCCCGTTACTGTTGGAGATGGAGTTACAACGGGTGCAGGATCTGTTGTTCGCCACGATGTTCCAGCGGATTCCATGGTGTATTCGGAAAATACGCAGCATGTTGTAGAGGGCTGGAAGCCAGCTTGGGAGCGTTAGTTCGATAGTTCGCTAGTTCGTTAGTTCGTTAGTTCGATAGTTAAGGAGAAACAATGGCAGTTTCAGAAAAATCTTTTAACTCGGTTAGGATTGCTGTGGCTGCAGCCTATAGGTTAAAAGCCACTAATATCCAAGCTTTTGACGTTAGCAATATGCTTCGTAAAGACATTATGCTTGTTATTATCGTACCTAACGAGGATCAAGTATCGGCTGTTAGTGATGAAATTGAAAAATACTTGTATGTTAAGGAGAACAAGCGCAAGCCAATACCTGAAGAAACCTCTAAGTTATCGCAATGGTTTTCGCTTGATTATGGTGATTTTGTAGTTTATGTCGTATGTGAAGATGCTATTCCAGTATATCGTCTTGATAATTTATGGAATGGTCTTCCTTGTATAGATTTGCGACTTCCGCGGCATGCTTAATCATCTGAAAAATAAAGTAAATTGAAAGGTAGCGCAAGATAATGGTGGATTTTGTTGAAAGCGCAACGCAGATTGCACATAATGCCAATAAAAACAGCGCTCACGAGGGCATTGCGCGTTCTGTAATGCTTGTTCGCCATGGCCAGACGCCTTATAATGCGCAATTTAGACTTCAAGGAATGATTGATATTGCTTTAGATGAGTCTGGAATAGACCAGGTGACTCGATCTGGCAAGGCTTTGCGCGTGCTTTTTGGAGCTTCTGATTTGGAAGATCCAAAGGATCCAAATAGCCAGGAGCATGTGCGCATTACGCCAGAAGAGGCGGACGCGAGTTTTGTGGCGATTGTTTCGCCGCTTATTCGAGCTCAGCAAACGGCTCACGCTTTTGCAGATAAGATTGGTCTTAATGTGCATGTTGAAGATGGCGTGCGCGAGCGCTTCTTTGGCGAGTGGGAAGGCCTTAATCGCCAGCAAATTAGCGAAAAATGGCCTGAAGATTTTAAGTCATGGGTTGACGGCAAAGGCGGAGAGCTTAATCACGGTGCAGAAACAAAGCAAGAAGTTGGCGAGCGTGCGGCGAGAGCTGTAGAAGATTGGGCGCGCAAAACTGGCTCCGACCGCGATCTACTAGTATTTTCGCACGGCTCTTGCCTATCTCAAACTGTTCATAAGCTTCTTGGATTAGACAAGGTAGACCCTTCTTACACGGAGATTGGCGGAATGGGGAATGGTCGCTGGGCGCGCCTAATTCCAAGTCTCAATGCGGATGGCTCAATTCATTGGCGTTTGGATGCTTACGACCAAGGTCCCGCGGCAGATCCTACAAGCCAGCGTCTTATTCGCATTTGGGGAGCCGCATAAAAGCTGCGTAATCTCTCCTTTTTACCGCTTATATTTCAAAAACTACCGTTTAGCGATTTTGTAAAGACAGACTATTTACAGTGCCGTATAGTCAAAATTACAAAACAAAAAGCTAGCAACGCTAAGAAAAGTTAGCAATAGCTAGCAAACGCTAACGGTAGTATACGGAAGGGAGGCTTGATGAAAGTAACAATTGCTATTGTGCCGCCAGAAGAAGAGCAGCACGCTCAATTGTCGGTTCACAATATTGACGATAATCTTAAACGCATTATAGCCAATTTGCAAAGCGTTGATTCTAAAGATGCAAAAGCAAGCGGCGCCGAAAATAATACTGTAAATGCTGTAAATAATGCTGTAAATGCGGCAAATAGCAACAATAATTCATTCATATATGGTTATATTAACGATTCGATTATTGTTATGCACGAGCCAGATGTGATTATGATTTGCGTAGAAAATTCGCGCGTAATCATTCATAGCGATAAAGGCGAGTGCGTTTCTTACAAGCGCCTGATGGATTTTGACAATCCGCAATTTGCGTCGTTTGTGCGCATATCTAAATCCGCAATCGTGAACTTGAATCGCATTGTTCGAGTCGACCCAGGATTTGGCGGAAGTATGAGCGTAAAAATGGACGACGGAAGCGTTGAGTGGATTAGTCGCAGATGCTTAGCTGGGTTCAAAAAGCGCTTAGGAATGTAATTTTAAGCGTATTTTTAATACTAAATTTTTAATACTAAATTTTTAATACTAATTTTTTAATACTTAAAAAGGAAATGATTATTATGGAAAAGCAAGTTACAACTTTAGGCAAAACAATGGCAAAAAACATTGTTAAAGGCATTGGCATAGGGTGCACTATTTTTACTGTAATCAGTTTTGTATCTAGCCTGTTAGCGCATAGCGCGGTTGGAAACAGAATTGCATCTTATGCTGTAGCAGCGTTTGTTATAGGCATAAGCTATGGAGTGTTCGCTATTTTTTGGTCGAATGATCGCATGTCAAACCTTGCAAAGTTTGTGTTTGCGCTGGTGCCGCCAATTGCTATTCAATTTATTGTATCGGTGATTGTTGGGTGGATTTCATTCAAAGATGAGCCAGCTGTGATTTGCGGATGGATTGCGTTCACTGTTATTTTCCCGATTGCTATTGCTGCAATAATTTATTACTTCGAGAAGAAGAAAGCGGAAGAAATGAACGCTAGGTTGCGCGAATTGCGTAAAGAAAGCAAGTAAAAATTATAAAGTAAAAAATTGAGTGGTGTTCATCTTCGCCATTGAGGACGAACGCCACTCGCTATTTTAAAACGTATAGCCGAATGGTCATAATTCATTCGGCGTTTTGTTAGTTTTTTGCAAAAAATTAGTATTTTGATTAATCTTTAGCAATCGTCTTTCCAGCGTTAGCTCCAGAAGTCAAATCCTGAATCTCAGTAATCTCCATAACAGGAACGGCCGCTGGCTTTTTTGTACCCTTTTCTTCTGCAACGCGAACCTGCTCGTTGTAAATCGCGTCATCTGTGTGAAGGGTAACAGTTCCGCGGAAGCGATAGCCCTTCTTTTCTGCCAAATTTGCAAAAGCAACAACCAACTGGCTGCCATCTTGCAAGTTCTTAAAATGCTGACCTGCAGTGCGCTCGTGGTAAGCAAGGTGATTATCGTCAAGCACAAACATCGACATCTTTGGGCCAAGATCAAGCTCGCCATCTTTGCTAATCGTTGCAATCCAAGCCAAATTGTTCTCAATAAAAGTCTTCATATCTTCGCTAAGAGTTGCCATGTTGAGTCCTTTCTTCAACTGATTATTGTGCAATCGAGCAATCATACGATTATGATTCAATCACTTTTAAGATTACGCGCAATCATGCATATAAAGGGTTAAAAATCGATGCGTTTTTGCAAAAATGCGTAAACTTGTGACATAAATCACCAATTGAACAAAGTTGGGAGTCTTGTAGCGCGATTCTCCTATTTGTTGTTGCGCGAGGTTTGAGTATTTCTCTCCTCGCAAGTCCCGTCGCTACGCTCCTCTTTTATTGCTCGTAGAGAAATACATCAAACCTTCTGGATATCTAGAACTTTTGCGTGGCTTTCATCGCCGAGATTCTCGATTTTTCTTGCTACTTCAGCGAATCACCACCTTCGGCGCTGAGGTTCGCTTCATCCGCTGCGAAAAATCTCGAATCTCTACTTCACTTGGCGTAACCACGCGCGAACGATTTTCCTGCTTTTGTTTATTTTTGCCCGCGTTTGTTGTCGTGTTTGGTGTTTTGGTAAACAAGCGCGGGCAAAAATAAACAAGCGCGCGCTCCGACCTGCCTTCGAGCTTAAATCATGAATCGTAAATCTTAAGGCAATAGCGCACTGTCAAGTGCTAATTTCGTAATAAAGTCGGAAATTTTACGAAGGAACGCCGATGGGTTGTACTTTTCTTGTATTTGTGTCTATTCTATAAAGATTATAAGGCAATTTAGCTAACTTAAAGAAAAATTTAATGTTATAGACTCGTGATTTGAAGGAATGGGGGGAGTGACATGAGTGAAATAAATAACGCTGTTCAACCAAGGCAGAACAATCGATTTACTGTAAATATTGCGCGAATCATGTTGCTCTTATGCGCCGCAATTTGGGGAGGAAGCTACGTTTCGTCTAAATACGCTCTAGAGGTATTCTCGCCGCAGTGGCTTATGGGAGTTCGCATGCTTGGAGCGTGCATAATAATGGGCGTAGTCTTCTTTAAAACAATCCGCAAGAATTTTACTAAAAAGCTAATAATTCCTTCGCTTTTAACGGGCGTTACATACTACGCATCTTTAGTTACGCAAACAGAAGGATTAAGGTGGATAGACCCAGGAAGAAGCGCTTTTCTTACAGCTGCCTACTGCGTTATAGCACCATTTTCCGCGTGGATGATTATTAAAAAGAAGCCAACACTTTTAGGGATTATTGCGGCTCTAACATGCGTTGTGGGTGTTGGATTTGTTGCATTAAAGCCAGGCTTGCTCGTTCTTACGCTTTCTCACGGAGATGTTTTAACTCTTATTTGCGCGGCTGTTTTTGCGTTTAACTTAACATACTTGGCGTATTACTCTAGGCAGTACAATCCCGTTGCTTTAACTTTTGGCCAGTTTTGTGTTTCTGGAGTTCTATTTTTGTGCGGAGCTGCAATAAGTGAGCCTTTGCCTAACTTTAGCGCAGAAGATAATTGGATTACGTTTATAAACATGTTCTATCTTATAGTGATAGTGACTGTTGTTGCTCAGGTTATTCAAAACTACACGCTGATTTATCTTTCCACAGCTAACGCTTCTGTGATTATGTGCACAGAATGCTTGTTTACATTGCTATTTTCTAGCATTCTTTACAATGAGCAAGTAACAAGCATGGCTTTTGTTGGATTTACATTGATTTTTGCTGCGATTCTTCTTGCAAGTTTGGCAGAGCACATTGAGCTTATAAAAGCAAGGAAAAAGCAAGACGCTTATAAATCTAAGGCAAAAGTGGCATCTGCGCCAGCAACTACAATCTAAGTAGTAGTCAATTTGAATACTAATCAGTGAATGTTGTTTGGTGAATAGTAGTATATAACAATTTTTAAGGTGTGCTTGTGAAGAACTTCTTTAAGGGAATATCATTTACGCAAGTGTTAGCTGGCTCTCTTGCGGCTGTGACGGCGTTTTTGCTTTCGTCAAAAATTGGTATTGCTGGGTCTGTTATTGGTGTTGCGATAGGTTCGATTGTCTCTGCTGTAGCATCACAGCTTTATCAAAATGTTATTCACGCATCTTCTAAAAAGATACAGTCTTCTTCTGCACTAAAGTCAAGTTCAAGCCGCTATGAAGAAGATGACACTAAAGTGGTGAATAATGCGCGTTTTATTGCATTAGAGGATGATATGCCTAAAGAATACGAAGTTTACAACAATATGGGCGATTCAAGCAAAGAAAAACAAGCTAGAAGAGTTGTTGCAATGGCTTCTAATGCAAATGTTGCTGGCGATTCTTCAAGCTCACAAAACGCAAAATCGGTAGAGTCGCAAGCGCTTAGTGCCGAAAGCACGAGTGTTATGGAATTGTCTTCCTTAAGAAAACTGAAGGAAGAAGATAATTCGCTTTCGGAAGGGAACCCAGACTCACTTCTTACTCTTAACGATGCTAAACGTGCATTAGGCGGCGGCAGTGATTATGCATATAGCGAAGCTAAGCATAAGAGACTTACGATTGTTATTGCCATTTTGAGCGCGATTGCGGCCGTTCTTCTTACTTCTGGCATTGTGCTGCTATTTACTCAAGGAAGGGGCACAGATAATTTAGTGCCTTCTGGCCAAAACACCGAACAGAATAATGGCCAGAATTCGGGCAATAATACGCATCAAAATGGCCAGAATAATGGCGTTCAAAATCAAGATAAAAACTCGCAAGATGAGCAAAAAAACTCGCAAGATGCGGATGATGAAAAAGATAGTAAAGATGGCAAAGACAGCAAAGACGGCGAAGATTCTTCGAGCAAGAATTCTAGCGAAAAGCAAGATAAAAAGACTCGAGAAGGATCTTCCTCTTCTTTAGACGCAAATGGGCTTGGGGCAGATTCTGGAAATCAAGGCTCGGGAGATTCTGGAGCTTCTGGTGCGGATTCTGGATTGCGCGGAGCTAAAGGCGATTCTTCGTCTTCTGGCGATTCTTCGCAGTCCTCGTCTTCTTCGCCTAACGGAGCGAGTGGCGGATCGGCTGCGCAGCAGGGCGAATCTGGCTCGCAGCAATCTGGCAGCGGCGAATAGTATACGACACGCCGAGTTTGGTTGGCAGCAAAATCTGTTGTATTCTATCAAAGGTTCGTTTGAGCTGTACAACTAAAACGGGGCTATGGCGCAGCTGGTAGCGCATCTCCATGGCATGGAGGGGGTCGGGGGTTCGAATCCCCCTAGCTCCACAATTTAAAACGTCACTTCTAATCGGAGTGGCGTTTTTGTTATATTTCGATACGTATCTTATATACTTGTAAGTCCTAGTGCATATAACGTATTTTGCACAAGCATTCTAGACTTAAAACTTACTATACTTAAAACTTAGAGGAGATAATTCCGCATGGTAAAGCGCGCGTGGAAAGTGGCATGCAAAATAGCCAATAATGAGCGTACGTCTGGCTTAATTATGCTCGGATTTGCTTTAGCTGGATTAATGCTTGCAAATTTGCCATTTGCGTCGCCTATTTTTGAAGCTGTTTCTCACACGCAAATCGGAATTCCATACACCAACATTCACATGTCGATTAGCCACTGGGTTCAAGACGGCGTGCTAACTATTTTCTTCCTCACAGTTGGTTTAGATTTAAAACACGAGCTTATTGCAGGATCCCTTAGAGACCCGCGCGCTGCAGCAATGCCAATGATTTGCGCGCTTGGTGGCATGATTGTTCCGCCGATTCTTTTTGTTGGAACTGTTACAATATTCTCGGAGCTTCACGCTGGTCAAGAGATTATGCGACTTACTTCTGGAGCGCTTCCATCTTTAGAAATGGTTCGCGACGGTTGGGCTATTCCTACGGCAACAGATATAGCATTCTCTCTGGCTGTTCTTGCGCTTTTTGCTAAGACGCTTCCTAAATCATTGCGCGCATTTTTAATGACTCTGGCTACAGTCGACGACCTTCTTGGAATCGCGTTAATTGCACTATTCTTCTCTTCGCTTAACGCATGGTATTGGTTTGTGGGCGTTGTTTTATGCGGATTAGTGTGGACTATGCTTGTGCGATTAAAGCGCGTTCCTTGGCCTATTGTGGCGCTTGTTGGCGTGCTTGCGTGGGTTATGATGTATCAAGCTGGCGTTCACCCAACTCTTGCAGGTGTAATGGTTGGTTTGCTAACTCCTGCACATCTTGTTCACGGCGAAAAGTCGCTTAGAGCCGAAAGGTATCGCCAGAAAATTCAGCCTTTGTCTTCTTTGTTTGCTCTGCCAGTTTTTGCGCTTTTTGCAACTGGAGTTCATTTTGAAACGCTGACTTGGGAACTGTTTTTGTCTCCAATACTGATTGCGATTACGATTGCGCTAGTTATTGGAAAGCCACTTGGAATTATGATTACAGCTTGGCTTGCTAAGAAAGTTATTGGCTTGCGCGTCCCAGACGATTTGCGCGTTCGCGACCTTTTGCCTACGGCTTGTGCGTGTGGAATTGGCTTTACTGTGTCTTTGTTAATCGCTTCGCTTGCCTACAGCGACGCGGATCTTTCGGGAGAAGCACGATTCGGCGTGCTAGTGGCGTCTATTGTGGCCGCTGCTGTTTCGGGATTCTTGCTTGCAAAGCAATCGAATCATATGGAAGAAGAATTAGACGATATTGAAGAGTGATTAAGAGTGATAGAGTGATTAAGTCTGTTTTTAATTGCGATTAGAAGATGACTAGAAAGTTCTAGAAGGTTTTAGAGGGTGACTTATGGTTTCTAAAAATAATTTAGATAAATCTGATAAATCTTGCGACTTGCGCTCGCAAAACACCGAACAGAATTCACCTTGGAAAGACACTTATTACAGCGGTGCCGTAATGATGCGCGGGCCAATGATCCCTAAGGAAAGCACAACGGAAACGCTGTTGCAACACGATTTGCCTAATAGTGATTCGCATAATAATTACGCGTGGCAAGGCCTTGACCCTTGGCGAGTTCTTAGAATACAAGCCGAGTTTATAGATGGCTTCGATGCTTTAGCAAAACTTGGATTAGCTGTTAGTGTGTTTGGCTCTGCTCGCATAAAGCCCGATGAGCCAGAATACAATAGCGCTCGCATAATGGGCAAAGAGCTTGTAAACCGCGGTTTTGCAGTGATAACGGGCGGCGGGCCTGGAATTATGGAAGCGGCAAATCGCGGAGCGGCAGAAGCTGGTGGAACAAGCGTGGGGCTAGGAATCGAATTGCCTCATGAGCAGGGTCTAAATCAGTGGGTAAATCTTGGCATGCGATTCCGCTACTTTTTTGTTCGCAAAACAATGTTCTTAAAATATTCTTCGGGAATTATTGTGTGCCCAGGCGGATTTGGCACAATGGACGAGCTTTTTGAGTCTCTTACGCTTGTTCAAACTCATAAGGTTTCTAAAATTCCTGTTGTGCTTTTTGGCAGCGAATATTGGAAAGGCCTTATTGATTGGATTGGAACTACGGTTAAAGAAAGAGGACTTATATCGTCTTTTGATCCTAGTTTGCTTGCGATTACAGACGACCCTATAGAAGCTGTGAGAATTGCAACTGGAGACAAGTTTATTAATTAGTCTTAGCTTAAGTTTTATCTTAAGTTTTATCTTAAGTCTTAGCTTAAGTCTTAGCTTATTCTTGCTTATTTTGGCTTATTTTTCGCTCATTTATAAGCGTTGTAAGCTGCCAAATCTCTTCTCCAACGTCGATTCCTCGCGGACACTGCCTGGAGCATGCGCGCACGGATTGGCATGCGCTTATGCCGTCGCTAGAATCCGCCAAGTCTAATCTTCGATTAGTGGCGTTATCTCTGGAATCGTTAATAAATCGCGCTGCGTTTATAAGCGCTGCAGGCCCAATAAATGCTTCTCCGCCCGCATAAACTGGGCAAATTCCTTCGCACACTCCGCACATTATGCAATTGCTTAAAAGCTCAAACTTTGCAAGCTGCTCTGGGTGCTGCAAAAACTCAATAATCGCAAGCTTTCCGCTGCTGTTTCTTGTTGGAACATTTTGCGATTGCAAATATGGCTCAAGTCTTTTAAGCTGTGCAATCATTGGGGAAAGGTCGCAAATAAGGTCTCTTTGAACAGCAAAGCCTGAAAGTGGCGCAATCTCAATAATGCCAAAGCTTCCATTTTGGATTAGTGAAGATATTTCTTTAGATTGTGACTGAAGATTGTGATTTTCTGCGGTTGCGGCTGATGTTGCGGAAGCTTGCGATTTTACGCTACCAGTTCTTCTAAAACCGCTTGATCGAACCCCTTGATTTTGCGTATTTTGCCTAGCGTTTTGGGCGATTGTAGCTGTGCAAAGCAAAGTGGGTATGCCGTTTACGTTTGCAGCATCCGATCCGCAAACGCCGTGGCCGCAAGAGTATCTAAATGCCAAAGTGGGGTCTAGTGTGCGCTTAATTTTAAGCAAGCAGTCTAAAATCGTGTCGTTTTTGCGCGCGCGAATTGTATAATCCTGAACCCAATGTTTTCCGCTTAGTGCTTTAGCTGGTGAATCGCCAGAATCTTGCGCCTGGAATGGGCTGCTTTTGCGCTTTTTTGCAAAAGGGCTTTCCCTGTGCCTTCTAACTAAACCAGGGGAGTTGGTGGAGGGGCTTGATGTTGAATCGGTGGCTGAAGCAGTGGCTGGGCCAGTGGTTGAATCGCAAGCAACCGAAGAGTCGAGAGCTGTCGAAGAATCGCAAGAATCGTCATTTGGCGTAAAACGAGATACGCGAAAAGTCACAAAAGCTTCATCGCTTGTAGAGGAATCTTGATTATTAAAATGCGCAAAGTTGCAGTTAAAATCGTCAACCATTTGCGCATACCTCCAATACATACCATTCTAGTTTGCCACAATACTTGCACAGAATTACTTGCACAATTACATAAGTAGTCATAAGCAGCAAAAATGTTGGCTGCGCCTAACGTTAGGCTTAAATTATGACAGATGCTTTGTTTTTGCTGGATACAAATAAAGACGATGCGCCCGTTCTTGCAAATGGGATTGAAGAGGGGTGGACTCTTAGCTTGCCTCAACACGTTAAAAGGCATGCAATAAGCGCAATGCGACTTTCGGATGGCGATTCGCTAGACCTTTCGGACGGCAAAGGAGTGCGAATTCACGCAACGATTACAGACAGTGAAAACGGCTTAGTTAGAGTAGATTCGTTTATAAAAGAGCCTGCTCCAACAACCAGATTGGCGCTGATTCAGGCGCTGGCAAAAACGGGTCACGATGAGCAAGCAATAGACATGGCTACGCAAATCGGAGTAGACGAAGTAATTCCTTGGTGTGCAGATAGGTCGATTGCAAAATGGAAGCCAGGGCGCACAGATAAGCGATGGAATCAGGTGCTTGAGTCCGCTACGGAGCAATCGCGTAGAGCGTGGATGCCAGAGCTTTTAGAGCCAGTTACAAGCAAGCAGATTCTAGCGATTTGTAGGCGTGCATGTGTTTATGGAAGTCTTGTAGTTGTTTTGCATCAAGACGCAACGGATTCTTTTAGTCAAATCGAAAATTACGTAAACGACTTAACGGAAAAATGCTTAAAAGATGGCAAAACGCGCACTGTTTACGTAATTGTGGGGCCAGAAGGCGGAATTAGCGAAGAAGAAGTGCAAAGTTTTATAGACGCTGGCGCCAAAAGTTGCGTTTTAGGAAGCAATATTTTACGCGCGTCTACAGCAGGGCCAGTATGCTTATCGCTGCTTTCTAGAGTGCTTGGCAGGTACGAGTAGCAAGCAATTTTGCAAGCAATTTTGCAAGCAATTTTGCAAGCTTTGTGCGTGTTTTGTGTAAAATAGTAAATGGTGTTCGGTAATAAGAATTGCAATAAGAATTGCAGTAAGAATTATTGAAAAGTGGGCAAAATAATGGATAAAGCATGCAAAACATACAAAACTGACGACGATTGCATTTTTTGCAAGATAATTGATGGGCAAATCCCAAGCAGCAAAGTGTATGAAGATGACTCGGTAGTGGCTTTTAAAGACATTAATCCGCAAGCCAAGGTGCATGTTTTGATTGTTCCGCGCAATCATTACAAGAATGTTGCAGATCTTGCTCAAAATGATTCTGCCGTTTTGGCTCATATTGCATGCGTTGCGCAAAAAATTGCAAACGACTTTTATAATGGCGATTATCGCCTTGTTTTCAACACTGGTTTGGGAGCTGGCCAAACCGTGTTCCATGTTCACGCTCATGTTTTAACAGGCGAAAAACTTGAAGAAGGTAGTTTATAAATCGTGGCAAATAGTACAACGCGTATTGTTCAAATTCCAAGCGAATTAAGCCCAGTTGCTGTTTTGGGAGCAGCAGATTCAAACTTAATAGAGTTGGAGAAGGCTTTTCCAAGCGTAGATATTTCCGTTCATGCAGATTGTGTGAAAATTGTATCTAGAAGCGCAAGAAGTGAGAAAGATGCCTGCAAAGCCGAACACGCGTTGCGCAAAATAGTTGATTGCGCTTACGAAGCTCCTGTTGATTCTTATGCTGTAAGACGCATGTTAGAAAGAGATGTGCTTAAAGGTAACGAGCATAATGTGCGAATCGATAGGATTGGGCACAATGGCGGAGTTTTAGGCGGAGTGTTTAGTGGATTAAAGTCTTTTGATGCTGGTGCTGGAGATGGTTCTGGCTTTGGTTCTGGCTTTGGTTCTGGCTTTGGTTCTGGCTTTGGTTCTGGTTCAATCGAAAGTGATTTTGCGCGAGATTCTGCCGATTTAATGCCATCTAGTGAAGATACTAAAAGGCGCGCAATGAGCAGAAAAGCGCGAATGGCTAAAGGCGTAATAACGTTTGCAGGCGGAAAACCTGTTCGCGCAAAAACAGCGGGTCAAACGGCTTATGTGCAAGCAATGGAATCAAATACTATAACGTTTGGAATTGGGCCTGCTGGTACTGGAAAAACGTATTTGGCGGTTGCTAAGGCGGTTAGAGCTTTAAAAGATGGTCGCGTGCGAAGAATAGTGTTGACGCGCCCTGCTGTAGAAGCTGGGGAAAATCTTGGATTCTTGCCTGGAACGCTAAACGACAAAGTGGATCCATATTTAAGGCCGCTTTACGACGCGCTTTCCGACATGTTGGGCGCGCCGCAACTTAAGAGGTATATGGACGAAAACGTTGTGGAAGTGGCTCCGCTTGCTTACATGAGAGGTCGCACGCTTAATGACGCTTTTGTTATTTTAGACGAAGCGCAAAATGCCACTGTTCAGCAGCTTAAGATGTTTTTGACGCGTCTTGGTTTTAACACCACAATGGTAATTACGGGAGATAGAACGCAAGTTGATTTAGCGGTTCCAAAGTCTGGCTTAGCTTCGATTGAGAACGTGCTAAAAGACGTTAAGAGTATTGCGTTTGTTCACTTAAATGCTAAAGACGTTGTTAGGGCCGAGCTTGTTGGGAGAATCGTAGAAGCGTACGAAGCGTGGGAAAAGCGCGAGGCTGATTTTAGGCGCGAGAAGGCTGATGCAAGGCGTGAGGCTAGCGGTGCGCGTGGAAAGTCGCCAGCAACCGCAGAATCGCAAGAAACCGCAGAATCGCCAGCAACCGCAGAATCGCAAAATCTTGAGAGGAATATCAAGTAATCATGAGTGTTGAAGTGATGAACGAAACCGTTTGGCAAATCGACCCAAAAATATTCTCCGACCTTGGAATGTGGGTTTTGCAACAAATGCGAGTAAGCGTTCAATCCGATTTGTCGATTACTTTTGTGGACCCAGAGCCAATCGCTAGTCTTCACGAAAAATGGATGAACTTAGAAGGCCCTACAGACGTTATGAGTTTTCCAATGGACGAGCTGACGCCTGGAAGCGATGACAAAGTTAGCGAAGGAATGCTTGGAGACCTTGTGATTTGCCCGTGGGTGGCGGCTCAGCAGGCGGCTGCGGCGGGGCATAGCACAATGGAAGAGATGCTATTGCTTACGATTCACGGAATGTTGCATTTGCTTGGCTACGATCACACTACGCCTCAAGAAGAAAAGCAAATGTTTGGCTTGCAAAGGCAGCTTTTGCTAACGTTCTTTGCGGCTAGATCTGGCGAGCTTTACGACGCCACTTTGCCAGCGGGCGCTGTAAATGAGCTGGAAGAATACGAGAAAAATCATGCTAAATAACATTACAATTCCGCCGATTCCTGATTTGCCTGCGCATATGTGGGCTTGTTTGGCTGCGATTGCAATAGTCGCAGTTTTGCTTGTGTGGCTTTCGCTTGCTATGGCAGCTGCGGAAGGGGCGGTGCCAAGAGTCACAAGGTCTAGTCTTAATAACCTTATGATTGAAGAGCAAACGAACGATAGCGAAAGTCAAGTTGTTCGCTTGAGGAAGCTTGCTAGAATTCGCAGAGCAAAGAGGCTTATAGCAGATAGGTACGCAACGAGTGGGGCGTGCGCGTTTGTGCGAATTGTGTGTAACGTGCTGGACGGCGTGGCTTTTGCGGCAATCGCTGCGGCTCTTGGGGCGTCTCTTTGGCTAACGCTATTAATCGGGCTAATAGTGGCAATGATTGTTGCAATTGTTTCTATTCTTGTGCGGCCAAGGTCGGTGGGCGCGGCTCAGCCAGTTTTTAAGCTAATGCGCTTGTCTAGAATAGTTTCGATTGCTGTTTTTATGAATCCTTTTGCAAAAATCACAAGCCAGGGGGATTTGCAAAGTCAAAGCCAAAATCATAAGAAAAATGCTGCTCTTTCCGACGACGAAGAGCTAGAAAATATTCAGTTAGACCAGGCTAAGGCGAGTATTGATAGGCTGGTGGAGGCAAATGATTTTGACCCAGAAGTTTCGGAGATGATGCGCAATGTGCTTACGCTTTCCGACACTTTGACGCGAGAAATCATGGTGCCGCGAACCGATATGATTTGCGTTAAAAACGATGAAACGCTGGAAAATTTCCTAAAATTATGTTCGAGATCTGGATTTTCTCGCGTGCCTATAATCGGTGAGTCGGTTGACGATTTGGAAGGAATCGCGTATTTAAAGGATGCTGTGCGTGCAACCGTGTTTAATCCAGCGGCATCTTCGCGCGCGGTTTCTA
The DNA here is from genome assembly GCF_030217745.1 of Bifidobacterium sp. UMB1197. NCBI lineage: Bacteria > Bacillati > Actinomycetota > Actinomycetes > Bifidobacteriales > Bifidobacteriaceae > Bifidobacterium > Bifidobacterium sp. UMB1197. The sequence continues at coordinate 9,871 of NZ_JASOOL010000007.1, read as the reverse complement.
CGATTAGCAGAAGCCCAATGCTTGTTCCAGAGTCCAAGCCAGTGGATGATTTGTTCCACGAAATGCAGCGAATCCGCCAGCACGTTGCCGTTGTTGTAGATGAATATGGCGGGATTGCAGGGCTTGTGACGATTGAAGACGCGATTGAGCAAATTGTTGGAGAGCTGGAAGACGAGCACGACCGCACTCAGCACGCGGATCCGCAAGAGGTGAGTGAGGGTGTGTGGCAAATGCCTGCGCGCACGCCGATTGCCGATTTGGAAGATATTTTTGAAGTTCATATAGACGAAGATGATGTGGACACTGTGTTTGGGTTGCTTACAAAGTTGCTTGGAAGTGTGCCGATTGTTGGGTCTAGCGCGGTGACTCGCGGGCTTAAGCTGACTGCGGTTGATTCTGCTGGGCGGCGCAAGAAAGTTTCCACGATTCAAGTTGTGCGAGATATTCAGGGTCTTAAAGAAGAAGATAGCGTTGGGAAGAGCGGCGTAAAGGGCGATTCCAAGGGTGACTCAAAGAGTGACGGCGTAAAGAATGATGCCAAGAGTGACTCAAAGAGTGACGGCGAGAATAGCGGAAAAGACAAAGCTGTAGCCAGTGAATCATCGCAAGCAAACGGCGATAAATAGCCTTCCGCGGTTTTTATCTTAGTGGCATTTGCGCAGAACAGTATGGAAGATATTAATAATATGAAAGACAATAACGATATGGACGATATGGACGATATGGACGATATGGACGATATGGACGACGAAATGTTTGCTAATTTGGATCCTTCCCTAAAAGCGAGCGTAGAAGAGCCTGATTTTAACGGCTATAAATCGGGATTTGTTGCGGTAGTAGGCAGACCAAACGTTGGAAAATCAACGCTTATGAATGCGCTAATTGGAACGCAAATCGCAATCGCGTCTTCTCGCCCAGAAACAACGCGCAAGGCGATTCGCGGAATCTTAACAACTCCAAATGCGCAAATGGTGTTAGTTGATACGCCAGGAATTCACAGGCCGCGCACTCTGCTGGGTCAGCGCTTGAATGACATTGTGGACGAGTCGCTTGCAGATGTGGATGCGATTGCTTTCTTGCTTCCAGCAGATCAGGAGATTGGGCCTGGAGATCGCAGAATTCTAAGCCGACTTCGCTCCGACTTTGCCAAAAAAGATGCGGCTGAAAACTGGGTGTGGAAGGTTCCGCTTATTGGAATCGTCACTAAAATTGATACGCTAAGCCGAGATGAGTTGGTGTCTCATTTGATTGAGATTCAACAGTTTGCCGATTTTACGGATATTGTGCCAGTTAGCGCGCTGGAACGCGACAATGTTGACGAAGTTAAGAAGGTTTTGATTGACAATCTTCCAGAAGGTCCGAAGATGTATCCAGACGATCAGCTTAGCGAGGAGAGTCCTTCGAGCATGATTGCGGAGCTGATTCGTGGGGCTTTTCTTGAGGAGCTTGACGACGAGTTGCCGCATTCGCTGGCGGTTGTTGTAGATAGCATTGAGCGACCAGGCGAGGGCGATGGCGTCGATGCGCAATATGGCGATAATAAAGTGCATGTGATTGTGTCGGTGTATGTTGAGCGCGATTCGCAAAAGCCGATTATTATTGGTCGCGGCGCGGAGCATCTTGTGCGCGTTAAGAAGCGTTTGCGCACTGCGGTGAATCGCATTACGGGTGCTAAAGCTGTGCTCGATTTGCACGTAAAGGTTGCAAAGGGGTGGCAGAGCGACCCTAAGAAGCTTGAGCGCTTGGGTTTCTAATTCGTCGCGCCTAGACCGCGCGAACGACACGACCTGCCTTCGAGCTTAGAGCGTAGCGCGAGCGATTTTCCCGAGAATGTTGCTTAAAATGGCAAAATTAGCTACAAAATCGGTAAGAATTTCCCGCGTTTGTAGCTCAAATCGGCAAAATTAACAACATTTTCGGGAAAAATTTACCGAGAATGTTGCGCGACACAGCAAAATTAACAACATTTTCGGGAAAATCTGCAACAAAAAACCGCGGCAGACGAGTCAGTTAAGACCAGTCAACCGCGGTTTTTGTTTTATTTAGTTTTGATTACGCACGACGATGGCGAGCAAAGTAAGTGCCGCCTCCGATTGCTGCGATTCCTGCAACAACAGCAGCTAGAGCCGCAACAACCTTAAGCGTAGTGCTGTTGGACGCGCTTTGCGCTGCGCTTTCCTCGCCGCTAGATGCTTGAGCGCTCTTAGACTCATCCTTAGATTCGCTCTTGGAATCATTCTTGGAATCGCTCTTAGACTTGCTCTTTTCGGAATCCTTAGCAGCATTATTAGAGGACTCGCTCTTAGCGTCATCCTTCTTAGCCTCGTCTGCCTTGGCAGCGTTCTTGGCTGCAGCCTTAGCTCCCGCCACTAGTGCGGCTGCGATGCGATTGGCGCTGGATGCGCTAAGAGTGTTAGCGTGCGCTGCGCCTGCAACATTATTCGCCGCAACACCATTAGCATTCTGATCGTTTGCGCCGTTAGCACCGTTTGCACTCTGCGATTGTGCGGCTGGAACAGCAACGTTAAATCCAAGCTGCTCGCCTGCAAACAGATTCTTAGCGTATCCTGCAAGATACTTGCTGTACCAGTTGCTGCTGCTGTAGTCCGAGCTGCCAACGTAGTCGCTGCCAGATGCTTCGCCAGGCTCTTCAACAGACGCAGAGCCAGTATTAGAGCCAGAGCCAGGCGTTATGTCTTCGATGCTTGGAGCAGGAGATGGGGCTGGCTCTGGCGTTGGTGGAACCACTGTGTCTTTTATGTTCTTATTAAGCGCGTCGGCGTTATCGTTCAACGTAGTTGTCAACGTTTCAAGCTGCGTGGTGTAGCTCATCAAATCCGTTTGCATAGTCTGGAATCGCTTAGTTGCAGAAAGGAACTTGGCACTGTATGTTTTCTGAGTCTCTTGAGGCAGCTTCTTGATTATCTCGTTAAACTTAGTTTCAACAGCCTTAACAGTCTCTTGTGCTGCCGTAACCTTAGCTTGTGCGGCTGCAAGAGTGGCTTGAGCAGAGGCAACCTTATCCTTAGCATCTGCAACAGTCTTTTTAGCTGCCTTAACAGCCTCAATCTTTGCCTTTACATCAGCATTAGTTTCTACAACCTTTTTATTTGCCTCATCTGCTCTTTTACTTAAGGCAGAAAGCTCGTTGCTTACTCGTTCTTGCTGATCTTTAGCATTTTCAACAGCCTTTTGCGCATCAGAAACTCTATTATTTGCTTCTGTAATCTTCTTAGTTTCCGCTTCGACTGTTTTCTCTAATTCTGTAATCTTATCAGCTAGCTCATCAGCCTTTTTGTTAGCAGCCTTAAGTGCTTCTTCAGCATTATTCTTGTCGGCTTCTGCATCTTGAACAGCCTGATTGGCAGCAGTTACCTTGCCTTGAGCAACATTAACAGCATCAGTCAAATCGCCCTTAATCGTAGCTTGCTTTGCATCTGCCAATCTATGAGTTTCTTCTGCATTTTTCTTAGCATTCTCAGCATTTTTGTTCAAATCAGTCGCAGCTGCTTGCAACTCTTTAAGTTCTTGCTCAAGTTGCTTCTTTTTGTTCTCTCTAGCATTTTCGTCAAGCTGAGCATTAGCATCTGCCTTCTGCTTTTCTTCTTCATAAAGTTTTTTCGCAGCCTCAGCAGATTCTTCCAGAAGGATTTTGCTTTTATTTGCGTCTTTAAACTCTTCTTGAGCTTGCTCAAATTTGCTAACAGCATCGTCGAATTTTTCTTCGAGGCCTTTAATAGCGGCACGATCCTGCTCGCTCATGGCGTGCTTTGCCTGCAAAACCTTATATCTGGCGTTAAAAATAGCCATATTTGTAAGGTTTGCGTCCGCGTTAAGCTGCTTCAACTTTTCTGCGTTATCTGGTTCCAAGTTATTGTTATTAGGATTAACTTTTTTAACATAAGCATTAAGCAAATCCTTATATTGGCCAACCGTAATCGTCGATTCGTTGCTACCATGCCACATGGCAATATCTTGGTATTTGTTTTTATTGTCATACGAGTTGTCGCCTTCGGCGAAGCCCGCAGCAGTATTTGATTTATCGGCAAAGTTTGTGTAATGGCCAACTGCGCTTATAAACTTACCAGTCAGCGATCCGTCATCGTCGTTTTCAAATAAGATAGTTTTTTTATTGCGAGTAAAATCTGCAAGATCATGTCTATGTTGTTGCAGTATTTCTTTAGCACCCTTTGCGAGTTTATGATTCGCCCATTTGCCGCTGCTAATTGTGTTGTCGTACAAGGTTTTTTCTATTGTGTACCAACCGTCTAGAGCGTTGTGTGAGTCACCAGAGTTGATTTTGCAAGAAAAATGACCTTCGTCTGTTACTTCGCAGTCATCAAACTTCTGTGGATTTCTTGTGCTATCGTGCCCGTCTAACTTGTTGCTCCACGCAACATTTTCCGCAGATCGATTATATGCATGTGTTTTTAAATCTTCTGCTACATTCTCAGGTTCATGAGATACAGCATGACCAATATGCGCGGCGGAGTAGAAGGAGTGTAGAATGCTCTCTGCAATATGCGTTAAGCGCACGCCGACTTCTGGCAAAGAATCATCTGCCTTGCGCAGCTTGTTAAGAGCATCGTAGTATGTTGATGCTTCAATCATATTTTGCAGCGAGTCTGCGCTGCCAACCCTGCCAAGTCCAGGCTTTACTAAGTCGTTGTACCAAGTTGGAGCATAAACTGTGTATTCAGAACGATATTGCTTCACAGTTCCCTCAGGAGTAGTTATAGTTTTAACTAACTCTTTTGGAACCGTATAAGATTCGCCCTTAAGAACTTTTTGAGCGCGCTCAGCGTCTGCAATAAGCTTGGCGTTGCCTGCGTTTTTCTTAGCTTTTTCAGTGTCAATCACATATTGCAAGAACTTGTAGAAGTCAGACTTTTCTTCTACTTTTTTGTTTGAATCTTCTGTATCTGCGGTAAGATCGTATTCGTCACTTTTTTGTTTTGCTGTGCGTTTAGCTTCCTCTACATCGTTTTTTAAATCATAAAAGTCTTTGTTCTTTGACTTAAGCTCATTTTCTGCTTTTGTAAGATTGTCGCTTGCAGAGTTGACTTCCGAATTCTTCTTAGCAGCATTAGTCTTTGCTGAATCTGCTTTTTCTTGCGCTTCTTGAGCTGCTTTTTCTAGATTTTTAACGTTTTCATTTTCGCTAGCAGATTTTGGATTTGTAAGCGCTTCTATCTGGGCTGTAATTTTCTTTTGATTGTTATTGTTGTCTTCAACAAGCTTATCTGCATTTTGTTTAAGTACATCTGCCTGATTGGCCTTTTGCAATAATTCCTGATGCTCCTTTTTTGCATTGCTTAGGGCATCCTTGGCTTGTTGCAGATTTGCATTTTCTTTCTTTTGAGCTTTTTGCTTATCTTTTAAATCTTCATCTGCTTTATCTGCTAGCTCTTTATGCTTTGCAGCGTCACTTTGAGCAGAAGCATTAAGTTCTTCGGCTTTTATTTGTGCATTTGCAGCTTCTTGCCTTGCGTCTAAAGCAGCTTTTTCATTATTTTTTTCTGCTTCTAAGATTTTAGTTTTTGCTGTTACTTCGTCTTTTGCTTTAGATGCCTGCAATTGCTTTTCTTGCAATTCTTTATTTGCTTTAGTTTGATTTTCTTCTGCGAGAGTTTTCTCTTTTTGAGCATCCTCTAACTTAGATTGTGCAGTGCTAGCAACATTGTTGGCGTCGGTCGCAGCTTGATTAGCCTGATTGTATTCGTCTTGAGCTTTTGTAAATTCTGTATTGGCTTCTTTTTCTAGTCTTTCGGCTTCGTCTGCAAGCTTGTTTGCTTCTTTGTTTGCTTCTTCGCTGGTTTTTGGATTGGATTGTGGTTCGGATTGTGGATTTTCTCTGTTAACTACATTGTTAGTTTCTTGAGTTATGTTTGGATTCTGTTCAACAGCGTTGGCCACATTTGCCACACCGAATAATGCCAGTGAACTTGCGCCTAAAGATATAGCGGCTGCGATTTTAGCATTCATAAAACCTCTCCTCATATTTGATAATAGGAAATCGTTAGTTTTCGTGTTTTTGAACAAGATTTTTTAGCAATTGCTTGCCGTTCGTCTTGTTTTGGAAAACATATTTTCTACCGGGGGGGGGTATATAGTTTTCAACGTGATTTTACCAAATACCTATGGATTAAACTGCGAATCGACGATTTCGAGCTGCATAATTTCCCCGTGTTTGTTTACTTTTTCTTGCTTTTGTTTCCAAAATTGACCAAAAAGGGAACAAACGCGGGTAAAAGGGAACAAACGCGGGCGCGACATTTCCTATTTGTTGTTGCGCGAGGTTTGAGTATTTCTCTCCTCGCAAGTCCCGTCGCTACGCTCCTCTTTTATTGCTCGTAGAGAAATACATCAAACCTTCTGGATATCTAGAACTTTTGCGTATCTTTCATCACCGAGATTCTCGATTTTTCTTGCTCTCTCGGCGAGTCACCACCTTCGGCGCTGAGGCTCACCTCGTTCACGGCGAAAAATCTCGAATCTCTACAGTGCTTGGTGCAATCTACGTAATCTTGTAGCGCGCAGAATCGACGCTACTTCTTGCGAATCGTGTACATTTGCGTGTTGAGCAATGCAGAATACTTCTTAATAACGCGAGGGCGAATAATCTTCATAGAAGCCGTCATCAAGCCATTTTCTTGAGTAAACTCTTCTGGCAAAATAATGAACTTTCGCACAGATTCCGCGCGCGATACGCCCTCATTTGCAAGATCCACAAACTTTTGAACTTCCGCACGAACAACCGCGTTATTTGCGGCATCTTCCATGCTCATAGTCTCGTCCAAGCCCTTGGATTTAAGCCAATTGCGCAAAATCTCCTCGTCTAAAGTAACAAGAGCAGATATAAATGGCCTCTTATCTCCAAGAACAAGCGCTTGAGACACAAGATCGCAACGCTTAATCACTTCTTCAATAGGGCCAGGAGCTACATTCTTGCCGCCAGCAGTAATGATTAAGTCCTTCTTGCGACCAGTAATGTAAATCATGCCATCGTCGTCAATTCTGCCCAAATCGCCAGTAGCATACCATCCGTCTTCTGTAAACGAAGTCTCGGTGGCCTCTTCGTTCTTGTGATACTTCTTAAACACGCAAGTACCCTTAATTTGCACTTCGCCATCTTTAGCAATTCGCAAAGTGAAAGCTGGGAAAGCAATGCCAACAGAACCTTCGCGGAATGGAACGCCAATAGGCGTAAACGCGCATGGGGCAGTGGTTTCCGTAAGACCGTAGCCCTCGTAAACTGGCACGCCTGCGCCGCGGAAGAACGAAAGCAGCTCTGGGTCCAGTGGTGCACCTCCAGCAACAATCCAGCGCGCACGCCCACCAAGCGCTTGGCGAATCGGGCGGTAAACCAGCGGATCGTAAGCAGCGCGGCGAGCCTTTGTGAGCGCCTTAGCGTCTCCAGAATCCTGTACTTCCTTCATATATTGCTGAGCCGTAACAACAGCACCCTGGAAAGCAAGTCCCTTAGCGCCGTGACCTGCCTTTTGCGAAGCCGCGTTATACACTTTTTCGAGCACACGCGGAACAACAATCATAACGGTTGGTTTTGCAACTTGAAGGTCGGATATAAGCGTTGTAATGCCTTGCGCAATGTAGATTCTAAGCGTGCTGGCAACAACAATATAGTTGATTGCGCGCGCAAACGAATGAGCCTGAGGCAAGAACAGAAGCACAGATCCATCAGGCTCGCTAAGCAAGTCTGGCAAATAAATCGGCAAGTTTAACGCCGTTGTGCAATAATGCTCATGCGTCATTTCCACGCCTTTTGGCGCAGCCGTAGAGCCAGAAGTGTACACGATTGAGCACAAGTCGGTTTTTTTAACTGAGTCAATGCGCTCGTCTAGCTCTTCATCGCTAACAGCGTATCCAAAAGCCTGAAGTTCCGCCAATCCGCCAGTTTCTATGCAAATAATGCGCTCAAGGCTTGGGCATTCTTCGATTGCGCCGTCCGCCTTTTCCTTCATATCTGTTGTTCCAACAATCAAAAAGCGCGAGTCGGAGTTGTTTACAATGTTGCGAATTTGCTCGGCAGAATCCGTGTCGTAAATCGTAGCAAGCACGCCTCCGCAAGCCATAACCGCAGCGTCGGCAATATCCCACTCGTACGAGGTTTTGCACATTAACGCAACAGCATCGCCCTTGCGCAAACCGTAGTGCATTAAGCCTTTTGCGGCATCTCGCACTTCTTTAAGGAACTGATTTGCTGTTTTTGTAACCCATTCATCGTTTTCTTTGTACGTGTAAAGCGGATCGTCTCCCATTCGAGCGGCCCTATCTGCATACAAGTCGTAGATGCTTGTGCCTTCGTCTAGCGGAGCGCTTCCCTCGGTTTTTGTAGTCAACAAGCCAGTTTGTGGGTCTAAGAACGTTGTGGTTGGCATTTCTGCGCCCCACTCTTCTATGCGAGGCAGACGCGATTTTTGCGCAAGTAGCGTGTTTGCTGCTTCTTGTTTTTCTTCGACTTGCGAGTAGTCTTGGCTTCCCGAGCGATCGTCGCTAACTGGGTGCGCAAAGTTGCTGCCGATTTGCAAGGCCTTGCGAGCAAGGTTGAAAGCCTGCTGCTGGAGTGTGTTTAGCACGGACACGTCTGCTCCTTAATTGCGCTAATCTTGAGTCATAAATTTGTGTTGCAACATGTAATTTGTGTTGCAACTTTAGTCACAACTTTAGTCACAAAATCAGCTTGTTTTTAATCGCACAATTCAATGCGCGCTTACTTCTTTTATATATGATAATAGCTTGTATAGCTCAAGTCACTTTTTGTGTTGTGTTTGTAATTAGGATTTTGCGAATTAGCATTAGTATTTTTGCTGAGTTTGCGCATGTCTAAGTGTTTTTGTAGACTAGACAAGTTGCTTTGGCGAGGGAATAACACTGCGATTGCACCTGCGATTGCCGTGTAAGTTCCGTTATCGACTGGGCTGATGCCAATATGGTTTTCGGCGCGTCGGTGCGCCTGAAGCTGGATTAATCAATCTATCCAGATAATAAGGAGACCGATATGGCTACAAAGATTACACTTGAAGGCAATGTGCGTAATGAGTTCGGTAAGGGCGTTGCTCGCCGTTTGCGCGTTGCAAATTTGATTCCAGCAAGCATTTACGCTGGCGGTGCTGAACCTGTACACGTAACTCTTCCAATGAGGGAGACCACTCTTTCGCTTCGTCACGCAAACGCTTTGTTCACCATTAAGTTTGGCAAGGAATCGCGAATCGCAGTTGTTAAGGATGTTCAGCGCAACCCTGTTAAGCGCATTGTTGAGCACATTGACTTCTACGAAGTTAAGGCTGGCGAAAAGATTGACGTTGAGGTGCCAGTGTTTGTTGAAGGCACTCCAAAGGGTGCTGCTGTTGCATTCGTAGACGTTCAGGAGCTTAAGGTTCGCGCAGACGTTTCCAACTTGCCAGAGCGCTTGGTGGTTAACGTTGACGGCTTAACCGACGGCACCAAGGTATTTGCTAAAGACGTTAAGCTTCCTAAGGGCGTTGTGCTCGACATGGATGGCGAAGAGTCTGTTGTTAGCGTTACCGTTCCAGAAGATGCTGCTCCAGAAGAGCCAGCTGCTGCTCCTGCTGCCGATGCTGCTGCTCCTGCTGCCGAAGCTCCTGCAGCCGAGTAAGGTTTTGCTTAGAATTTTTGCTTAAGATTTTCTAGGATTTTCTAAGCTTTTCTAAGATTTATAAGCCGCGCGTAGTCAAGGTTTTCTTGGCTTGCGCGGCTTTTGTTATTTCTGCACACGCGAATCGACGATTTTCCGCACTTTGTACCAAATTTGACCTAATGATATGTACCCCTTTTTCTGGACAGTTAGTGAAAGGGTTATTTCATGTCAACTGGTAGATATAGTTACGAG
>NZ_JASOOL010000078.1:0-254 GCF_030217745.1 Bifidobacterium sp. UMB1197 | reverse complement strand
TAAGAAATCAGCTTGGGCTTTTTTCATTTCTTCTTGATCTTCATCAGTGATATCCCAATTAATATGGTGATCTTTTGCATATTGCATAACTTCTGGCGAGTAACCACGCCCAGTATCTGCATCATAAATATTAAAGTTCAAAAATCCTTGAGCTTGCTTAGCAGCCCAAACATCAGTGGCTTTTGATGTTTCTGGGTAAATTTGCTGGTAGGCAAGCATACCGCCAATTTTTACATCATCATATTTTTCATGAA
>NZ_JASOOL010000077.1:0-255 GCF_030217745.1 Bifidobacterium sp. UMB1197 | reverse complement strand
GCCAACAATAAGATTACTTATGGAAATTGGCAGTGGGACAATACAGCAGGCGATCAAGATACACCTGGATTCCACGTGATTTCAGGATCGTGGAGTTTGCCTACAAATGGATCGTCTTGGCAAGTTAATATTCCTAATTCAGGTAACGACTATGTTGTTGCAAATTTACGTTATGCTGGAGCATATTCAACTTTTACTTTAGCAGCGCCAAGTTATAATGCTAATGATGTGTTTACTAGCTCTACAAGTGATCAA
>NZ_JASOOL010000076.1:0-255 GCF_030217745.1 Bifidobacterium sp. UMB1197 | reverse complement strand
CGGCATCACCAAAAAAGTGAAAGCGACCGGCCTGGACGCGCTGTTTGACGCCACCATCAACGAGATGAAAGAAGCGGGTGATAACACCATCGTCTTCACCAACTTCGTTGACTTCGACTCTTCCTGGGGCCACCGTCGCGACGTCGCCGGTTATGCTGCGGGTCTGGAACTGTTCGACCGCCGTCTGCCGGAGCTGATGTCTCTGCTGCGCGATGACGACATCCTGATCCTCACCGCTGACCACGGCTGTGATCC
>NZ_JASOOL010000075.1:0-256 GCF_030217745.1 Bifidobacterium sp. UMB1197 | reverse complement strand
AAGAAGAATCAAAGACTCAAGCAACCATTACTTACCAGAACTTCTTTAGAATGTACAAAAAACTTGCGGGTATGACAGGTACAGCTAAAACAGAAGAAGAAGAATTCCGTGAAATTTATAACATGGAAGTAATTACTATTCCAACTAACCGTCCAATTGCTCGTAAAGATTTACCTGATATTTTGTATCCAACTTTAGATTCTAAATTTGAAGCTGTAGTAAAGGAAATTAAGGAGCGACACGCTAAAGGACAACC
>NZ_JASOOL010000074.1:0-257 GCF_030217745.1 Bifidobacterium sp. UMB1197 | reverse complement strand
TGCTGCACTAACAGCGTTTTACCGCTGCCGGTACAACCGCCAATCAGCACTATCGGTTTTTGTGCCAGTTCAATAGTCGCCTGAATCGCGGTCTGGCGCAGTGCCTTATAACCGCCGTCTACCAGCGGATAATCAATCCCCGCTGCATGCAACCAGCTTTGCACAATATGTGAGCGCTGACCGCCACGGGCGCAGCAGAGAATACCTTGCGGATTTTGCAGGCACGCTGCCCGCCAGGCGTCCATGCGCTGCTGACG
>NZ_JASOOL010000073.1:0-257 GCF_030217745.1 Bifidobacterium sp. UMB1197 | reverse complement strand
CTAGCGCTCTCCTCCCCAGCAGAGACGTGTGCAGCTGGTTGGGGCCTGCCCCTGCGTGCCTGGGCTCCCGCCCACAGCCCCAGCTCAGGGCAAGCAGCCCCTGAGCCAAGACCTGCAGGAGGCGCAGAGCGCCCCCACCTGGAAGCCGAGTGAACGGCTGGCGGGGAGGCGAGCCTCCTCGCGGGAAGAAGAGGCAGCCCAGCCACGTTTGGCTCAAGCCCTACTTGGCTGGAGCCGAGTGCGCCTCCAGGACGGCA
>NZ_JASOOL010000072.1:0-257 GCF_030217745.1 Bifidobacterium sp. UMB1197 | reverse complement strand
GTCCCTGACCTTTCCGCTGAACCCAGCAGGTCCGATAGCCCGCGTGGTCAGCATGATGTGCGCATGGGGAGTTGTTTTATCCATGTGATGGAACGCCACATCAGCAATCATGCCCTGACTGACAAAGTTTTCTCTGACAAAGGCGAGAACGGTTTCCCGTGCGGCATCCTGCGGCAGTTCGTGGGGGATGGCGAGTTCAATTTCCCGCGCAAGTTGTGAGTTCTTCCGGCGTTCGGCCTTCTCAACGGCATTCCAGA
>NZ_JASOOL010000071.1:0-258 GCF_030217745.1 Bifidobacterium sp. UMB1197 | reverse complement strand
GGCTCACATACTTGGCAAATCATTTTAGCTACGGGAGCTATTCCAGCATTTATTGCCGCTATTTTCAGATCTATTTTTCCCCTACCTGCTTCACCAAGCTGGCTTGCAAGCCACGGTAAAGTCAAAACAGCTAATAAAGTTATCAAAAAGCATATGGGGCGTAAATGGGGAATTCCCAAGAGACTTAAAAAGGCTAAACCAGTCAAAGAGGTTTCCTGGACAATATTATTTTCCGGGAAATATTTACGTCGCACTCTA
>NZ_JASOOL010000070.1:0-258 GCF_030217745.1 Bifidobacterium sp. UMB1197 | reverse complement strand
ATGCAACCGACACCAGTAAGATTTCAGCGGCGTTGCTTCAGAGTTTGGCCATTACTAATAGCCCAGCATATAAAAATGCGTCTGCAAATACTGATCCAAATTCTGACGAAGCTAAGGCAAAGAAAGCGTACGATGATGCGCTTAAGGAGTTGCAAAAAGCCTTTAATGACCAAATGGACAAGGACAAGGGTGACGACGGCAACGAAATCTCAGAGTCTGTTATTCCAGATAAGAACATTGATATGACCAACAAAGATG
>NZ_JASOOL010000069.1:0-259 GCF_030217745.1 Bifidobacterium sp. UMB1197 | reverse complement strand
TATCTAGATCAGACCAACTTAGGAAGTATGTACTCATTTAGTGAACAGATGTCAGAAGCAGGACGCAAGCCAACAACACAAAACCGCACATTAGAGCTTGTTGTTCCCGATGCAGCTGTCGCAAATCAGCTTAATTTGAAAGCTGGAGAAAAAGCGTACAAGTTAGTTAGGTTACGTCTAGCTGATGGAGTACCACTAATGTATGGAGAAACATATTTACCAGAAAGTATTTTTCCGGATCTAAAAATGTCGGATTTAA
>NZ_JASOOL010000006.1:0-92106 GCF_030217745.1 Bifidobacterium sp. UMB1197 | reverse complement strand
AACCGAGGAGAACCAGCCGCGCTGAGCAGCAAGAGATAAACTTACACCAAACCAGACTCAAAAGCAAATCACCCCCACACCAACAAGCCAAAACCATTGAAACAAAGCCAAAACATCGGCGTGTTGAAAACACGGCAACTAATCAACCTTAAGTCCAAAAAGATCTGCAAGCTTGCAAACACTCGGTCTACCGTATTTATTAACCAAGCACATCCAACGTTTTGCGTTCTCTTCGCCAAAGCGCGCAGCCTTACGCTTATAAGTATCTACCGTTAAAAATCGCGGCGGAATCGACTTACTGTTGTATTTATCTGCAACCATCACAATTTCTTGCTCAACTGTACGCGGAATATAATCGCCAGCAGGAAGCGGCAGATTTTGCAGGGCAACTTGCTCACTAGTCAACCCAACACCAGTATGATTGCGCGCAAACTGCGCAATATCTTCGCTAAAACCACGCTCAATCAAATATCTGTATCCACGCAAACCGTGCAAAATGTAATTCGGCCCGTCAAACTCCAACTTTCCATTCGCTGCCTTCGAACCGTCTTTAGCTAAAACAAAATACGTTCCAATATCGTGCAACAATCCGCCAGCAAACGCAGCATACTCGTCTACATAATCTTTCGGCGCGATTCCGCCACTAACTTTAGGAAGCTCAAGCGGATTTATGCCAATCAATTCTTTAAGACAAGACTTTGCTAAATCACACCTGTTCTTTAAATCTTCATTGATTTTAGACATTTGACTAAGCATAATTTGCTCAACAGCAGCTTGCGACTTATCCGCAAAATCCGCAAGATTCTCAAAATCCCCAAAATCCCCACTCAAATTAAGCTGCTTAAAAGCCAACAACTGATTTTGACGCCGCGCAAGCATCCAAGAAATCGTAGCAATAACAACACAATGGCAATGAATAAGATTATAAGCGTCTTCGCTAGGCGAGGCAGCGCGATGCAGCTTTTCAATCGTATTAAAATCAGGAATATTTGCAAGCATAATAATCGCACTCCTTAAACCCACTCAATTGCAAAACGGCCGTTTATTGAAAGCAAGCGCACAAGCAAACATAAGCACATACGCAAGCCAACACAAACGGCCGATTAGCAATAAAGCAATAAAGCAATAATTCGGGTTTTAATTATTTTTTAACTGCTTTAATCTGACCAGTATCTATTCTAGCGATTTTGCCAGTATTAGATATTTTAGATTCCTTAGTCTCTTTATTTTCGGACTTGCTTCCAGACTTCTCAGACTTCTCAGACTTCTCAGACTTACCTTCTCCAGAAACATTTGCCGCAGCAATATCTCTAGCGTTCATAATCGTAGTTTGCTCGGCGTCAACAGCAGCTTGCGCTGCAACATCATTGCCTTGCAAAGACTGAACAGCTCTAGAAGCAGCAACCTCTTCTCGCTTTAATCGCGGAGGCCTACGAGTAGAAACAAACAATGGCTGAACTTCTACAATCGGATTGTATGGAGCTAAACCAAACCACTTAACTGGCGTTCCAGCAATATGACGAATCGCATACTTCATCTTTAGCGATAACGCGCCACGCAAAGAAATATTCGACTCAGGCATTAACGCCTTGTGCAAAAGCACGTAACGAATTGGGCCAATATCTGGATCCGCATCTACCTTAGGGTAAACAGACTGCTGCTGCGGCAGCTCGCCCGTATGCGACAAATCGTGCATAATCTGATGCAAATACGCAGGAATCGAAGGAGAAACCTTAAATCCAAGCTTGATTTTAACGCGGAACAAATAGTCCGTGCCAAAATTCTCCACGCAATATTCGCGAGTAAACGGAGCGTCATCAGTTTCTACAGAAACAGCCCACCACGCGCGAGCGCGCTTAGGATGATCCGCAAAAATCGAGAAGAAAATACCAGTATCTAGACGCTTCATCTCCTTATCGGAAGTCAAATACACAATATTGTCTGCAAAATAAGGGATTCTAAAATCACTGTGTAACTTATCTAGAACAGGCAAAAAGTCCTTAGGCTTCATGTGCAATCGCTGCGAGCGCTCAATCTTAGTGCCATCTTTCCAAGTGAGCATAATAATCAAAATCGAAGCACCAAGAAGCATGGTAAACCAGCCGCCGTGCATAAACTTTGCCATAGAAGCTATAAAGAACAAAATCTCAATAATCAGGAAGACTACAGCAAATACTAAGGCGCCAAGCTTCTTATTTTGATACCACATGTGAACCGTAAGAAGTATTGTTGTGGCAATCATGGTAAGCGTAAGAGCAAGACCGTACGCTCCAGATATATGCTCAGAATCCTTAAACACAGCCAAAACTGTAAGCGTGGCAAGGCAAAGCACAAAATTGACAACAGGAATATAAAGCTGACCGCGAGTTCGCGCAGGGTATCGCACCTGAAGATGAGGCATCCAGTTAAGGCTGGTAGCTTCCGAAACCATAGTAAAAGCACCAGTAATCAAAGCCTGAGATGCAATAATGCCAGCTGTTACAGAAAGCACAACGGCAACGTAACGTAAATTCGGGCTTAGCATCTGGAAGAACGGGTTTAAGCCTTCTATAGACCACAATGCTTTATTGTTTTGATGCTGAAGCATCCAGCTGCCTTGGCCAAAGTAGTTTAGAATAAGCGCCACTTTAATAAACGGCCAAGTAACATAAACGTTTCCACGACCAACGTGACCCATATCGGAGTACAAAGCTTCCGCACCAGTTGTAGAAAGGAAGATAATGCCCATTAAGGCCATTCCTTGCATATTGTGCGAGCTGAATAAGAACTTTAATCCGTAAATTGGGTTCAAAGCCTCAAAAATCGCCAGATTTTCGCCAATATTCATGATTCCAACAAGCGCTAGGAATCCAAACCAAATCATAACGACTATGCCGAAAACTTTTCCAATTCTTTCAGTTCCGCGCTGTTGAACAGAAAACAGAATCACAATAATAATTACTGTGATCATTAAAGAAAGATTGTCGTTTTCTAAGAAGATAGGCCTAAACGCAGATATTGTGCGCAAGCCTTCTACTGCGGAAGATATTGAAACTGCTGGAGTTAAAACAGAATCCGCAAGGAACGCCGCACCACCAATCATTGCTGGAATCGCAAGCCATGCGCCTTTTCGCCTAATAAGCGAGTAGAGCGCAAAAATTCCGCCTTCGCCCTTGTTGTCTGTGCGCATTGCCACAAACACGTATTTTACAGTTGTGATTAGCGTAATTGACCAAAACACAAGGGAAAGCATTCCGTAAACTGCTTCGCGACTAATGTTTTGCAACCCACCTTGGCCAGCCAAGAATGTTTGAGCGGTGTATAAAGGAGACGTTCCAATATCTCCGTAAACAACGCCCAATGCCACTATTGACATTCCTAAAGTGAATTTATCGGAGCTGGTTTGTATCTTTGCCCACAATCTTCCAAGCGGGCCTCTAACAGCACTATCCGCAAGCTTTTCGGCTTCTTTAACCTCTTTTGCTTGCTGATACGCCAACGCCTCTCGTTCTTCGCGAGTGGTGGTTTTCTGAGAAACCTTTGGTGCCTTTGTAAAAGAAGCGGCCTTTAGAATCGCCTCTTTAGGGTTTGTTATGCCCTTAGCGGCTTTCTCAGATTCCTTTGCCACGTTGCGAAAATCTTTAGCATTATCGCCAGATAACGCTGAAACGCGTGACTTAGTCATGCTTGATTTTTCCTCCAAAAAGTAAAACCGCTTCTTGCATAATCTGCCATAATAAGAAGTCGCATACGGTCTTACTGCTTACAGTTTTATTTATTTATACCTAAATATTGTATACAACAACAGATATATAGCGCAAAATTGACTCAGAATCCTTGAAAAATAAGGGCTGATTTAAGCGCGATTAATGCCTAAATGTTAAAACCCATAGACTTCTTAAAACCCATAGACTTCTTAAAACCCATAGACTTCTTAAAACCCATAAACTTCATGCGTTGTTTTTAAGGTTGACTTTGCTACCTCCATCAAAGAACAATCAAGCGCGGTTGCTAACGATTCAAGAGTGTAAGGCACCATATAAGGCGCGTTCGGCCGCCCGCGGTAAGGCATCGGAGTAAGGTACGGCGCATCCGTTTCAACAGTTATGCGGTCTTTGCCAATGATTCGCGCAGACTCTTGCAAATCCTCATTTCCCTTATAGCTAATCGTTCCAGAAAAACTTGCGTACCATCCGTTTTCTTTTAGCACTTGAGCTAAGTCTTTTCCGCCAGAATAGCTGTGAAAAACTGTTCGCTCTGGCGCTCCGTCTTTTAGCAAAATTTCTACAACATCGCTATGCGCATCTCTATCGTGAATTTGAAGCGGCAAATTAAGCTCTTTTGCAAGCGCTATATGCGCACGGAACGAGTCGCGTTGGTAAATTCTTGCGCGTTCGCCTGTGCGGAAATAGTCTAATCCCGTCTCTCCAATCGCCACTACTTCTTTTGGATGCTCCATTACTAGCGAGCGCAAGCGTTGCATTGCTTCGTCAAATGGAATATCGTGATACGGCTTATAAACTACTGGCAAGCCGTCTGGCCCTTCTGCTCCCCTATGGCCATGTAAAGGCGCTTCGTTTGGGTGAATCGCTATTGCAGCACGTACGCAATCCGCGTGATCTGCCGCAAAGTCTATTGTTGGCTGCCAATCTGGGTATTCGCATCCAACTTCAATCATTTTAGAAACGCCTGATGCTTTTGCATGATTTACTAAGTCGTTTGCGCTAGGCTCAGCTATTAAATCTCGACCTTTTTGCTCTAATTCTTGATTAAGATTTTTTGCAAAATCCACTACGCTTAGCATATGCGTGTGGTCGTCTGCGATTGTTATGCCTTCTTTAATTAGATTCTGCCATATTTGGGACTTCTCTGTTAAAGAAGGCGCCCAATTGTGTTCGCGATGATGCTTACTCATGATTTACAAGTGTAGTCGCATATTTAACGCGACTTAAACGCGACTTTTGCGCTTATTGAATCGCCGCACTAATCGCAGCATACTGCGATTCCACAAGTCTGTAATACGCACCTTTTTGCGCCATAAGTTGATCATGGCTTCCGCGCTCCACGATTTGCCCATGGTCAATCACGCAAATCAAATCTGCATTCTCGATTGTAGAAAGCCTGTGCGCAATCACAAAAGAAGTGCGATTTTTAAGCAATTGAGCTAATCCTGCTTGCAAAGCTTCTTCTGTACGCGTATCTATATTGCTTGTTGCTTCGTCTAGGATCAAAATTCGCGGGTCTGCTAAAAGCACGCGCGCAAACGATATAAGCTGCCTTTGGCCTGCAGAAAGAGTAGCTCCTCGCTCTTCAATCTTAGTATCGTAGCCATTAGGCAATTCTTCAATAAACTCGTGCGCGTGAACTACTCGAGCCGCAGCCTCAATCTCTTCGTCCGTTGCGTCAAGCTTACCGTATCGAATGTTTTCTTTAACAGTTCCGCTAAATATAAAGCTGTCTTGAAGCATAACGCCCATTTGTTTGCGCAAAGATGCTAACGTTATTGAACGCACATCGTAGCCGTCAATTGTGATTGAGCCTTCGGAAACGTCGTAGAATCTAGAAAGCAAGCTTACAAGCGTTGTTTTGCCCGCTCCAGTAGGGCCAACAAGAGCAACCGTAGTTCCAGGCTCAACGTGCAAGTCAACTAAATTCAAAATCGGCTTTCCGCCCTCTTCGTAGCGAAAAACAACATCGTTTACGTCAACCTTGCCTTTAATTTTCGGCAATTCTTTTGCATCTGGCTTATCTACAATATTTGGCTTAATACTTAAAGTCTCAAAAATGCGCTCCAAATACACTGAGCATGTTACAAGTTGCGTGTAGAAGTTACCAATGTTTACAACTGGCTCCCAGAAAGTGCTCGAATACCACACAAATGCTATAAGCGTACCCGTGCTTATGTTCATACTGCTCGCGTTTGTTATGCCAACATAGTAGAGCAGCGAAATTGCTGCGCTTTCAATAATCGAAGCTCCAGGCCAAAGCAGCATTTGCACTCTAACATTTTGCATCCACGCTTTTCTAACTCCCGACTGCTGCTCTTGGAATGTAGCGTATTGCTCCGATTCGCGAGCAAAAGTCTGAGTTGTTTTTACGCCTGCGATTGATTCGTGCAAATATGCGTTAAGATTGCTTTGCTTATTTGATAGTTTTTTAGACGCTTTTCGTTGCAAAATTTGCAAAGTGCGAGTCCAGATTATAAAAACTGGGAATAATACAAGACTCCACAATGCCATTCGCCAATCCAGAGCAAACATTGCGATTAGTGTAATGATTAGCACAAAAACATCGGAAAACACGTTGATTAAACCAGAAGAAAGCGTGTCGGAAAGCGTGTTTATGTAGTTTACTATGCGAATCAAAATCTTGCCGTGTGGGCGCGAATCGAAGTAATCAAACGATAACGATTGCACGTGCGTAAAAATATCTCGCCGCATATCTTTAATTATCATTTGACCGAGTCGCGTAATTGCAAGCGTTCTGTAGGCTAACCCAAGCTCATACAGCACAATAAGCACGCCAAACAATGCAATAAGCGCGTACAAATAAGAAACGTTTTTATTAGGCAAAACTACGTCTATAAGTGTTTTTGTAATCATTGGAGTTACTGTCATAATGCAACTTCCGCTAATAACAACTAAAACTATTTTGACTAGCTGCCATGCGTACGGCTTTATGTATTTGCGAACGCGCATCAACTCGTGCAAATTTACGTGCTCTTCTTGGCCTTCGTCTTCTCTATAAGTGTTGCGCTGCGCCATTCTACTCCCCCTTAGCCTCGTTTGAATCTTCAAATCCCAAAGCTTTGCCCGTTTGCATACCAAGCTGCTTTTTGTAGATTTCCCAATATCTTCCATGCATTGCCACAAGCTGCTCGTGTGTTCCGCGCTCTACGATTTTGCCGTGATCTAGCACAACAATCATGTCTGCGTCTTTAACAGATGAGATTCTGTGCGCAATTGTGATTACTGTTCGCAAGCCGTCTAACTTTTTTAGCTCTTTTTGAATATGCTCCTCAGTTTCCATGTCTACTGCAGAAGTTGTATCGTCCATAATCAAGATTGCAGGATTGTTTGCTAGCGCGCGAGCAAGACTTAAACGCTGCTTTTGACCTCCAGAAAGGCCGACTCCTCGCTCGCCTACAACAGTTTCGTAGCCTTCTGGCATGCTCATAATAAAATCGTCTGCGTCTGCAATTCTTGCCATACGCCTAATCGTGTTATCTAATTCTTTGCAATTTTCCTCGTTTTGAGGCAATCCAAAGCTAATATTTCCTGCAATCGTATCGGAAAACAGGAATGTTTCTTGCGCGACTATGCTAACTTGATTTCTAACAGTTTCTAGAGGCCATTCGCGAACGTCTTTTCCATCAATCAAAACGCGACCGCGCGTAGTGTCATAAAAACGCGCTATAAGACTTACAAGCGTTGACTTTCCAGATCCCGTTTCGCCTAAGATTCCAAGCTTTGCGCCTGCTGGAACGTCTAAATCAATATCGCTTAAAATTGGCGAATCAAGATCGTCTGGGAACGCAAAATCAACGTGTTCAAAAGTTACACGACCCTTAACTTTAAGATTTTCCGCAGATGTAGATGGCAAATCAATATGCGATTCTTGCGTAAGAAGCTTACGAATATTTACGCATCCTGCGTTGAATCGCTGCCAATCGTTAATAAGCCACCCAACCATTCTTACTGGCATGTGGAGCATCCAAAGGAAGCTGTTAAACGTTACAAACGCGCCTAAAGTCATGCTTCCATTAAGCACAAGCCATCCGCCAAATCCTACTGTTACAAGCTCCAGCGCAAAGCCCATACCGTCCAGCCATGGCATGTATTTTTGCGTGTTTTTTGCAAGCGTAATATTGCGATTAAAGTAGTCTTCGTTGCATTTATCGAATTTCTGAGTTTCAAAAGGCTCGCGCACAAAAGCTTTTACAACGCGATTGCCTTCAATGTTTTCTTCTACCATTGAGTTCATGCGTGCAAACGATTCGCGAATCGCAAGGAACTTCGGCCTAGCATTCTTGCCCATAAGCTTTGCAAGCCAGAATAAAAATGGTGTAATTGCCATAAGTGCTAGAGCCAGCTGCCATTGGATTGAAAACATTATAACTAGCGCAAACACAAACATTACTAAGCAATCCAGCGCCATATAAGACACCCAGCTTAAAATGTGGCGAATCGCGTCCGTATCCGAAGTCATGCGGCTCATAATGTCGCCTGTGCGCGTGTGATTAAAGTACGTAAAGTCAAGTGAATGCAGCTTCTCGTACTCGTCGCTTACAAGGCGATACACGGCGTTTTGGCCGAATCTTTCCATTTGAAGCTGGTAAATATATCTTGAGCCTACGCGAACAATCATCATTGCAACCATTAGCACGCATACAAAAGCAAGCAAATCATGCTGTTTTCCAATAATGACTTTGTCTACAATAAAGCCGGAAAGCAGCGGCATTGTCATTGCCATTGTGTCGTTGATAGTAAAAAGAACTAGCGATACGCCTACTCGCCACATATCTGGCTTACAATATTGCAAAACCCAGCGCACATTACTCGCGTCTTTGCGTTTATTTGGATTTACATACATGCGCTAGATTCTCCCTTATTTTTGACTTCGCGATTTATTTTTTATTAAGTTTTATTAAGTTTATACTATTTTTCTGAGTTTATTTTTGCGCGACTATTTTTTACGCGACTATTTTTTACGCGACTATTTTCTGCGCAAGCACACGCACGCAATTACAAGCAAAAGCATGTGGCGTGCAGCCAAAGACCACACGCCACATGCTATAAGTTAAGCAATCAGCTTAGTAAACTTGCGCGAGTTATCGCTACAAATTTACTCACTTCTGCCAACCGATGTTTTCAACGAAAACGTTAGCATATCCAGCAGGACCGCCGTTAGCGAAGCCCTTCTTGTATGCCTGATAGGTTGGAGGAGCAGAAACTGGGAGTGTACCATACTCAGCGAGAGCCATGGACTCACCCTTGTTGCTCAATGCAGTCTGTTCTTTGTAGTCGTAAGTCTTACCAATCTTGCCGAGCAGGGCATCAATCTTCTTGCTGCCAGTGCCAGTGAAGTTGGAATCGCTCTTAGAACCGTAGACCTGGGAAGCGGATGCCAAGAAGCTCAATGGAGATTGGGAAACCCAAGCCATTGGAAGCACCTGGAAGTCGAAGGAGCTTACAGTCTTAGAGAACTTAGATGCAGGCTTGTTTACAGTCTTGCACTTCATTCCAGCCTTCTTCATCATGGCCTGGAATGCGTTAGCAAGAGCTGCCTGAGTGGAGTCATCGCCGAAGAAGGTAAATGTGAACTGAACGGTCTTACCATTCTTAGCGTAGTAACCGTCTTTGCCCATCTTGTAGCCAGCGGCCTCAAGAGTCTTCTTAGCGTTTTCTACGTTGAACTTACCATCAGCTGGGAGGTTGTTCTTGTAGCCAGCCTGGAACATGGAGAGAAGCTCCGAACCTGGCTGCTCGCTCTTCCAGTTCATACCCTGGAACTGAATCTTGTTGTAGGTGGCAACGTCGAATGCCTGGACAACGGCCTTACGCACGGCCTTGTCTTTGAATGCGCCAGCCTTTGCGTTTAAGTTAATAACACGAATCTTGGTGCTGTAGCCGTAACGGAGCTGAGCGCCCTTAACGCTACGAGCAGCCTTAACCTTATCCTTGGTGGAGATGGAATCCACGGAATCGATTTCGCCGTTCTGGAAGGCGTTCATTGCAGCGGTATCTTCCATACGCTTTACAACAACCTTGTCAAGCTTTGCCTTCTTGCCCCACCACTTTGGATTGCGCACGAAAACAACCTGATCTTCGGTTGCGGACTGAATCTCGAATGGACCTGCGCCCCACTCGTTGTGAGGATTACCTACCCAACCCTGGTTGAACACGGTTGGATCGGTTGCCTTTGGATGAACCAATGGAGCGAAAAGCAATTCCCAAGTTGCGCATGGCTTATTGTACTTAACGATTACTTGCTTAGGATTTGCGCCCTGCTCAACGGACTCAATGCAGTCGTAGCCCTCGTGAGATGGAACGGAGTAGGCTTCGTTCTTGCCATTCATAACTTCCCAAGTGGCCTTAAAAGCAGTGTAATCAATGTCTGTGCCGTCGTTCCACTTAGCCTTTGGATTCAAATCGTACTGAACTACGAGTGGCTTGTCGCTAACCTTCTTAACAGAAGTAATGTAATCAGGGTTGTACTTAACCTTCTCGCCCTTAACGGTATCGTAATAAGGAAGCGATGGCTGGTAGAAGCCCCACAAAGTGGCCATATAAGCGGTGTTACCGTCGTTAGAAGCGTAGTTCCAGTTTGGACCCATGTCGGAAAGCGAGAACGTGTAAGTACCGCCATCCTTAACATTGTCACGAGGCTGTGGATTGTCGTAACGCTTGTCAACCTTAGGCATTGGAAGAGCGCCAGTGTAGGAAGTATCCACACCTGCGGCTGGCTCTTCGGTCATTCCGCCCTTAGCTTTATCTGCCGTAGTGGCGGTTGTACCACCACAAGCGCCGAGCAGCATTGCAACAGAAAGTGCAGCTGCGGCGAATACAGTTAATTTACCTGCATTAGTTTTTTTCATGATTCCTCTCATTCCCCAGAAATGATGTCCACTTTCTGGTATGTGTGTAGAGTATATCTAATCTTTTGACATTTTGTGTTACGACTTTTTTAACAAATGCTGAATTTAAGCTTTTATTACTTAAGATTTAATCCAGAAAAAAGAAAATTAAATGCAGAAAACAGCAAAACAGAAAATTTTTTAGTTTATTTTGATTAAAAAACAAAATATATTACTTTTTTTAGAATTTATGCGCCTGTAACAAAAAATCGCGTGTGTCTTGCATAACACACGCGATCAAACTTGCCCTAAACAAAAGTTTAGGCGTATTCACAAAAGATTAGAATCAGACGCTTGCAACGTCATCAAACGAATCTTCTTCGTTGAGAATAATACGCTTGCGATTCTTCTCAATAACAGGATCTGGAATTGGCACAGCGCTAATCAAAGCCTTAGTGTACGGGTGCTTAGGATTATCGAATACCTCATCCGTTTCGCCAGATTCAACAATGCGTCCGTGGTACATAACAGCAATTCGGCTAGAAATATGACGAACAACCGCCATGTTGTGAGCAACAAACAAGTAAGCAACACCCAACTTGTCTTGCAAATCTTCAAGCAAGTTAATAATTCCAGCTTGAATAGAAACATCCAAAGCCGAAACAGGCTCATCAAGAAGAAGCAGCTTAGGGTTTACAGCCAAAGCGCGAGCAATAGCAATACGCTGACGCTGACCGCCCGAGAACTGCGTTGGGAAGCGATCAACCTGGTCTGGATTCAGCTCAACAAGCTGCATAAGCTCCGCAATACGCTGACGAATCTCTTCCTTCGACTTCTTTTGAACATGAAGAGGCTCTGCCAAAATATCGTAAACAAGCATACGAGGATCAAGAGAACTCATGGGATCCTGGAACACGTATTGAATCTTGGAACGAAGCTCGCGACGCTGCTCGCTAGTCAACTTATCGTTAAGCTCGGTGCCAAAGACGGTAATAGAGCCAGCTTCTGGCTTCTTTAAGCTCATGATTTCCATCAAAGTAGTTGACTTACCAGAACCAGATTCGCCAACAAGAGCTACAGTTTCACCTTCGCGAATCTCAAGGTCAATGCCATCAACAGCGCGAACCTCGCCAACCTTGCGTCGCAAGAAACCGCCACCTGTAATTGGGAATGTTTTAACTAAGCCCTTAACATCCAAAACAACCTTGCGATCTTCGCGAGGAATGCCTTCAAACATTGGCTTAATCGTTTTTTCGGTTTCCGCATGAAGCATCGCGCGAACAGTTTCGCTTTCTGCCTCAAGGCCCATCATATCGCTGGTATCTCCACTCTTTTCTTCTGCCATCAACATATCCATTGTTGGCTTAGAAATTGGAGTTAAGCGGCGAGTGCGCTTTTGATCAACGCGCGGAACAGCACCAAGCAAGCCGATTGTATATGGCTGAGTTGGGTGAGCAAAAATCTCCTCAACGCTGTTATGCTCAACCAAGTGGCCCGCATACATAACAATAACTTCGTCGGCAACGCCAGCAATAACGCCCAAATCGTGAGTAATGAAGATCATTGCGGCGCCAGTTTCTTTCTGTGCCTTCTTCAAAACATCCAAAACCTGAGCCTGAATCGTAACGTCCAAAGCGGTAGTAGGCTCATCGGCGATAATAATATCTGGGTTGTTAGCAATTGCCATTGCAATCATAACGCGCTGACGCATGCCGCCAGAAAACTCGTGAGGGAACGCCTTTAAACGCTCGGCTGGCTTAGTAATACCTACCAAATTAAGAAGCTCAATAGAGCGATCGCGAATCTGCTCTTCGGTCATATTTGGATTATGAATAACCAAAGCTTCCTTAAGCTGGTCTCCAATAGAAAACACTGGAGTTAAAGCAGAAAGAGGATCCTGGAACACCATTGCAATGTTCTTACCGCGAATCTTGCTCATTTCGGCATCAGACTTTGTTAAAAGCTCTTCGCCCTTATAAACAACAGAACCCTTAACCGAAGCGTTCTTATCTAGCAAGCCCATAACAGCCAAAGAAGTAACGGACTTACCAGATCCAGACTCGCCAACAATACCAATGGTCTTGCCGCGGTACAAATCAAAGTTCATATCGCGAACAGCGTGAACTGTACCAGCTTCCGAAGCAAAGCTGACTTGCAAGTTGCGTACAGAAAGAAGTGGTTCGTTGTTCTGATTTTCCATTGCAGAATCTTCCTTAATTGCGTTATTACCCATATCAGTCATGTTTACACCTCCAACAAGCCTTACTCGGCCTTGCCAACAGACCTAGAATATGGATCAATCGCATCGCGCAAGCCATCTCCAATAAGCTGAACGGAGAAAGTCAAAATAACCAAAACAGCCGATGGAACCAAAAGAACCCAAGGAGACGTCATAACGCTACTTTGACCAACATTAAGAAGAGTACCCAAAGAAGTATCTGGAGCCTTAATACCAAGACCCAAGAAGCTTAATGCGGTTTCGCCGTTGATTGCGCCGATAACACCAAGAACCGTGTTAATAATCAAAACGGAACCAAGATTTGGAACAAGGTGGCGAACAATAATGCGGAACGAAGAAACGCCTTCAAACTTAGCGGCACGCACATATTCACGTTCACGCAAGCTCAAAGTCAAAGTTCTAAGCGTACGAGCATAACCAATCCAGCCAAAGGAAGTCATACCAAAGGCAAGCCACAGCCAGTCGTTGCCGCCAGTAGCGGAGCTAACAATCAAAGCAATAAGCAAGAAGGATGGAACAATCAAAAGCATGTCTAGAAGCCACATGCCAACCTGCTCAAACCAACCTTCAAAGTAAGAGATAGCAGTACCAACCAAAGCAGCAATAATCGTAATCGAAATGGAGCTTACAATACCAATAGAAAGCGAGCGGCCAAGTCCGCGAACAACCATTGCATACATGTCTGATCCGCCAGGCGTAGTTCCAAGCCAATGCTCGGCGCTAGGAGGAGTTGCAAGAGCCGTAAAATCAGGCTCGTCGTAGCCCCACTTGCTAATCTTAGAGCCAAACAAAGCAAGAAGAATCAAGAGAACAAGTAAAACTAAGCCAACAACAGCGGATGGACGCCTAAAGAAGCGGCGCGTATAAAGCGTTATTTTGCCTGTGCGCTTAAAATTACCCCAAGAATTAGCAGTTGCCTTCTTATCAGCAGCAGACTCTTGAGCCTTTGAAGATACATCTTTTTTACTCATATCAATACACCTACACTATTGCGCAATTAGCTCAAACGAATACGAGGATCAAGCCAAGCGGAGAAGATATCTGCCAACAAGGCTCCGGCCAAAGTACACACGGCTCCGAACGCAGCAATAGCAACAGAACCATTAATGTCGTTATTAGAAATAGTTTGTACGAAGTAGCTACCCAAACCGTTAATTGCAAACACGGTTTCGGTAATCACAGCGCCCGTAAACACGCCTGCAATAGAGAAGGCAACGTCTACGGCAGTAGGAATCAAAGAAGTACGCAAAGCGTGACGACGAATAGCCACATTTAGAGGCAAACCCTTAGCGCGAGCAGTACGAACGTAATCAGCATTCATAGTATCAAGCAAATAGGTGCGCTGCGTAAGATGGTAGCCAACCATGCCAGGAACGGTCATAACAATTGTTGGCAAAATCAAATGCTGCAAGAAGTCAAGAATAAAAGCAATAGGATTAGAACCCTGATAGGAATGTAATCCAGTAACAAAGAACAAACGAGAACCAGCAGCGTTATTAACGCTGATTGCAGCTAAAACAATAAGTAATCCAAACACGGCGGCTGGAACAACAAGCAAGAACGTAGCAATAGAGTTAAGAACCCTGTCTTGCCACTTATATTGGCGAATAGCAGTATAAACACCAACGCTAACGCCTAAAACAATACCAAGAACAGTTGCGCATGTAACCAGCTGCACCGATGCACCGATTCGCGCAGCAATCGCAGGACCAACAGGCGCTTGCTCTGGGCTTAATCCCCAATCCCAACGAGTAAGAACACCAGTAATCCAACGCAAATACCTTGTAATAACTGGAGTTTGGTCGTTAATATTTGCTAAATCCAAAGAACGGTTAATCGAAGGAATTGGCGGATGCGGATGCCTAGACATATAGTTCGATCTCGGATCCATAAATGCACTTGCCAAGAAATACGTCATGGATACGGACACAAACAGCATCACAACATAATTCAGGCATCGTTTAACGATGTATCGTATCATTGTGACTCTTTTCTACGTCTAAACATTGTTACCTCCATCTGGTAACTGCAAACTTACGCTTGCACACTGCCATCATTTAATCACTAATTAAAAAGGCAAATCATAAGCGTTTAAGGCACACTTAAGTAAGCCCTAATAATTTGGACGTGTAATTAGTATATTTTTAGCTAACCTATGTACATTGCTTAAAATAAACATGTAATAACACGTAATAAATAGTAATCTTAACCAAAATTAATACATAAAATTGGCAAAATATCAAAATATTTAACGAAGTTACTTAAAATTTACGAAAATTAGTTGCGCAAATCGCCATAAACACATAAAAATGCATATTTTGCATAAATAAGACACGAACACTCGCGAACACTCACGAACGCTTTAAGCCACGCAAAACGCGACTCGTGCATTGAGCAAGCTACAATAACGCTTATTCACTGTTTTTAACAAGATAAAGGAGATATATGTCTGAAAACGTAAAAGCCGTTACACTAAACGACGTTCGCGAATATTCTAAGCATTTTAACGAACAGCGAGCAAATCGAGTAGCAGCAAACGCTTCGGTATCGAGCGGCGTTCTTAAAGCAGCAACAAGCTACCAGGGTCAGCGCGCACTTCCACGCGAATTTTCTATAGAACTAAAGCAAGGAACAATAACAAATCAGCAGCATTCTGGACGTTGCTGGATGTTTGCATCGCTTAACACTTTGCGCTACGAGCTTATGCATAAGTGGAATCTAGAAGACTTTGAGTTTTCCGAAAGCTACTTGTTCTTCTGGGACAAGATCGAAAAAGCAAACGCATACTTGGAAAACGTTTTGGCGACTTTAGATGAAACATTAGATAGCCGAATTTTTGAGAGCATCAACTACGGTCCGATTGACGACGGCGGATGGTGGCAAATGTTCGTTAACTTGGTAAACAAGTACGGACTTATGCCAAAGAGTGCATACCCAGATTCGCAAAACGCTACCGATTCCGAAGCATTCGTGCAATACATTAATAGCAAGCTTCGCGAGTTTGCATGCGAGTTGCGCGAAGCACACAAGAATGGCACTTCTATGGAAGAGTTGCGAAAAATGAAGATTCGCGACTTGGAAACTGTGTACCGCATGACTGCAATCGCTCTTGGCGAACCACCAGAGCGTTTCGACTTCTTTGCGCGCACTAAAGATGACGAAGATAAGAAGGACAATAAGAAGAGCGACGAAAATAGCGAGTCTAAGAGCGACGAAAAGAACAGCGATAAAGGCAGCGAAAAGCCAAAGAGCGGCAAAGACGATCGCCCAATGATTTGCGAATATGGCATTACGCCACTCGAGTTTGCAAAGAAGTACGTGCCAGTAGACGTAAACGACTTTGTAAGCTTGTGCAACTCCCCAATGGAACGCACTCCGTTCAACAAGCTCTACCAGCTTAAGTACACCACAAATGTTGCTGAGACGAAGGAAATGGAGTTTGCAAACGTTGCGCTAGAAGTGTTCCGCAAAGCCGCTGTGGATCAGCTAAAAGACGGACACCCAATCTGGTTTGCTTGCGATTGCACGCAGTTCTCGCTAAGGCAAGAGGGCTTCTTTGACCCAGCAGTTGTGCGCGTAGACGAGCTATTCGACGTAGAGTTTACATTCGACAAAGCTAAAGGCTTGGAATACATGGATTGCCCAGGCAACCACGCAATGACCTTTACTGGCGTAAATCTTAACAAAGATGGCGAGCCAGACCGCTGGAAGATTGAAAACAGCTGGGGTAAAGATAACGGCGAAGACGGATATTACGTTGGATCCGCGCAGTGGTTTGACCGCTACGTTACCGAAATCATTATTAACAAGAAGTATCTTGATGAAGCAACGCGAGCTGTATTGGATCAAGAGCCTGTAATGCTTGATCCATGGACGCCACTTACAAAGCGCTGCCGCTAAACTTGATTTATTGATTTAGCACAAGCTGATTTACAAACGCAGATTGCATTCGCATATTGCAAATGCAGTCTGCGTTTTTGTTTTATTACGCCTTCCTATTTGGTGTTGTATGCTCCTTGTTTGGCGTGTAGGAGGGCTGGGTGTTTCTACGCTCGCACGTTACAGCGCGCTCACGCCTTCGCCGCGCAGAAGCAGTGCTTCTGCTCTAAGCGGCTCAGCGAATCGAGGTGACTTCTCGCGCGCTATGCAGCTCGAAGTCGTCGATTCGCACAACGCTCCGCCTATTACGTGTGGTTTGTTGTTGCGGTTGTTCCGATTTGGCTTTGATTTTGTTTTTGGTTGAAGTTTGTTTGTAGGGTGAGTCATTGGATTATTTGGTATCGGCTGCCGCTCTTATACTGTTCGACCAAGAATCACCCAGCCCTCTTGCATGCTAGAACAATTTCGTATCGCTAATCGCCTGAGATTCTCGATTTTTCTTCTTCATTCGATGAATCACCATCAAAGATGCTGAGGTTCATCTCATTCAGGGCGAAAAATCTCGAATCTCTACCTAGCTTGCGCGACAACCTGCCTTCGAGCTTAAAGCGTAGCGCGCGAACGACGACCTACATTTCCGCTTTTTGTAGTCCGACACGCCGCAAATCAGCTACAAAATCGGGAAAATCTTGCGCATTTTGTTGTTGATTTTGACGTTTAGAGCTACAAAATCGGGGCAAGCGGCGAACACTTGAAAAAGATAAAAAGAAGCCCGGTGGGAAAGAGAAGACCCACCGGGGCAGAGAGAAAGAGAGAAGAAGGTTTCAGTTATGGGGTTCGCGAACGAACCTCACCGATGGATGAACCATCAGCAATATCTATTATAACCATACTTTTCTCGCGAAACACGCATATAAGCTAAAAATTTCCTGAAAAATTTTTTTAATTCCTGGTAGTATGCCTGTTTTTTGTTACATACGTCACTTGCAATAGAATCTTTTGCTCAAATCACTTCGATTCCAGCGATTTTTTTGCAGCGGCCAATCTTTCTTCGTCGGCTTTACGACGAGCAGCAAGCGCGGACTCAAAGCGCTCAAGCTCCTCATCAATCGCCTCTTTAGGAATCTTGGCAAAAATCGGAGTTGGCTTAGCAACAGGTGTGCCAGTAACCAATTCCTCGCTTTCCCACGGGTGAACAGTTTCACCAAGACGATAATCGCCAGTAATAATCGGATACTTAAAATCTGGATTATCTAAATCGGTTACCTCTTCGATTCTTGGAAGCGGCGAGAACACACCCGTGCCGCCAAGAGCTTCCCACACTTTTTGCGCGGAATGAGGCAAGAATGGCGCAAGCAAATGATTAGCATCCGAAACAGCTTGTGCAGCAACGTGCAAAACCGTTCCAAGACGAGCTTCGTCATCCTTAATCTTCCAAGGCTCCGTAGCAGAAATATACTTGTTGATATCTGACACAACGCGCATGGCCTCGTTAAGAGCGTTCTTTTGATGATGGCGCTCAATCAAGCCTCCAACAATCTCAAACGCGTTGGAAGTCTGATCCAAAAGCGCACGATCCATATCGGTCATGCAATCTTCATCCAACGGAGGAATAGCGCCAAAATTCTTGTGAATCAAATTTGCAACACGATTAACAAGATTTCCCCAGCTTGCAGCGAGTTCCTCGTTATTGTGGCGAACAAACTCTGCCCAAGTAAAGTCGGCGTCGGAATTTTCTGGCCCCGCAATGGAAATGTAGTAGCGCACAGCATCCACTGGGTAGCGCGCCAAAATATCTTTAACATAAATCACAATTCCGCGCGAAGAGCTGAACTTCTTGCCTTCCATAGTCATAAATTCGGAGGCAACAACCTGCTCTGGCATATTGAGTGGGCCGTAAACGCCAGATTCTCCACCCTTAGAGCCAGCGCCATTATACGCAAGCATCTCCGAAGGCCAAATCTGAGAATGGAAAGTTATGTTATCTTTGCCCATAAAGTAATAGCCAGGAGCCTTAGGATCGCACCACCAATCGCGCCAAGCGTCTGGCTTGCCCTGCCTACGCGCCCACTCAATGGAGGCAGACAAGTAGCCAATAACGGCGTCAAACCACACGTACAAGCGTTTATTTGGGTTATCAATCCAGCCTTCTACAGGAACTGGAATACCCCAATCAATGTCTCGCGTAATTGCTCGAGGCTTAACTTCCTTAAACAAGCCAATCGAGAAGTTAATAACATTTGTGCGCCATCCATCCCTGGAATTAAGCCAATCCAAGTTTGCGTTTGCCAAAGCTGGCAAATCGAGGAAGTAATGCTCTGTTTCTTCAAAACGCGGAGTTTCGCCGTTAATCTTAGAAACAGGGTTAATAAGCTCGTCTGGGTCCAACTCGTTTCCGCAAGCATCGCACTGGTCGCCCCTGGCGCCGTCCGCACCGCAAATCGGGCAAGTGCCCTCAATGTAGCGGTCTGGAAGAGTGCGGCCTGTAGAAGGCGAAATCGCAACTTTTTGAGTTCCCTTGTAAATATAACCATTCTTAAGGCACTGGCGGAACATCTCTTGAACAACATGCTCATGATTTGCCGTTGTTGTGCGCGTAAACAAATCGTAGCTTAATCCTAAATCGCACAAGTCTTTAGTAATCACGCGATTGTAGCGGTTTGCAAGCTCTTGCGCGCTCACGCCTTCTTTATCTGCCTCAACTAAAATCGGCGTGCCGTGTTCGTCGGTTCCCGAAACCATAAGCACGCTATTTCCCTTCATACGCTCGTAGCGCGCGTATACGTCGGAAGGGACGCCAAATCCCGCAACGTGACCAATATGACGAGGGCCATTTGCGTAAGGCCATGCAACATTCACCAAAATATGACTCATAGCCAAATATTATCTTGTTCAGCGAGGACACATTAGATAATGCAACGAAAAATCGCAGTAAAAATCACAGTAAAAATCACGGCAAAAATCACGGAAAAAATCGCAAGCATAAGCATGACTAGTCACACATAAACGCATAAACACATAAACACATTTTTTAAAGAGCAAAAACTAAAAATCCACTTTTACACAATCCCAAAAAATCGCGTAGACAAAAGATCAAAACACACTATTGTGTATAAAACCTAAAACATTAAAAAGATACATATTCGCGAGCATTACACAGAAAGGAGAAACATGAGCACTTTAACGCTGAGCAAAAAACGCACAATCCGCAATGACGAAAAAGATAAAAAATCAACAAAAGACTACAAAAGACACAAAGATTACAAAGTCAACAAAATCAGCGAAAACAATAAAGCTAGCAAAACTAGCAAAATCAACCAAATCAGCAAAGACGAAGAGCTGATTTTATTTTCGGAACAAGAAAACAATGATTTGCCATTGCTTATAGACACAAAGCATTTACCAGGGCCATTAAGCATGAAAAAACTGTGTAACTACGGAGCATTCAACAATCTTTCAATACGAAGCGGATTCGCTCAATCCACTGCAAAAACGCCAGAAGGACGTTGCGCTGTATTAAAAAAGTTGCTTCCAAGCGGAACCGTGGCCTGCGCTTTTACAGCATCTTGGATTTGGCTGGGCGGAAAAATCCCAAACATACTAGAGATAATATCCAACAGTCATTATCGAATAAAGCCACACGACCATCAGCTACAAGTGTTTAGAAGAAAATTGTTAAAAAAAGAGCAAAGAATGATTAAAGATTTGCGCGTAACTTCTGTTGCACGCACTATCTGCGATATTGCGCTAACTCCATCAAAAAACATTTACGACGAGATGCGAAGAGTAGATACAGTGTGCGAGTTGGTGCAAAAGTACAACACAAGTTTTAAAGACTGCGAAAAAATTATAGACAGCAATCCTTATTTTCCAGGGGCCGCTAAAGCCAAAGAGTGGATTAAATACATAATAGACAAGGAGGATATTCTTTATGACTATTAACACTGGAAATACTGGCGATACTTACGATACTTACGATACTGGCGACTTTAGCTCAATGCCTCCAAAGCCGCCAATCGTACTCACTGAGCAAGTTGCGTGCTGCGAAAACACAAGCAAAGACGTGCTATGGCATATTGCAAAGAACGTTCCTGACTTAAGAAAATGGGTTGTTGCAAACCCAATTGCGGACGCAAAAATGCTGGAATACATATCTCAGCAAGGCGGACCAGGCGTTAAACACAGTTTAGACGTGCTTTTAGAAGCCTACGAATACGCAAAAAATGGGGATTAATTGCTAGAACTTTTACACATTTCCACATTTTCCGCTTTTATTGCTGCAGCTTTTCCACATTTCCACATTTTTCGCTTAATTTCCTACTTAGTTGCTCACATTTTCCTTGATTTTTAAGCAAGCAGCATAAACTTCTTTGCGATTAGCAAAAGATCCATCGTAAAGCGGATGGCTGGAAACAACGCTAGTTATAGCATCTTTGATTCGCAAACCCTCGTTTTGCGAAAGGTCGCAAGCCATTTGCGCAAGCTGATCCACGCTTAAATCAACGTTTTGCTGCGCAACTTCATCTTCGCTTGCGCCCGCAATAACAAGCACAATCTCGCCGCGAGGAGGGTCATTTTCTACGCTTTTTGCAATCTGTTCAACAGTTCCACGGCGCACTTCTTCAAAATCCTTAGTAAGCTCTCTACAAAGGGCCATTTTTCGGTTGGCGCCAAAAACATTAAGAATATCGCGCATGGATTCGGCAATTCTATGCGGAGCCTCGTAAAACACGATTGTTCGCTTTTCCGAAAGAAGCGAGCGCAAATGCTGGCTGCGCTCCCCCGACTTGCGCGGCAAAAAGCCTTCGTAGCAAAAACGGTCTGTTGGCAAGCCCGAAAGCGCCAACGCGTCTAAAACAGCACTCGGCCCAGGCGCGCACGTAACTGGCAAATCGCGCTCTATTGCGCGACGAACAATGGCGAGGCCTGGATCGTTAATCGTAGGCATGCCAGCGTCGGAAACAACAAGAACCGTGCTGCCCTGCTCAACCTGGTCAAGCAGGCCATCCGCCTTATTGCGCTCATTATGATCGTGATACGCCACAACCTGCCCCGAAACGCGCACGCCAAGGCGATTTGCAAGGTCGTAAAGTCTGCGCGTATCTTCCGCTGCAACAATATCCGCGGTTTCTAGAAGATTAATTAGGCGCGCAGAAGCATCGCCCATATTGCCAATCGGAGTGGCCGCAAGAACAACCTTGCCTAAACTATCTTCTTCATTACGCATCTTAAATCTCCTTATAAAGCCTCTTAAGACTCTACACGAATTTATAAAATATAGCACTAAATAACACAATTAAAAACACACTAAATATCGCACTTAAAAACGCACTTAAAAACAAGGTATTTGATTAGAATTATGCTTAAGTTTATGTTTAGCATAAATTGCAAATAGGCAAAAGAAAAGAGATGCTATGAAAATTATAGAGCGCCAAATTAGAGGCATTGACGGAAGAGACGCAAAACTTACTGGCTACCTTTTAAACGACAATTTAGACAGTAAAGGAAAACAAGATAGGCCAGCCGTTTTAATTCTTCCAGGCGGCGGATTCTTGCGTGTTTCTAATAGAGAAGCAGAGCCTATTGCAATGAAGTTTGCAGCGGCAGGGTTCCACGCTTTTGTTTTGCGCTACTCTCTTGTTCCAAGCTCATACCCTACGCAACTTTTAGAGGCGGCAGAGGCAATGCGATTGATTCGCAACAACTCCGAAGAGTGGCACATAAACTCGCAAAACATTGCGATTATTGGCTTTTCAGCAGGAGGCCATGTTGCCGCAAATCTTGCTACTTGCGCAAGCAACAACGTTAAAGAGGCAAACGGATACAACGCCGAAGCCGTTAAGCCAAACGCTCTTATGCTCGCCTACCCAGTGATTTCTGCTGGAGAATACGCGCATAAGCCAACTTTCGAGCGTCTTTTTGGAAACGTTACCAGCGAGGAACGCCAGCAGCTTGTTGAGCAACTTTCGCTTGAAAACCACGTGGATTGCACAACTCCGCCAGTATTTATCTGGCAAACCATTACGGATCAAACGGTTCCAGTGCAAAATTCGATTATGTTTATAGACGCGTGCGTTAAGGCGGGCGTGAGTGTTGAGGCGCATCTTTTCCCTAAGGGGCCGCACGGTTTGGCGCTGGCGGTTAAAGAGACCGCCAAGCGCGATGAAAATGGAGCGGTGCTGCCTGAGTTTGTTCAGCCAGAAGTTCAGCAATGGATTGATCTTGCTTGCGATTGGCTGCGTCGCACATTTGCATAATCTAACTGCGTGCGCGCACTAGATTTTTCCCGAGAATGTTGCTCAAATCGGCAAAATCAACTACAAAATCGGGAGATTTTCCCCGAAAATGTTGTTCAAATCGGCGTGTCGAGCAACATTTTCGGGAAAGTCTCGGGCAAAATCACACGATTTTTGGCATAGGCGTTGTTAGTGAAGCTGTAAGGTTGACTTGAACAACGCCTGCGCCAGAATGAACTTCTACCTTTTTAAGCGTTACAGTGCGAGAATCAGCAGGCGCGTGGTCGTCATCCGTCATGGTTGCTGGCGACTTTACAGCAACAAGAGCCAAGCTATCAAAATCAACACCAGCCTTATTGCACAAATCTTGCGCTTCTTTCAACGAATCCGCAAAACCTGCTTTGTCGATTACGCGCTCAGCAGGCACACCATACGCCTCGGAACAAAGCAGATTAATACGCTCACGAAGAGACTTTCCACGGCGGCTTTCTGGAACTTTCGTTTCTGCATCATCTGTAATCACAGACACAAAATCGTCTAGCTGATCTGCCAATCCATCTCCGCCATCTCGGAAAAGATTGCCAACAATCGGCTTGCGGAATCCCAAAACCTTAGCTTGTTCAAGCAAATCTGGAACCTGCCCATCTTCCCCATCCCACAAATTAACAAGAGGGAAAGTAGGAATATCAAGCGACTCAAGGCGCGAAACGTGGAACGGGTAGCGCCAAGCAAGCGTTTCGTCATCTCGCCAAGTGCTGGCACGAGTAACAACAACCGCAGCAGCAGGCCACTTTGCGCCGAACTCGCGAGCAGCAATATCTAGCCACTTTTGCGCACCAGCATCCGTGCCATACCCTGCCTCCACAACAACAACATTGTGTAGCGCGCAAGCCATCTCAACGCTCACAAGGCTTGGAATTCCAAGAGAAACGTTGGCAAATGGCCCGCAATGAACGTAAATCGGAGAACCATTAATCGTCTCTGTTTTTGCAGGCTTTACAGCATCAGCAAGAATATTTGTGATTCGCCACAAGTCAACAAAATCGCCAAATTTAACAGGATTCCCGTCTTTTGTGCCAGCAATCATAGAAGATACACGATTTGCGATTTCTTCCATGCTTCTAGAAAGCACTACGATTTGCATAAGTTCGCAAGTTGGCGTTAATACAACGCGCTCCGCAACCGTGCTCTTGCCAAAATCAACAGCAATACTACGCAAAGATCTTGAAGGCACTTCGCTTACTCGCGGCACTAAAATCGTGTCTAAAATACCGTCGTCAATCGCCTTTTCTGCAAAAGAAACAAGCAAATTCTGCGCACATTCAATAGCCGCCATTTCTCCGCACAATCCCCAGTCAATCAACTCTGGGTGTGCAAGAGACGACTTTCCGCCACCGCTAGCGCCGCCTTTAGAACCCGCCGCAGTAATGCCCATGCTTGGCTGCCTCAAAACAGCCGCCGCATCTACTCCGCGTTCGCGCAAAGCGTCTACAAGCGCAATAGTGGTGGTTGTTTTGCCTTCTCCTCTAGAAGCCTTAAGAGGAGTATCTGCAGTAACGAGCAACACTTTACCGTGCTTTCTTGGCTCGCTTGGATTCCTCTTTAGATAATCCATAAATCCAAAAGCGTCGATTTTTTTAACCAGTCCAAATTGTGCAGTAAACGAATCAAGAATGCTCATATTCCCCACTTTCAGGCAAAACGCCTAATAGACGCTCAACAACAAATACTCAACAACAAACGTTCAATAACAGATGCTCAATAAGCGCTCAATAATAAACGCGCATAGCTAATGTAAATGAACAATTTTTATACTATACGATTGCATAGGCGTGGTATAGCAATATTACATTAAAACTATGCGCGTTATTAGTAACGTCTATAACGGCTTGCGATTAGTGATCGGAGCGATTAAAACCATTCTTCATACGCATGCTAGTTATGTACAGAACTGTATCGAGCAAAGAATCGGTTTCTTTCTTCAACTTTGCAGCCATACCCTCGTTCGCTTTAGCCAAAGCCGCGCGCACTTTGTCGTTACGAAGCTCTGCAATAATAGCTTCAGGATCGCGAACTAAATCACCGCAATCATCGCAATCATCGCCTTCGCGCTCTGGCTCGTAATCTTTCAAAGAAACGCCAAGAATCTTTGCAGCGGCAGCATCCGTAGCCTTAACCATCGCATGCCCAAGAGAACCAACAACCTCCTGGTAGCGCTCAATCGCATTTGCAGTGTCGTTAAATGCAGCATCCGCAAGAGCCGCAATAATGCGATTTTCCCAATAGAAGTTTTCGCTTGTTACGCGAGTAGTTGTATCTTCCAAATACTTTGGCGTTTCGTTTACATTTGGATAGAACGGCACAAGCGCATTAAACGGGTTAGAGCCGTAGGCCATCCACTGAATTGCGCGGAACGCTTCTGGCATATAAGGGCGGATTTGCATAACAGCCAACTGGCTTTGGCGATTAATGCCGATTGGGCGGAAAAGATGACGCGTATGCTCATCGCCAAGCTTTCCGTAAGGATCATACTGCGTGCCCTGATAGTGCGAGCTAAGCACGTACTTAACATCTTCAATCGTCACCTTGCGTTCAGGCTGACGCGCCCACGGAATATCGTTGCTATCTGGCCTATGATCCGCGTCTTTTCCATCCCACACTTCGTCATACGGATTCAAGAAACGCTCCATAAACCACGCGCGCGGCGTGTTGTACACATGATCGGCGTCTGAGTGAGAGCCAAAAGCATCGCGAGGATTAAATGGCGAAGCATTTTCCACCGCCAAATCCAAGTGATTTTCTTCAATAAACTCAAGCAAATCAGCCGAGCACATATGCTCTTCTTGGTCACCCAAAGCGTCTTCCAAATCGAACTCGTCGATTCCAAGCTGGTTTGGCATAACAACATACGCCTCGTCTGGCACGCGCTTAGCAATCCAGTGGTGTCCGCCAACAGTTTCCATCCACCAAATCTCGTTTACATCCGAGAACGCAACGCCATTCATCTCGTACGTGCCATACTTTTCTAGCAGCGCGCCCAAACGCTCAACGCCTTCGCGAGCGCTACGAATATAAGGCAAAACAAGCGTTAAGAAGTCTTCTTCGCCAATTCCACCAGGCACTTCTGGCTTATAATCAGCATCGCCTTCCTTGCCTTGCGCTTTTTGAAGCTCCACCATTGGGTCTGCGCCCAACACACGCTCGTTGGATGTAAGCGTTTCGGTTGCGCTCATTGCCACGTTTGCTTCGTTAACGCCGGCTTCTCCCCAAATTCCTTCGCGCAAGTCTGCGTTTGGCACGCTTGTGTATTGCATTGGATTATCTGGAAGCTCTACTGTTACGTGGCTAAGCACGGACTTATAAACACGCGGCTGGTCTTGTGGCTTTACCACCACTAAGCGCTTTGGGTTAAACTCGCCGTTTGCGGAGTCTTCGTTACGCGCAATAAGCGTGGATCCGTCGTAGCTCGCTTTGCGTCCTACTAAAATTGTTGTGCATGCCATATTTGCATCCCCTATTTTCTAATTTTTGATTATTTTGGTTATTTGATTATTTTGCTTGTTTAGATTATTTTGCTTATCTAGCTTATTTTGATTATTTTACGCACGCACATCTAATCGCAAGCTGCTTGCGATTTTCCAGCGCGAAGTCATATAAATCCTAAACGCTACGCCTCGCCCCTTAAATAAAGGCCATTAACGTCTACATAAGACTTGCAATGCCTAATCTCGTTTATAAGCTCGTTAAGATAAAAGCCCTCTTTAAGATTTTTAAGAGGCTCTTGCGTGCCAAAAACCTCTAGCATGTAGTCGTGATCCTTGTCTGGCGGCTGCGGGCCGTTGTAGCGCATTGTAACCGCAGGATTCGTGCAACCCACAAATCGGCTGGCTTGGCTGTTTCGCCCTTGCACCGCTTCTGGAATCATGGTTGGCATTGTGCGCGAAAAGTCTTGAGGAATTTGCAACGCGCGCGAATCGTTAAAGTCAAACATAAGCGATTCCACGGGCAAGTTTGCTACCGTCCAATGAATCCACTGGAATCCGCACACTGGTATAGCGTCGTCGTCTACAAATCTCCAATGCAAGTAGTGAACAAAATCTGGCAGATTATTTACATAAAACGGAAAAGACACAACGGGAACGCCGTCAACCTTATTTTCATTCGGCGCATCTTTTGCAAAGTTGCTTGGAATGGTGGTGAAATCTGTTGAAATATCCATGTTTTAAGTATCTCCCACCGCTGTGACTATACAAAATAATTCATTTTTACACAAATGCACTTCCGCACTTTGTACCATATTTGACCTAAATCACGTACAAAACCCGGAGTTATTTTCCGCACTTTGTACCAAAATCGACCCAATTTACGTACAAAAAGCGGAAAATCGTTCGCGCATTACAGCGCGCTCAGGCAGATTACAGCGTGCATAAAAGCGCTTCAAAAACAAGCGTTGCATTGCCATTGCCAGCAAGCCGCTTTTTAGCCACAGCAAGCGCGTCCAGGCATTTAAGCGCGCGCTCGGCACTAAGATTTTTTGCAAGAGCCGCAATTTGCGCCTTAAAATCTTGATTTACCAGCGGCGCTTTATCTTGCGCGTTGTTTATTAAAACAAGAGCATCGCAATACACGCTGCAAATGGCGTCGATTGCGCGGTTTAGAACGTCTCTGCTTACGCGAGTTACTTTGCGTTTAACATCGTCTTTTTTGCCAATCGCATTGTATGCGCTACGAATTTTAGGCGGAATTTTATCCGTTGGTTTAAGGCCATTTATGC
Organism: Bifidobacterium sp. UMB1197; assembly: GCF_030217745.1. Lineage (NCBI taxonomy): Bacteria > Bacillati > Actinomycetota > Actinomycetes > Bifidobacteriales > Bifidobacteriaceae > Bifidobacterium > Bifidobacterium sp. UMB1197. The sequence goes on along the minus strand of NZ_JASOOL010000006.1, from coordinate 64,423 downwards.
GCAAAAACTCGCTTTGCTCAGCTTCAATAGACTTTTGCACTTCGTCTTCTGCTTGGCTTTTAGCATCTTCGATTAGCGTTTGCGCCAGCATAATCGCATCTATTGCGCTGCTAATGCGCAAAACGCCTGCCACAAGCTCTTCTCGCCTGCTTCTGGCCTGCTCGCTTGTAGCGTAAAGCATTGCCAAATCAACGTTTCCTTGCGCAATTCGCGCAACGCTCGCCGCCGTTTTTGCATCCACATTAGAGTGTTTTTGCACGTATTCTTGAACATCTTGGTCGCTTGGCTGCGCCAAATTCACTATTTGAGACCTGGATCGAATTGTTGGCAAAACATCTGCCGCGCTTGCAGCGCAAAGAATCCAAATTGTGCGAGGTGCTGGCTCTTCGATTTCTTTTAGCAAAACGTTTGTTGTGCGCTCAAGCATGCGCCCAACATCTTCGATTATTATGATTCGCCACGGCGCAACACTTGGCATCTGCTCGGAAATTGACACAATCTCGCGCACTTCGTCAATGCTTACTGTAACTTTGTCTGTGCTTAAAATGTTTACGTCTGGGCTTGTTCCAGCCAACACTTCACTTGCGATTTTATCTGTGTTTATTTGAGTGGCGGAGTTTTCGGCGGTGCGGCTGCTTGCGATTTTTTCGCGCGATTGCAATGCTGCTGCAAACGCTCTTGCCACTTTTGCGCACCCAAATCCCGAAGCGCCGCAAATAAGCCACGATTGCGCGATCTTGCTTGAATCGCCTTGCGCCACTTTTTTAAGACGCTCAACAACTTGCGCTTGACCAACTACCGATTCCCAAACGTCCATTGCTAAAATCCTAAAATCCTAAAATCCCTGATTTTCTAGCGATTCTGCGGCGTCTTGCGATCCTTGCGATCCTTGCGATTCTTCCTCACGCACACCAGCATTATCCAGCAGCTCGCCCATATCTTTAGCAATCAACTTAGATAAATCGCAAGCTGGCAAAGTGGCGTCTAAAACGCAAAATCTTTGCGCGTTTTGTTTAGCAAGATCTAAGAACGCTTCACGCGTGCGGCGCGCAAAATCAAGTCCCGCGCTTTCCATGCGATCCGCCTGCCCGTGCAAGCGCACAGCAGCATCTTTCTCGCTCATATCTAGCAAATACGTGCGATTTGGCCAAAGACCATTAGACGCCCACTCGCTTAAATCTCGCACGTCTTGCATAGTGAGTTCGCGCCCACCCGATTGGTACGCTAGCGAAGAATCAATGTAACGATCCGTTATAACAACCGCACCGCGCTGCAAAGCTGGAATAATGATTTGCGCAGCATGTTGAGCGCGGTCTGCCGCAAAAAGCAGCGCTTCTGTACGCGCGCAAATCACTCCGCCATGCAAAAGAATATCTCGCAACTGTTTTCCTAGCTGCGTGCCGCCAGGCTCTCTAGTCACAACAACCTCAAGTCCACGCGCCTGCAAAAAATCGCGCAAAGCGTTAACTTGCGTGGTTTTTCCAACGCCGTCTATACCTTCAAAAGATATAAAAAGCCCTTTGTTTAAGCCATTAAGCTCGCTGTTTTTAAGATCTATAGCCATTTTGCATACCTCTACCAGGTTTACTCGGCTTTAGACGTGGACTTTTTTGCTGTGCTCTTTTTTGCAGCAGGCTTTTTTGCAGCGCTCTTTTTAGTCGCAGTTTTCTTAGCAGCAGGCTTCTTTGCAGTCGTCTTCTTTGCAGCAGCTCTCTTGCGCTTTACAGGCCCTGCCGCGCGCTTTTGCGCCAAAAGCTCAAACGCAACTTGTGGCTCAATCGACTCAGGCGTATATTGCTTTGGCAGCGTGCGATTCGTAACGCCATCCGTAATATAAGCGCCGTAGAAGCCGTCTTTAATCACCACTGGCTTGCCGCTTTCTGGGTCTTCTCCAAGCTCCCTAAGTGGCGGTTTTGCAGCTCCACGCGTGCGCTTTGCGTACTTTGGCTGCGCAAAAAGCTCCTTGGCTTCGTCTAAAGTCACACTAAAAATCGCATCTTCGCTTGCAAGCGAACGATTGTCTGGCTTAGAATCCGCAGCCGTTTCGCCAGACGCCGCGCGCTCGTAAGTCTTAGTCAAATAAGGTCCGTATCGCCCATTATTCGCCTCAATCTTTGCACGCTTAACCTCGCCCTGCTCGTCAACTTCTTCCACAACGCCAACCAATCGAGGCAAACTCAAAAGTTGCAAAGCCTCTTGCAAAGTTATTGTTGCAGGATCCATTGTTTTAAACAAAGACGCCATTTTTGGCTTATTTTGGGCAGACTTCTTAGATTTTGCAGAAGACTTTGCGCCAGTTTTAGCGGAATCTGCGGCTGCTTGCGATTCACCCTCATCCGAAGCCTCACTCGAGGCCTCAACAAGAGCAACGTACGCACCAAAACGCCCGTTTCTAACTTCTACACTTCCGCCAGTTTGCGGATCCGTTCCCAAAACGCGCGGGCCTTCGGAGTTGTTTTCAATCAAATCCCTCGCAACCTGCTCGGTAAGCTCGTCTGGAGCCAAAGTGCTTGGAATCGAAGCTCTGCGCGCATTGCCCTCTTCGTCTAGATTCTTAGTATCTTCCAAATACGGGCCGTATCTGCCTACGCGAACATGCAATCCGCCGCCAATATCAATCGTGTTGATCTCTCGCGCGTCAATCTCGCCAAGCTGATCAACCTGCTTTTGCAAGCCTTTGTGTGCGGAAAAATCGCTAGCAGCCGCAACCACTGCCGCAGAATCGCCAGCTTCCGCCCCGTCATCTCCAAAGTAAAACTTGTAAAGCCAATCTTTACCAGCTTCCTCACCATGCGCAATGCGATCCAGGCCATTTTCCATGTCTGCCGTAAACGCGTAGTCAACATAAGTTGGGAAATTAGATTCCAAAAGCTTAATAACCGCAAAAGCAAGCCAGCTTGGAATCAACGCACGCCCACGCTCATACACGTATCCGCGATCAATAATCGTGGAAATAATGCTAGCGTAAGTAGACGGCCTACCAATCTCCTTAGCTTCCAACGTTTTAACTAAAGACGCTTCCGTGTAGCGAGCTGGCGGCTGAGTTTCGTGGCCATCCGCGCTAACTTGCAAAGCTTTAAGAACATCTCCATTAGCCATAGGAGGCAAAGCCTTAGACTGCTCGTCTTCGCTAAATCCGCCAAACACCTTCATAAATCCAGCAAACTCAATAACGGTTCCAGAAGCTTGGAAATTAGCCGTTCCAAAGCTGCCAGCTAAAGCGTCTAGCTTAACTGTAGCTGTAAAACCAGTGGCGTCCGCCATTTGAGATGCAAGCGTGCGCTGCCAAATAAGCGTGTAAAGCTTAAGCTGATCGGCAGGCAGCGCGCCCGCCAAATCCGCAGGATTTTTAAACGCAGACCCAGCAGGACGAATACACTCGTGCGCCTCTTGAGCGCCTGCAGAAGTCGTAGCGTACTGTTTTGGAGAATCCGCTAAATACTCGTCTCCAAAATTAGACTTAACGCAATCTCGAGCCGCAAAAATCGCCTCTTTAGAAAGCGTTACAGAATCCGTACGCATGTATGTTATATAACCGTTTTCATACAAAGATTGAGCCGCGCGCATAGTTTGGCGAGAGCTCATAGACAAGCGATTTCCAGCAGTCTGCTGAAGAGTAGACGTTGTAAACGGAGGCAACGGGCGGCGGCGATACGGCTTAGTGTCCATTGAGTTTACAACAAAATCGGCCGCGCCAAGATTTTGCGCAATCGCGCAAGCGTCCGCCTCGTTTAAATAGTGCGCTAAAGCAGATTCGCCCTTGGCTTTTTGAAGCTCGCCAAGCGAGTTAAAATCTTTAGAACCCGCCAAACGCGCTCCGTTTAGAGCCGTCATTCGCGCCTGAAAATCTACGCCGTTTGCGCTCAAATCCGCGCAAACATCCCAATAGCTCGCTTTTCTAAACGCCATTCTCTCGCGCTCGCGCTCAACAATCAAACGCGTTGCAACAGATTGCACTCGACCAGCCGAAAGACCCGGCCCCACCTTGCGCCACAAAACTGGCGAAAGCTCGTAGCCGTACAATCTATCCAACACGCGGCGCGTTTCTTGCGCATCAACCATGTGATCGTCAACGTCTCGCGTGTTAGCAAGCGAAGCCTGAATCGCGGGCTTTGTAATCTCGTGAAACACCATGCGCTTTACTGGCACTTTTGGCTTAAGCGCCTGCACAAGATGCCACGCAATCGCCTCTCCTTCGCGGTCCTCATCAGTTGCAAGGAACAACTCGCCCGACTTTGCCAGCGCGGCTTTTAAGTCGGAAACGGTTTTCTTTTTATCGGCCCCAACAATGTAGTACGGCTCAAAACCATTGTTTACATCTACGCCAAACTTGCCAAATTCCGCCTTTTTAGCGGCTGGCACCTGACTTGGCTGTGCTAAATCGCGAATGTGGCCAACGGACGCCATAACCGTGTATCCGCTTCCAAGATATCCGCCTATTTTACGCGCTTTAGTGGGAGACTCCACAATGACAAGCTTGTTCTGCTCTGTCATACTCTCTCCTTTCGTATCTGCACTCACATGCACTCGCATGCACTAAACACTAAATGCACTGCATATTTCGCGCTCACTACCTGCGCCAACTCTAACGCAACTTGCTTTATGCAACCTACTCTAACGCAACCTACTCTAACGCAATTTACGCATCATTCCCAATAAATCAAATTTTGCGAAATATCAGCATATACTCCTATATATACCACTTTAATGATTTTTTATTCAATTTTACTTATTTTTTTTATTTAATTAGACGATAGCATTTTTAACAAATCACTTTCATCAGGCTGACTTTGCGCATCGCTTTTTGCTGGCGGCGTAGGCGGCGCGCCCACTAGCCCGAGTCTGCTCAAAGGCGCGGCCGTGCAGTGTTTAAGAACCATCAAAACGCCGAACGTTAGGCCGCACACTCCCGCAACTGCCCAATATGTTAAAACGTGCGAAACGCCAATCGCCCATTTTGCACCCAATTCAACACCTGGCAAAATCTGATAAAACATGTACGCAAAATACACGATGCCAATAATGCCCATTGTAATCATTGCAGTTCCAACAATTTGCACGCTTATAGAAGACCTTCTACGACCAGGTAAATCCATTGCAGATCCGCGCGTAAAAGCCATTGCAGCGCAAGCGATTGCTCCCACCATTAGCACCGACATTACAACGTCTGCAGGCCTATGCCAACGGCCTCCCATAAGAGCCACAGCCAGCAAAAATGTTATTAACGCGGCCCCAGCTGCAACCCACGCTCTAAACGCTCGACTAACAGCGCAAATAAGAATCGCGCAAGCGGCCGCCATTAAAAGAGTGTGCCCCGAAGGCGCAGAGTTCTTTGCAAGAGTGGCAACGTTTACCAGCATTGGTCGCGGAAGAACGCGCTTTAGTGGCTCTGCTGCAAGCGATAAAGCAAGTATTGCAGCGCATTGGGCAAGCAGCCACCAGCGTTTTCTTATAATCACAACTATTAGCGCAGCAACGCATATTAGCACGCTCAAAACTATAACGATTATGGAGTTTCTAAGCGGCGCTAAAATCGCAGCAAGCGTTGATGGAATGGCGCTATAGCCAAAAGTGCTAATCACCATTTCTTCGTACGACTGACCTAACGAAGTTCGTACAGCTAAAAACCACACTGCCGCAGCAGATGCTGCAAAAAGAACTGCGCATACGACGCATAGCACGATTGTAGATATTCTAGGGCGATTCATCAATGGATCGAGCTTAGATATATCTTGATTAGCTTCGCTGCTATTAGAGTTTTGAGTTAGCTGACTATCGCCGCTAATCTGGCTGCCTTCAAATTGACTCATACCAGCATTTTATCAAACAACACTCCACTCGCTCCGACATACCTTTTCGCTTGAGAAGCGTAGCGCGAGCGATTTTCCCGCGTTTGTTTCTTTTCCCCCGCGTTTGTTTACGTTTTGGCCAATTTTGGGAACAAAGTCGGGAACACTTGCCCGCGTTTGTTTCTTTTTGCCCGCGTTTGTTCCCATTTCGACCAATTTTGGGAACAAAGTCGGGAACACTTGCCCACGTTTGTTTCTTTTTTCCCACGTTTGTTTACGTTTTGGCCAATTTTGGGAACAAAGTCGGGAAGATTTTTCAAAGATATTAACAAAAATACAGAAAACCCCCGCGCACCCACCAGAGGCCACTTACCCTTGCTGCATTCCTGCCCTGGGGGGATTGGGTGACGTAGTGCCACGCGGAGGCTCTACCTATATTACACGATTATGGATAAAAGTCGAGCGCAAGCCGCACGCAAGCCGAGCGCAAGTCGCAAGCAACCGCACCATTAGGCGCATCGCTAGGCGCGCCACACGCTTTTGCCGCTCTTCTTTGCATCCTCAACATCTGCATTAAGCTGCGACTCATCTGCCTCAACATCTCCAGCAATATAGCGCTCAACGAGTTCGCGCGCCTCGCTATCTTCATGCTGAACAGCTGGCGACTTCATAAAGTAAGAGCTAGGAGCCAAAATCGGCCCCGAAAGCTTGCGATCCAGCGCAATCTTCGCCGCACGCACAGCGTCTATAACAATGCCTGCGGAATTAGGCGAATCCCACACCTCAAGCTTGTACTCCAAGCTAAGCGGAACATCGCCAAAAGTGGTGCCCTCCAAGCGCACAAACGCAAACTTGCGGTCGTCAAGCCAAGCAACATAATCCGAAGGGCCAATGTGCACGTTGTGGTCATCCATATCGTGCGGAACAATCGAAGTAACCGCGCGCGTCTTAGAAATCTTCTTCGACTCAAGCCTAGAGCGCTGCAACATGTTCATAAAGTCCATGTTTCCGCCAACATTAAGCTGGTAAGTGCGGTCTAAACGCACTCCTCTATCTTCAAAAAGTCGCGCCATAACGCGGTGTGTAATCGTGGCGCCAACCTGGCTTTTAATATCGTCGCCAATAATCGGCACGCCTGCATCGCGGAACTTTTGCGCCCAAACTGGGTCGGAAGCAATAAAAACAGGAAGGCAATTTACAAACGCGCATCCAGCTTCCATAGCCGCCGTAGCATACGCCTTATCTGCCTGCTCGGAGCCCACTGGCAAGTAAGAAACAAGCACGTCTACATGCAAATCGCGCAAAACCGCGGCAACATTTACAGGCTCTTCTTTAGACTCGTCAATCATCTGCTTGTAGTAGTCACCCAAGCCGTCGTAAGTAGGGCCGCGCTGCACTGTAACGCCAAGATTAGGCACGTCTGCAAAGCGAATTGTGTTGTTTTGAGAAGCATAAATCGCCTCGCTTAAGTCGTGACCAACTTTTAAAGCGTCAACGTCAAAAGCAGCTACAAACTCAATGTCTCGCACGCGATATTGCCCAAAAACAGCATGCATTAATCCTGGAATTTTATCGCCATCATTGGCATTTTTGTAATATTCAACGCCCTGAACTAACGACGAAGCACAATTGCCAACACCGGCAATGGCAACGCGGATACTCATATAAACTCCTTAGCAAAAATTAGCGGCACACACCAACGCCGCACTAATACACTTTTATAATACTAGCTTTTACAAATATTACACATGATATTATGCATGATTAAAATTCCTCGTTGCATATGATTAAAATTCCTCGCCAAGCGCTAACTTGGATTGTATGGTTGCAAATAGTTATGGACGAAATTCGCACTCTTCTAGCACAAGACGCACTATAAGAAGCGCGGGCGCAGGCAATGCCGCTGGCAATGAGGCAGGCAATGGCGCAGGCAACAGAGCAGGCAATAGCGCAGGCAACAGGGCAGGCGGAAGAAATAGCGGAAGAAATGGCGGAAGCGCAAGGCGACCATACAATCGCAGAAGCCACAGAAGAATCCCAAAAAACTTTAGAACAAAACACCCGATTATTTTTTGGGCGCTAATCGTAGTTTTTACACCAATAATCCTTGGAATTCTAACGGTTGCGTGGATGTACGTAACAACAGACATTCCGCAGCCAGACAAAATCGCAATGGCGGATAAAACCAAGGTTTACTACGCAGACGGAAAGACGGAAATCGGCAGCTTTGCAGAGCAAAATCGCGAAATCATAAACTGCTCTGTGCTAAAGCCATATGTTGGAAACGCAATAATCGCAAGCGAAAACAGGTCATTCTATAAAGACGGCGGAATCGATCTTAAGGGAATTGGGCGCGCAATAATCCACAACGTAACATCTAAAGGCAGATGGGGCGGCTCTACGATTACGCAACAATACGCGGAACGCTACTATCTTGGCGAAACAAAAACGTATTTAGGAAAGCTGCACGAGGCCATTCTTGCGCTAAAAATTGCGCAAACGCAAGACAAAAACACCGTGCTGTGCAATTACATGAACACGATTTATCTGGGCCGCGGAGCGTACGGAATTCAGGCGGCAGCAAAAGCGTACTTTGGCGTGGAGGCAAAGGATCTTACGCTATCTCAAGCGGCAATGCTGGCTGGAATAATTCCTGCGCCAAGCAGCTGGGACCCTGCAATCATGCCTAAAGAGGCGAATATTCGATTCAAGCGCGTTCTGCGAATCATGCTTAAAGACAAGTACATTACAAGCGAAGAATACAAAAACGCAAAAATGCCGCAGACCATTAATCAAACCAAGCAAAACGTGTACGCGGGGCCGCAAGGATACCTTTTGCAGATGGTTCGTAGCGAGCTTACAAGCGGCGGCGCGTTTACAAAAGAAGACCTAGACACGGGCGGATACCGCATTATTACAACAATCGACAAAGCTAAGCAAGACCTTATGTTTAGCGTGGCAAGCCCAACGGCTGGGGCGCGCGGAGTTACGCCGCAGGGAGTGCAAACGGGCGCAATGAGCGTAAATCCTAAGGACGGGTCGATTATATCGGTTTACGCGGGCGACGACTACCTTTCTAAGCCGCTAAATAACGCCACTCAGGCGCTTTACGAGCCTGGAAGTACCATGAAGCCATTTGCGCTTATTGGGGCGATTCAGGCTGGCACAAACCTAAACACGCTGTTTAATGGCAATACAGGGCTAAAGTTTAAGGGAATTGACAAGCCAGTAAACAACTTTGCAAACACAAATTGGGGAATAATCAACCTTTATAAAGCAACAGCAAACTCTGTAAACACGCCATTTATGGCTTTGCAAGAAAAGCTGGGGCAAAAAGGCGTGGCAAATACCGCTGTTATGGCTGGGTTAAATGCGCAGCGCATTAACGGCAAGAATCCGTTTACTGTTCTTGGAAACGACCCTGTGCATATTAGTGAGATTGCGCGCGCGTATTCTACGATTGCAAACCAGGGGCGCAGGCCAGATTTGCACATTATTTCTAGCGTTAAGAACCCAGATGGCAAAGAGTTTTATAGGGCGCCGACCGCTGGAAAGCAGGTGTTTGCGGCGGCAGACATGGCGCTTGCTATTAAGGCCATGCAAGGCGTTGTGCAATACGGTACTTCGCCAGAGGTTAGGGGCGTTGGAAAGCCGATTGCTGGAAAGTCGGGAACCGCTAACGATTCTTCGGCGTGTAGCTTTGTTGGATTTACGCCGAGTGTTGTGACTGTGTTTGCTATTTGGAATCCAGATGCGCAAGGAAATCCTTTGCCTGTGCCAACTTTCCGCGGGTACCCTGGCGGAATTGGGTATTCGGCGCATTTGTTTACAAGATACATGCGTGCGGCGCTGGCTGGAACGGCTGCGGAAAAGTTCCCAGAAGCTAAAGATAATGGCAAAATTGGCGGCGAAGATGGAACTTGGGGGCTTGGCGGAAGCAAGCACGAGGCTGCGGACGACGAAGATGGCGAAAGCGAATCAAGTGGCGCAAATGGCGCTAATGGTGCTAATGGCGCTAATAAGGAAGATGGTTCTAGTAGTGAAGATCGTGCGAATGGCGCCAATGGATTGAATGGTTCTGGCGATGGCGGCACGAATAACGAGAACAGATCGGCTGGCAGTGGCACTACTAGCAGCGGCAGTGCTGGCGATGGGTCTGGCGGCGCGGGCAGCTGGAGCGGAGGCTACGGCACAAGCGGCACAAGCGGCACAAGCGGCCAAAATACTGCTGGAGCTGGCGGCGATTAATCTGTATTTTCCCGATTTTGTAGCTCAACACGCAGTTTAGAGCTACATTTTCGGGAAAAATCTCCCGATTTTGTAGCTCAACACGCAGTTTAGAGCTACATTTTCGGGAAAAATCTCCCGATTTTGTAGCTAATTTTGCCATTTTGAACAACATTCTCGGGAAAATCGCTCGCGCTGACTGCATCAAGTGAGGTAGAGATTCGAGATTTTTCGCAGCGGATGAAGCGAACCTCAGCATCTTTGATGGTGATTCGCTGAAGTAGCAAGAAAAATCGAGAATCTCGGTGATGAAAAATACGCAAAAGTTCTAGATATCCAGAAGGTTTGATGTATTTCTCTACGAGCAATAAATAGCGCCATACTGAGGCCTTGGAATATTAACGTTCATAAAACACCCGTAAAGGAGCGCGTCACTTGCGAGGAGAGAAATACTCAAACCTCGCGCAACGTTAAGTAGGAAGCCGCGCTACGCTCTAAGCGAAAAGGCAGGTCGGAGCGCTACTGCGCAAGGCGATTAATAATGTAGCGCTCAAGCGCTTGCGGCGTAAGATCTTTGTAGCCGTCTAAGTCCGCAAACTGCGGCCCGCCGCTAACATCTAAGTTAGAGTACGCTCTTTGCGCAAGAGTGGTCGCTCCCGAAGCCGCAGCCGACTTTAGCCCCGCAAACGAATCCTCAATCGCAATGCAATACTTCATGTTTTGCGCGCTAATGCCAAGCAGCCTACCTGCAGCCAAATACGGCTCGGGGCTTGGCTTTGTAGCATATCCGTCATCGCCGCAAATAAAGCCAGCAAACGCACCTTTAGGCGCATGATTCACAATGTTTTCAACAAGTCGCCTTGGCGAATTGCTCACTAAAATCGAAGGGATTTCTGCGTCGGCAAGCTTTTGCAAAAGATCTAAAACGTCTGGCACCCATGGAACTTCCGCGCTTTCGCGCTCGGCAACGTAGTCCACCATCGCATTGCCAATCTCTTCAACGCCCATCTTTGTTCCGCGCGCAATCATGGCTTCGGCAACATCTTTTAGCGACCCGCCCGAGTATTGCCATGCAAGCTCTTCACTCCACTCGCCGCCGTGTTCTTTTGCGATTTTAATCTCGGACTCGTGCCAATACGGCTCAGAGTCGATTAGCGTGCCGTCCATATCCCAAAAAACTGCTGCAAGCTTGCGATTTGCCGCAGCCGCCATCTCAATTGCCGATTTTTGTGCTGTTAACTCTGTCAATGCATTTTCCTCGGTTGCGCTCGTTGCCATTAATCCCCTTATATTCTTATACACTTATACACCTACGCGCTTAAGCGCTACTTAACTTATTCACTTATGCACTTATTTGCGCGTTTGCATTTGTGATTATCCACATATCCACAGTCTATTTAAACATTTGACTAGTATTTAGAAAAATCTAAACTAATGTTGGAGTAGGCGCTACAGTCCAAACGCACGCCACAAAACAATCGACCTATCGTCTTCTAAATCATTGCTTGCATAATCATTATATTGCGAATCGCCATTATTGCCTCTCGCATAAGACGACGGCAACTCGCGCTGAGGCACGCGAATATCCCGGCGCCAATCCTTTGCACGCTGCGAGCGCTGAACCTCCACAATGTTCCCATCTGCACTCGCTGCAAAAATGTTTCGCTCCGCACTCGCCGCCTCGTCAACCAAGCGCCTCACTTGCCTTTTAAGCTGGCGATTTTCTTCTTGAAGCTCCAAAATCCGCATAATTCCAGCAAGATTCACGCCGTTTTCTTGGCTCAGTTTTTGCGTTTGCACAAGCCTATCTATGTCTCTAAGCGAGTATCTTCTGGCTCCGCCTTCTGTACGCTGCGGCATAATCAAATGCAATCTATCGTATTGCCTAAGCGTTTGCGGATGCGTGTCGGTTAGGTTGGCTACGTGACTCACGGTAAAAATCGGCATGTCGATTTTAAAGCCCACTTCGTCCGCGCCATCAAGCGTTGCATTTCCACGCACTAGCGCCACTGCACACATCTCATACAGCGCCCTAATTTGGCGATCCAACCTAGCCATGACTTTCCTTTCTACACGCAAACAAATCGCAGCTATGCTCGCAAATCCTTAACTTCTTGCTCGTAATCTGCGCCACACGCCTTATCAAACTCTTTTGCAGCGCGCTTTACCGCCATTGTTGACTTTTTTGGAACGCGAATTTGCGCAATTCCAACAAACGCGCCGTCTTTGCCTGGCACACCTTCGCCTTCTACGCGTATTCTGCTGCCGCCCGAAGTTCCAGATGGCACCTTAAACACAACTGGCTCGCCATCTACGTTTTTAAGCGTGACTTTTGCTCCGTGCACAGCTTCGCTTAAGGTCAGCGGCAAAGTGGCCACTAAGTCGCAGCCTTCAATCGAGAATTGCTCCGACTTTTCCACTTGCACTTGCAAATACATGTCTCCAGAAGCGCCGCCAAATTTGCCTGGCTTTCCTTTTGACTTTAGGCGGATTTTTTGCCCGTCTTTTACGCCTGCAGGAATATGAGTTTTAAACGACTCTCCGCCCGATCGAAGCGAAACTGTAGCGCCTTTAAACGCTTGCTTAAACGTTAGTTTTATAGACGCTGTAATGTCTTCGCCACGTTCAGGCGTGTTTTGCGGAGCAGATTGAGCAGATTGAGCGTACTGGCCGTACTGCCCGTAGTCTGCGCCGCCAAATCCTGCTTGCGACTGCGCGCCCGCGCCGCCCGTAAACATGGAGAATATGTTGCCCATGTCTGGCCCAGCTCCGCCCGTGGAGAATCGCACGCGTGAGCCGCCGCCCATTGGCGACCCGCCAAACATTGATGAGAAAATGTCACTGAATCCGCTTGCGTCGAATCCGCCTGCTCCAGAGCCGCCAGCGAATCTTGCTCCGCCTGCTCCGAATTGGCGAATCGCATCGTAGCGAGCGCGCATCTGCTTATCTTTCAAAACATCGTACGCTTCAGATACATCTTTAAATTTTTCTTCTGCTTCTTTAGTTTTGTTTAAATCTGGATGATATTTTCTAGCGAGTTTTCTGTACGCTTTTGTAATCGTGTCTTCGTCAGCATCTTTGGAGACGCCGAGAACCTTGTAAAAATCTTTGGCTAGCCATTCATTCTCAGCCATTTAAGCTCCTTTTTCTTGAGCCACTGGCATTTATCTAAATAACCTATATCTAAATAACCTACCCGCGCTGGCAGCTTAGAATCTAAACCGCCAACACGAGTAGGCATGGGACTTGCAAGTAGACGTTTGATGCAGTGCGCGAGCTAGACAAGCTAAACAAGCACTAACACTAGCGATGTTTCACGCATTGTTTCACGCATTGCTTTTGTTTCACGCATTGCTTGGAGACGCCACTACAACTCTTGCCGCACGTATAACGCGATCGCCAATCCTGTAGCCCGACTCCACAACAACATCAACCGTTTCCTTAGTAGCATTTGCATCTGGCTTGTGTAGAATCGCATCGTGCTTAGTCGGGTCAAAGTCTTCGCCTTTTTCGCCAAACTTTTCTACGCCAAACTTTTCAAACGCCTTATCTAATTTTGCGGCCACGGCCTTGAACGAATCGTCCATTGCGCCGTGTTCGCGAATCCTATCAATGTCGTCTAAAGCTGGCAATAAAGCCGTAAGCACGTCTGTTATTCCATGCTGCCTAAATCTGTCTTGCTCTTTTGCGGCGCGGTTTCTAAAGTTGATGAACTCTGCTCGCTCGCGCTGCAACGCTTCCAAATAGTCCGCCGCCTCTTTTTTGGCTTTGCCAAGAGGTGTTAAGGAATCGTCTTCTTCGCTGCTTTGCTTGTTTGCAGAATTGTCATTTTCTTTAGATTTACGCGCGTTGGATTCGTCGTCGGTTGCTTGCGATTCTTCCGCAGCAGTGTCTGTGTTAGCAGCATCCGTGTTAGCAGCAGTGTCTGTGTTAGCAGCAGCATGCTTTGCTTCGTGCTTTGCCTCATGAGTTTCCTCATGCGCTGCAACGCTATCTGCCACAGCGCTATCCGCCGCACGCGAATCGCCAGCAGCCGAATCGCCAGAATCCGACGGCACGTCTTCCAAACCGCTCAAGTAGTCGTTGGCGTTAAACTCGGACATTACTTGTTGTCCTTATCGTCCTTGTCGTCGTCCACCACTTCGGCGTCAACCACGTCGTCATCTTTAGAGGCACCTGCATTTGCATCAGATGCAGAACCAGCGGCACCAGCCGCACCAGCGCCCGCAGCACCAGCCGCGCCCTGCTGAGCATAAAGCTGCTGACCAATCTTTTGAGCAGACGTCATAAGCTCGCTTTGCGCACTCTTAATCTTCTCAATGTCATCACCCTTCAAAGCTTCCTTCAAAGCATTCACCTTTTCGGTAACTTCCTTGGAGATTTCATCGGAAAGCTTATCCTTATTGTCGTTTACAAGCTTTTCGGTCTGGTAAGCAAAGGATTCTGCCTGGTTACGAGTATCCGCTTCTTCCTTGCGCTTCTTATCTTCCGCTTCGTGAGCTTCCGCCTCTTTAACCATGCGGTCAATCTCGTCCTTTGGCAAACCAGATCCGCCAGTAATCGTCATGGACTGTTCCTTGCCCGTGCCCTTATCTTTAGCAGAAACGTGCACAATGCCGTTAGCATCAATGTCGAAAGTCACTTCGATCTGCGGAACGCCACGAGGAGCTGGAGCAATACCCGTCAACTCAAAAGTGCCAAGAGGCTTGTTGTCGCGCGCAAACTCGCGTTCGCCCTGGTATACCTGAATCAACACGGATGGCTGATTGTCTTCTGCAGTAGAGAACACTTCAGATCGCTTAGTAGGGATTGCGGTATTACGCTCAATAAGCTTCGTCATAATTCCACCCTTGGTTTCAATTCCCAAAGAAAGTGGAGTTACATCAATAAGCAGAACGTCTTTGCGGTCTCCCTTAATAACACCCGATTGCACAGCTGCACCAACAGCCACAACCTCATCTGGATTCACGGACTGGTTCGCTTCCTTACCGCCCGTAAGCTCCTTTACAAGCTCCTTGACGGCTGGCATACGAGTAGAACCACCAACAAGCACCACGTGATCAATCTGGCTTACAGAGATGCTAGCGTCGGAAAGCACGTTGTTAAATGGCGTACGGCAGCGACCGAGCAAGTCGGAAGTCATCTCCTCAAAGTGCGCACGAGTTAAGGTCTCGTCCAAATGCACTGGAGTTCCATCTGCAGTCATAGCCAAGTATTGCATCGAAATTGAGGCGGATGTAGAAGAGCTAAGCTCCTTCTTTGCCTGCTCAGCAGCTTCCTTCAAGCGCTGCAAAGCAATCTTATCTTTGCTCAAATCAACGCCGTACTTGTTCTTAACTTCGCCAACAAGCCAGTCAATAATCTTCTGATCCCAGTCATCGCCACCCAAGTGGTTATCGCCATTAGTGGCCTGCACCTGGATTGTGGAGAAGCCGTCGTCATCCTTACCAATCTCAAGAAGCGACACATCGAAAGTACCGCCACCCAAGTCGAACACCAAAATGCGCTCGTCTTCCTTGCCTTTTTCAAGGCCATAAGCCAATGCAGCAGCAGTTGGTTCGTTAATAATACGCAGCACGTTCAAGCCTGCAATCTTACCTGCATCCTTAGTTGCCTGACGCTGAGCATCGTTGAAGTATGCTGGGCATGTAATAACAGCATCGGTTACTGGCTCACCAAGGTAGGCTTCTGCATCGCGCTTCAACTTCATCAAAACCTGAGCAGAAATCTCTTGTGGAGTCCACTTCTTGCCATCAATCTCAACGGACCAATCCGTGCCCATATGGCGCTTTACGGAGCTAATCGTGCGATCAACATTAGTAACAGCCTGACGCTTAGCAACTTCGCCAACCAAGATTTCTCCCGACTTGCTGAAAGCCACCACGGACGGTGTTGTACGCGCACCTTCTGCGTTAACAATAACTGTTGGGCTGCCGCCTTCAAGCGTTGCAATGCAGGAGTTCGTTGTTCCTAAATCAATACCTACTGCGCGTCCCATAATATCTCCTAGCTATCTTATCTATGTACCTTTTAATCTATGTACCCAAATTCTTGGCAGCCAGCCTTGCGACTAGCCACTTTTTCTTTTTACAAAACTTGAGTCTAACACACTCAAGTTATTAAAGTCAAGCATTTTTGCGCGCGTTTCGCAAAAACTTAACACTCCCCCACTCAACTTTGCGCAGCGAGCGCGCCTTCCTGCACACCAAGTAAGTAAGGCGCACCCACGTTTGTTCCCTTTTCCCCGCGTTTGTTCCCATTTTGGCCCATTTCGTAAACAAACTCGGGCACACTTCCCCGCGTTTGTTCCCATTTCGACCCATTTTGGAAACAAACACAAGAACACTCCCCCACGTTTGTTTCTTTTTCCCCACGTTTGTTCCCATTTTGGTCGATTTGGGAAACAAATGCAGGAAAAAAGAAACAAAAGCAGGAGAAAGTAAACAAAAGCAAGGAAATCGCCCTCGCGCAACACCAAGCAAGTGGAATATGCGCGTATTATTTTCCGCACTTTGTACGTGATTTAGGTCAAATTTGGTACAAAGTGCGTCAACTGGTTCCGCTTTTTGTACGTGATTTAGGCCAAATTTGGTACAAAACCCGTCAAATCGCTTGCGCGGACTAGCCGCGCGAACGTCTTCGCTTGCGTTGAAAGCACACAGTGCTTTCAACCTTGAGCAAGCTCAGCGCTCCGAATTGCCTTTTCGCGCTACGCTCTAAGCGAAAAGGTAGGTCGGAGCGCAAGCCATTTTGTGCGATATCAGTTATAAGCAACAGACATCAGTGCAGGCGCGCATCGCAACGCATCGCGGCCAAGCTACTTACTAGCGTGCTTACGGCGCTTAGCAGACACTCCAAGTCCCGCCAGCCCCACAAACATAGCGGCGAACGCGCTTAGCGTTGCAGAATCAACGCCAGTCTGAACGCTCAAACTACCGCGAGAAGAACCGCCCCTATCAGCATCTGCCGCATTCAGCGCCGCAAGAGCAGCACGCGCCGCACGAAGCCTGCTCAAAGCTGCATCAACCTGCGCCTGAGTTGCATTTGGATTGGCAAGAACAGCACGCGCATTCTGCAATGCAGCGTTAAACTCGCTAATCACGGCAGCAGCATTCGCAGCGTTCGCAGAAGCATTAGCATTCACGCCATTAGCAATATCCGCAAGTGCGCCATTTACCTCCACAATCAGCATGGACTTATCAACCGCAGCAGCGCCAACACCAAAACCAGTGCCAACATAACCGCTACCGCCGTTGCCAAACGAACCAAGCGAGTTGTAGAAGTCCATTATCTTCTGCTTTGCAAGCTGCAACTTTCTAAGAGCCGCATCAACCTCGGCCTGCGTTGCATTTGGATCTGCAAGCACAGCATTTGCTTCATTCAGAGCCTTGTTGTACTCAGCAATATCCTCGCTATTAGCAATCAAGAACGGAATCGAATCGCGGAATGTAGGGTCATTTTCTGCCTCATTACGCAAATCAGACTTGTCGGTGCCATGCTTGCCTCTAAGGGCAGCCTTGGCATCCTGGAGCCTCTTCAAAGCCGCGTCAACCTGCGCCTGAGTTGCGTCCTTGTCTCCAAGCACAGAATTTGCTTCGGCAAGTGCATTCGCGTACTCTTCGGCTTCTTTGCTTCCTACAGCGTTCTGGAACTCTGGCGTCTGCCTGAAGGTGTCGTCAGCACCAGCCTCGTTAGACAAAGCGCCCTTCTTGGTTGCATAGTCTTTTTCGATCTTCGACTTGGCTTCTTGGAGCTCCTTTAGAGCCTTATCAAGTTCCTGCTGGGTTGGAACCGTAGTGCCTGATGGGAGATTAGCCTTTGGCTTGCCAGTAGTGCGGTCGAACTTCTCAAGCATCTCCTTGGCAGCCTTGAGCTTCGTGTTGTATTCCTCAAGAGCTTTCTTAGAAGCCTCATCACCCTTAGCAGTCGCATTCTTGTACTCTGGAGTGTTCTCGAATACGGTATCGCGCTTGTCGTCGTCGTCAACCTTCGACAAGTCAACTTCTTTTTGAAGATTAACAGAGCTGGTCTTGTAGTTAGCAGTAATCTTTTCCTTTATGTCCTTCAGCTTCTGAAGGGCATCGTTAACTTCCTTTTGGGTTGGGATGTCGGTTGCATCAGACTTTGGCGCAGAACCGTCGTCGTTGAACTTCTTCAAGAGGTCTTGAGCTTTCTGCAACGCAGCCTTGTATTCCTTTACATCAGGAATATCTTCCTTGCTATTACCCTTCTTGGCAAGAGCGTTCTGATACTCTGGGCTGCTCTCAAAAGCAGGATTATGAGCTGTGCCAGTATCATCCTTATCATCAGCTTCCTTCTTGAGGGCAGCTGCGTTGGTCTTGAAGCCATCGGTGATTGCCTTCTTGGCAGCCTGCAACTCATCAAGAGCTTTCTTAACATCAGCATTGGTTGGCTTTGAGTCAGCTTCAGCGTTTGGATCAGGGTTATTCACCTTGTTGATAAGATCCTGCGCAGCCTTAAGCTTCTTGTTGTAATCTTCCAGCTTCTTGGTTGCGGAAGCAGCAGAAGTTGCAGCATCACCGGTTTCAGTCTTCGCCTTTTCAAGCGCATTCTTGTACTCAACTGTCGCCTCGAACGGAGGAGTTACATCATTGCCATGTTCGTCCTTATCGCCAACCTCCTTTTCAAGAGGCGTTGCGTCGGTCTTGAAGCCATCGGTAACAGTCGTCATAGCATCTTGCAAGGTCTTAAGAGCTTCGTCGACTTGCGCCTGAGTTGGGATATTGGCTTCACCATCATTTGGCTTGCCGTTATCATCGAACTTCTTAAGGATATCGATAGCCTTCTTCAAAGCACCATTATTAGTGTTCTCATCGAGAGCTTCAACAGCCTTCTGAGCCGCGGTCTTCTTTTCCGCAGTCGCAGAATCGTCATCCTTAATCGCCACAGCATTCCTATACTCAGGAGTCTGCTTAAAGCCGACGCTCGCAAGTTCCTTTGCATCCTTCAGCAAAGACGCATTGGTCTTGTAGGTGTCGGTAATAGTTTGCTTAGCCTTCTTCAAGGCATCAAGTGCCTCGTCAACCTGCTGCTGAGTTGGGTGCTTGCTAAGCGCAGTATCCGTGGCAGCCTTTACAAGTTCGCGAGCCTTGTTAAGTGCATCCTTGTAAGCCTTGACATCGGCGTTTTCGTTGTCGCCATCCTTCTTGGCCTCGGCATTCTTGAACTCTGGCGAGTTCTCGAACTTGCCATCTATAGAAGATCCTTCAGCATCAGCTTTAGACAAATCCGCCTCAGTCTTAAGATCGTCAGTCTTGGTTGCGTAGGCATCAAGAGCTTGGCGCTTCTCGTCGAGCGTCTTGAGAGCAGCGTCAATCTCGGCTTGCGTTGGCTGAGCGTCAAGCGGTGTATTGCTCTTAGGGTCGTGCTTTGCAAGCAACTCCTGAGCCTCGGCCAATGCCTTGTCGTAAGCGGCCTTAGCTTTCTTGGCGTTATTGTTTCTATCGGTATCTTCAACCAACTTAGTTGGGTCAGTTGTGTCTGCCTTCAAGAAGTGAGGATCAGATGCGTTGCGGTATGCGTCGGAATCCTTTGTTCCCTCAACAGCCTGCTCAGTACCCGATGCGTCTTTACCGTTCTTATCAACGCTTGCCTGAAGCTTGTCTACAGTTGTGTTGTACGTCTTAAGCGCCTCTCGCTTCTCGTTCAAGGTCTTAAGCGCGTCATTCACTTCCTTCTGAGTTGCATCAGGCTTCTTGAGCAATTTCTTAGCATCCTTCAAAGCATCGTCGTATGCCTTCCAAGCAGCAGATGCTTCACTGTTCTTATTAGTATCAGCAGTCGTACCATCTTCACCCTTATAGTCAGGTTTTGCCGTATTCTTATATCCAGGCGTCTGCTTGGTGTTGTCGTCCTCGTTAATCGACTTAATCAAGTCGTCGGTCTTAGTCTTAAACTTATCCAAGCCTGCAACAGCCTCTTTAAGCTTTGCAAGAAGCTTTGTCACATCCCTATTCAAAGGCTTACCCTTAGCATGCGACTGGATGCCGTCAAGGTAGCTAGCACTATTTGTGTCGCCACCCTTGACAGGCACTTTGTCAGTCGAGATTACTTTACTATTAGGCTTGCCATCTACCGTATCTTGAGGCATCTCATCATTAAATGCCTTTTTCAACTTCTCGAGCGCATCATCATACGCTTGCTTTGCCTTCGCTTCGTCAGAACCTGCAGCACCAGCGGACGCGTTTAGATACGCTGGGCTTTTAGTTATAGCCAAACTCTGAAGCAGCGCCGCCGAAATCTTGCTCGTGTCAGTTGCGTACTTATCGATTACTTTACGGGCTTCAACAAGTTTATTCTTAACCGCATCAACCTCATCTTGCGTTACGGTGTCCGGATTCTTCTTGGCTTTATCCATCAAGTCTTTTGCAGCATGATATGCGTCGTTATATTCCTTAAAGTCTTTAGCAGCTTGTGTAGCCTTCGCAGCGTCGGCAGGATCTTTGCTTTGTGACAAATCAAAAGCGTTGAAGTAGGCTGGCATCAAATAACCACTGAAGTTGTCTGCAAGCGCTTTACCAAGAGCGGTTTTATCAGTAGAGTACTTGTTGTCAGCATGAAGTGCTGCTTCAGCGTCTTCAAGCGCTTTCTTTGCTTTGTCTACATCGGCCTTTGTAGCGTTCTTTTCACCAAGCACTCTCTTAGCTTCTGCAAGTGCCTTATCGTAGTCTTCGACTGCCTTTTTAGCGTTAGCGTCTGAGTTTTTCTTCGCGGCCGCGTTCTTATAGAACACACTCTGCTTGCCATCATTGTTATCGAAGCTATTTTTAACGGCAGCATCAAGAGGAGCCTTGTTGGTTGCGTTCTTGTCTAGCGCAGCCTTGGCTTCCTTAAGCTTCTTGATAGCCTCGTTCACTTCCTTCTGGGAAGCGTTTGGATCTTTGGCAAGATCGTTCGCCTTCTTAACAGCGTTATCGTAAGCTGTGCGCTCTTTCTCGCTCGAGTTCTGGTAGGTTGGGTCGGCAGTCTTGAGCTTTGCGTCGCCTGTCTTATCAGCATCGCCCGTGTTCACCTTGCCATCTGCAGCAATCGCAGCGTTCAACTCATCCTTGTTGGTGGTGAAGTCGTTAAGCTTCTTGCGAGCCTCGTCCAGCTTTGCCTTGGCATCGTCAACAGCCTTCTGTGTGGCGTTCTGGTCGTCCTTTACAGCTTCAGCATCTTGAAACGCTTTATCGTAGGCTTCCTTGGCTTTCTTAGCATCTTCATTCTTCGTGGTATCGGCATTGCCATCAGCATCCTTGAAATCAGGATCCGTGACGTTCTTATACTGATTTGTTGCTTGCGTACCAGTTGGATCTTTGCCTTCCTCAGCCTTGCCGTGATCATCAATCGACTGCTCAAGCTTGGTTTTATCAGTCTTAGGACCATCAAGCTCGGCGCGCGCCTTATTCAGCTTAATCGTCGCGTTATCAACCTCAGCCTTAAGGTCTTCACTTAAATCAGCATCAGCTGTAGTTCCAACTTTCTTAAGTGTTTCTTTGGCAGCATCAAGTGCCTTGTCATACGCATCTTTCTTATCCTTAGACGCGTTGTAATACGCAGAATCAGTTGGAGTCTTCTTGTCAGCAGCAAGCTGGTGACCGTCAATTGAACCCTTCAAATCACTTGTCTTATGATTCGTCTGCGGCACAAAGATAACGTTAATTGCCTTAGGCGTATTCCAAGGTTGGTTGCCGTTTTCCATGTAAACATTTCTATACATCGTCAATCCATACGGCAAAACAAACAGGCGCGCCTTATATACCTTGCCTTTTTTGGCAGCAACAAATACCGGCTTAGCTTCATTATCCCAGGAATACGAACCAGCTTCCGATAAATTATCGCCGAGGTCCACACCAGAATTATCAACCTTCTGACTATATTGCCAATAAGCACCGCTCATATTGCCAAGCGACAACTCAGTGGTAGGTTGGCCGTTCTTGTCAATCACGTAGCCCACATGCGACTTCTTGGCCTTTCCATCCACACCTTCATGGTCGAGCTGCTCGTTGCCCGTGAGGTCACGCAAACCAGAATTCTTATCCTTTGCCGTAGCTTTCAACAAATCAAGAATCTTATTTGTATCAAATTCTTCTGCTTTAGTTGAATCGTAGCGGTAGATAATAGTCTTCTTATCTTCGCTCCATGAGAAACCTTCGTCTGTGTCGCGACCATCAATCTTGTCTTTAGTCCACGAAACGTTGTAATCCTTGCGAATATCTGCCAAACGCGTGAGCTTGTGCGCCTTTACGTCAGAAGTAAACTCGGCAACCGCCTTATCGGTCTTAATCTTAACGGTAATCTTGTTTTCCGCCTGACCATTCGAGATGCCCTTATTAGAGTCACCAGTTGCAGTAAGATTGCCAGTAAGGTACGAAAGCGAAATCTGCTTCTCGTAGTCGGTAGCGCTTAATCCAAGCTCTGTTTTGTCTTTATTAGCTTCGTAAATAGCCTTCTTAATGCTCTTAATCTCAGCATCAGAGTAAGCGAGTGGATTGTAGATAACAGTTGCTTTGTCATTTGCAGGAACAGAAATATCCTTTTCCTCAAGCTTCTTCAACACGAGGTCGCGCAAAGCAATCTTAGGAGCGTCGTTTGGATCCACGCCGTCGAAGTTGATGGTAAATTTTCCGTCAGCGCCAATGGTCACCTTGTCTTCTGACACGTGATTAAGGCGCGCTAGCTTCTTTTTAATCTCGTTTTTTACTTCATCAGACACCTTGGACGGGTCAGTGTCCTCAACAATCGGCTTATCGATACGCGTGTCGTAGCGAGCAACCGTAAGAGGCAGCACGTCAGACTTGTAGCCAAGGTCGGAGACGAGGTAGGTCTTGAGGTTATTCACGCCCGTAACATATGTTGTTGGCTCGCCCGTCTTTGAAGTTACCTGATTAATTTTTGCAAGCTGACCATCGTCATACGCCCGCTTATCAGTAATAACAATCTTTTTATCAGGGTCATCAGGTGTGGTAACCTTTTTTGTGTCTTCCCCACGCACGCCAACACCAAACGCCTGACTTGCAGCAGCAATTTGGTCTTTTACCGACAACGGTTTCGATGTCTTCTTGTCCTTAGCCTCAGTAGGAGCATCCAGAGCTTCTTTAAGCTTTTCTTGAATTTGCTTTTCTTCAAGCTTTTGATCGTACTTTAAAACAATCGAGCCAGTCTTTTTTGGTGGAATAAGCGTTGCTGCACGCGCAATATTCGTCTTGTACAGCAAGACTTCCTGCCCATCTTTTGTGCCATACACATAGATGCAGCGGTTTGCGGCATAACCTTGTGCGCCATTAATGCCTCCCTCTCTATAAAGATTGGTCATTTTAAGTGTTGCCGAACCATCATTGCTTGTGGTAAAGGCATATTTTCCAGAATAAGGTTTATGCCAATCTCCTTCAGCGGAATAGTATTCTGCATAATCCTTGGAATGTGTATTACTGTGAATATCAATGTTATCGTCCGGGAAAATAGCAACTTTCGTAATGGTGCTACCGTCAGATGGCTTTGCAAATTTAAAGGTTACTTCTTGGTTTTGTCCGCTTTCAACATACACATTGTCAGACTTGCCCCATGCGTACATGTTTGGGAGCGTGTCTTTTGTTTCTTTTGAAAGTGTTATTTCACTGTTAGCTTGTGGCCCTGGGTCTGGCGCTGCAGAGGCTTCGCGATTTTCGCCACCCGCAGCCTCGTCGGTTGACGGATTATCAGGCAACGAACGCCTATTGCGAACCCTCGCGCCGCCATCTTTGTTCACAGCACCTTGCTTATTTGCATCAGCAGGAGCATCGCTCTTTGCGTCGGTAGTAGTAGAACCAGCAGGCGTATTCCCACTTACGTCCTGCTGATCCACAACATCAGCTGCATTCGTTTCAACTTTTGCAGCACTTTCCCCAGCCAGCTCAGTCTTACTCTTATTAGCCTTAGAATCGGCCTTATCAGAAGTCTCAGCCTTCTTAGAAGCGTCAGCCTCAGAACCATCAGCGGACGCAGTCTCGCCCTCAGCCTTGCCCTCAGCCTCAGTCTTGCCCTTGCCTTCGTCCTTAGCGCCCTCAGCCGCAGCCTCGTCCTTAGCCTCAGCCTTCTTATTAGCAGTTAAATCCTGCTCATTTGCAGCATTACTTGTCTTAACAGGCGCAGAAGTAGTCTCCGCCGCCATTGCAGGAGTTGCGCCAAAAGCAATCGCCGCGCCAGCAATCACGCCAGCAGCTCCAGCAGAAAGAGCAGCCACCTTACGCATATCAACAGCCTTTGCAACACCATTGTTGGCTGCGGAATTCAATGTATTCTTTGCAATCTTGTTGGTGTGCTTACCAGATTTTGTGGTCATGTTCTCCTCTTTCCGTGAGTTTAATTCGATTTACTTGATATCGCTTTGCGCGTCTACCATTGGCGCCCAAAGTGCTATAGCTTTTGACAATAACAATTTAAAGTCCCATAGGTTACATCTATAATGATGTATCTAACCTCTGATAAGTCATTATAACATTTAATAAAAAATTTTGAAGACTACCAACAAATGTTTATAGCTTTGGGGGATACATACCCCCCCCCCCAGGCCTTTTATTTCAAGGGTTTTTGCGGAATATTTTTTTATGCATTTCTGGCGATTTCAACACGCCAAGCGCCGTTTTTAGCTTAATTTCCTAAACATTTGTATATGATACAAATCACATTTTTCCCGCTTTTTGTACGTGATTTAGGTCAAATGTGGTACAAAGTGCGTCAACTTTTTCCCGAAAATGTTGTTCAAAATGGCAAAATTAACAACAAACTCGGGAAGTTTTTCCCGAGAATGTTGTTCAAAACGGCGTGTCGAACAACATTTTCGGGAAAATCGTTCGTGCTGACTGCATCAAGTGAGGTAGAGATTCGAGATTTTTCGCCGCGAAAGAGGCGAGCCTCAGCGCCGAAGGTGGTGACTCGCCGAGAGAGCAAGAAAAATCGAGAATCTCGGTGATGAAAGATACGAAAAAGTTCTAGATATCCAGAAGGTTTGATGTATTTCTCTACGAGCAATAAATAGCGCCATACTGAGGCCTTGGAATATCAACGTTCATAAGACCCCCGTAAAGGAGCGCGTCACTTGCGAGGAGAGAAATACTCAAACCTCGCGCAACATCAAATAGGAAAGCGCGCAGTTACAGCGCGCTGCGAAGTAAAATCTCCTCGAGTGCGCGCTTAACCGAATCAGGCAACGTGCACTTCCATTGCGCCCACTTAGCAACCTCAGGGTGCTGCGGCGCATGCGCATTAGTCAAGTCAACGCTTTGCTGATGTCGCTCAAACTCGCTCTCGCTAGTGTATTCAAGCGCACAAAGCTCACTTATAGCACTCGCACTGCCATCAGCTTGGCGAATCGCATCAAAAGCAATCTCCTTGCCGCGGTACGGCATTTGCGCTTGTAAAAGCAACCTGTAGCAATCGCCAATCTTAGGGTCTTGCGCAATGCACAGCCCTCCATCCACAATCACGCGCACGCAATCGCCAACAGGCACATTGCACACAGAAACAGTAAGACTTAAGTCGCCCTCTTCGCCTTCATATGAAACTTCTACAGCCTTAGATTCAAGCTGATTTTCCCCAACAAAAACGCGGATTTTGCCAAAGTCTGGGCAAGCCACGCCTCTAAACACCACGCTCCAATCGCGCTTGGAAGGCAGCGAAGAAACGGCACTATTGCAGCCCGTTGCAGCGTTAATCACAAACTGCGTGGCCCCATTGCCATCTCGCCAAATAAGCTCCATGCGCGTATCGGCAGTTTTTCCAGCGCACGCGTCTTCAAATCGGCCATTATCTTCGCGCATCACAAATTCGCCGCAATCCCCTGGGAATGCAAGAACGCGCAAAGATCGCGGATTTTCAACGCTATTAACCGCAGCCGCCGCCTGCTCGCTACTTGCGCAAGACGCCTCACTCGGCAAAACTTGCATTGGCACAATGGCCCCAGCACGCGCAAACACTGGCACGCGGTCGATTCCTCGCCAAACCTCAAGTCTGCGCCCAGCACCGCCGCGCGAAACGTAGCGCCTTCCGTCAAAGAAATCGTACCAATCGCCTTCTGGAAGCCAAACGGCAGTGCACCCACGCCCAACTTGCGCGCACCCCTTGCTAACGATTGGCGCAACAACAAGCTGGCTGCCAAAGCGGTACTCGTTCGGCATCTCGTATGCTGCAGGTGTTTCTGGCGATTGCCAATACATTGGCTCTACGATCGGCCTGCCGCAAACCGCCGCGCGATAGTTCATCGTATACAAATAAGGCAGCATTTGCGCGCGAAGTCGCAGCATTTTAACCATCGCATTGCGCGTTTCGGCAGGGAAGTTCCACGGCTCCTTGCCCGCAAACGGCGAGCAGCTGGAGTGAAGGCGATTAATCGGGCTAAACGCGCCGAACGCATACCAGCGTGCCTCCAGCTCATCGCATCGCACACCAAGCATGTGGCCGCCAATATCGTGGCTCCACCAGCCGTAGCCAATGTTAGACGCCGTAGAAGTAAAGTAAGTTTGGAAGGCCAGCGAATCCCACGTTGTTACGCTATCTCCCGAAAATCCCACTGGGTAGCGGTGCGAGCCAGGCCCCGCGTAGCGCGAGAACGTAAGCGGCCACGCGCCGCCGCGCCCCGAATCCTGGTAATGCACGTGGTTAAGCATCCAAAGCGGATCTAAGCCAGCCTGCTTTGTAACTCCGCCCTGCTGCCAATCAATCCACCAGAACCCAACGCCCTCGTTCTCCATGCGCCGATGCATGTTTAGGTATGCTCGCAAAAAGCGCGGATTTGTAAGGTCAAACTCAACTGCCTTGCCGCTTGCAGGGTCAATTCCCATATCGCGCGCAACTTGCGCATAGTCTTCTTCAAACGCGCGCACGCCGTCTCGCGGATGCAAATTAAGCGTTACAGCAAGCCCGTCGCTGGCAAGTTGGCGCAAAAACGCGCGATGATCTGGGAACAAATCGCGGTTCCACGTGTAGCCAGTCCATCCCGAACCGTACTTTGGGTCCACATCCGTTACGTGCCAATCCATGTCGATTACGGCAGTAGAGAACGGTATGCCTTCGCGCTTAAAGCGGCTCATTAGCTGCAAATATTCGTCTTGACTGTACCTGTAGTACCTGCTCCACCAGTTGCTCAGCGCAAATCGCGGAAGAAGCGGCTGCGCGCCCGTAAGCTTGTAAAAGTCGCGAATTGCGCCTATATAGTTGTGACCGTAGCCAAAGAAGTATAGGTCTTTAGAGGTTGATTCAGGGGATTTGGCAGATTCGCCAAGCCCACTGCCATCTGCCTTTGCGCGCGGCTCCACCCATGCCCCGTATGGGTTTTCTTTTCCATCAACAGCAGCCGCATACGCGATTTTTGCCGAGCGCGAATCGTCTAACACGGCCCACCCGTCGCGAGATATTACGCCCGTTCCAAGCTTAACGGCCCCATCCGCCTCGTCCACCGTTCGCGCCGTGCCAAGCAGATTGCCGTGGCATTCGTCGCCGTAATGCCATGTGTTGAATTGCGAGCCTGGCACTCCGCGCACAACAATGCTCAAGCCCTCTTTGCTAAACGGCTGCTGGTTGTACGAAATCAATAGTTTTTCGGTTTCGACTTCTATCCAGCCATTTTCCAAGTTTTTTACGCTGTATTTTGGATTAAAAGCGCGTGACGCCACATCTTCGGTTGCTTGCGATTTTTCCGCGGCAAACTGCGCGCTGCCCTCAAAGTTTCGCCTTACAACTGTTTGCGTAGGCGCGTCTACGAACCCGCCGTTTTCGCTCCACTCAAGGCGCACAAGCGAATCCGTGATTAACGTAATTCGCCAATTTTTGCCGCTTATAACCTGCGACTCTTTTGCCTTAGTCAGCGGATTTTTGGAGTAATCGTAAAAAATGTGCTCGTCTTGAACACCGCGTGCGTCTTGTAAAGTCATTCGGTTTGCCCTTTTCTACTTGCAACATCTACTTGCAACATCTACTTGCAACATCTACTTGCAACATCTACTTGCAACATCTACTTGCGACTTCTCTACTTATCTTTTCTACTTACCGCTACCAGTTGAAATTCCAGCAATAAACTGCTTTTGGAACACCAAGTACACTACTATTACAGGAATAATAGCAAGCGATGCCGCAGCAAACAAACCGCCGTAGTCGGTTCCAAATCTTCCACTAAAAGTCTTCAATCCAACTGCAAGAAGCTGCTTTTTCTCGTCTGTAATCATAAGGAATGGCCACAAATAGTCTTCCCAATTCCACAAGAACGTAAATATTGCGAGCGCAGCAATAGTATTGTGGCTCATTGGCAAGATTATTCTGTGGAATATTCTAGAATCCGAAGCTCCATCCAGTTTTGCAGCCTCAATCAGTTCGTCGGATATTCCGCTTATTGATTGACGGAATAAAAAGATTCCGAATGCGCTTATTAAGCCTGGAACTATAAGCGCGCGATACGTGTCTTGCCAGCCAAAGCTAGTCATCATGTCGTATTGCGGAATGATTGTTACCGCCCAAGGAACCATCATTGTGCTTATTACTATTCCAAAAAGCAGATTTCTGCCACGGAACCTCATTTTTGCAAACACATATCCAAGAACGGCGCTTGTATAAATGGCTATTACTGTTTTAACCACCGATATAAACAGCGAGTTAAAGAATAGCCTCAAAAAGTCGAATTTTTCTTGAATCCCAACGTAATTTCCAAACGTACTTGGCTTTGGGAACAGCCCGCCGTCAACGCGCACAATGTCGCTGTTTGGAGCAAAGGAAGATACAAACATCCAAATAAATGGCACGATTGTTAAGAAAGACAATAAGAATAGGAATATTGTAAGAGACCAGCTAATGATGCTCTTCTTAAGATTATTTTTTTTCATACCAACTCACTATCCTTAGACGCTTTAAACATTATGAATGTTAGGATTCCAGTGATTATAAATAGAACAACGCTCATTGCAGAGGCGATTCCAAAGTTATATTTTTGGAATGCTTGATCAAAAATCAAATAGCTGATTGTGTACGTTGACGTTCCTGGACCACCGTTGGTCATAACAAGAATCTGAACGTACGCTTGAATATAGCCAATCATAGATGTGATTACTATAAAAAGTGTTGTTGGTTTTAGCAATGGAACTGTTATTCTAAAGAATTTTTGCACGCTGTTAGCGCCGTCGATTTCTGCCGCTTCGTAAACATCTTTTGGCAAGTTCATTAATCCAGCCAAATAAAGCACCGTTGCGTAACCAAAATCTTTCCAAATTGTCATTATTATGATTGCTGGCATAGCCCAAGTGGAACTGTGCAGCCAATTGATATTTAAGCCAGTAACTCTATCAATCATGCCAAACTGCGGGTCAAACATCCACATCCACACAAAGCTCACCGCCACCAACGGCGTGATTGTTGGCATGTAAAAAAGACCTCGCAATGTGTCTTTGCACTTAACAAGCTTGGAGCTTAACAACATTGCAAAACCAATGCCAAGAATAACTCGGAACACAACGGATACAAACGTAAAGATTGCAGTGTTTGCTATTGACTTCCAGAATAACTTATCTACTAAAATCTGTTTAAAATTATCTAGCCCAACCCAATTGTATGTTCCAACAAGCGGATTCCATTCGTGGAAGCTGCCTGCAAAAGCCTTATATATTGGATAGGCAAGAAAAATCACAAAATAAACAATCAGAAACACTACTGCTATATTCCGAAAGGAGAAGGTTCGAGAAAGAGCAGTGCTTATTTTTGACATACCACCATTATGTTTTCTCATTTTGTACAAATGAGAATCCTGATTTACCTGTTTCATGATTTTCCTTGCCTTACCTACTGAGCACAATGATTACTAGTTATAGCTAGTTTTGACTAGGCAACTAATCGCTTATATCGATGTCGACTTATAGTCAACTTAAATCGACTATTTCTAGCTGCCTAGTCTGCTTTATTCTTACTTATGCTCTTTGAAGAACTCGTACTTACTTTCTGCAGACATAAACTTAGAATTCTTCATATCTTTGACCATTGTTGCTTGAGCCTCTTTGATTGCAGCATCAATAGACTCACCATTTTGCATAACGTTCTGGAAAGCAGCCTTGCTACTTGTTTCCACAGTAGAAGGCGTGATTCCTGGCCAGATTAGGCGATCTGCACGCGGTTGGATCGCAGCCATTACTGGAGCCTTTAGAATCTCAGGATCGTTTTGCAAAGACTTCTTTGCTGGGAACGAGTTCAAATGTTTTACCGCCGAGCGAATAAACGCGTCGTTAGCAAGAATGAACTTAATAAAATCTTGAGCAACCTCTTGCTGTTCTTTTGACTGATGAGCGTTAATTCCTGGAGTGGATTCGCCGTTGAAGCGGTCGTAAGCAAATGGCTTTTCTTTTGTAAATGTTGGAGTTGGGAAGATTCCGTATTCAACATCTGGGTACTTTTCTTTTAGCACACCTTCAAGCCATCCCCAGGCATAAACCATTCCAGATTGACCGTTTCCAAAGCTCTGAGTGTAATCTGTACCAAAGTCGGTAGAAATAACCTTGTCTTTGTCGTACAAATCCTTCAAGAACTTCATGTTTTCACGCGTGACTTTGTTGTCATAATTAGGCTTCTTGCCACTTGCATCAAAAGCAAGCTCGCCACGCTGATAGTTCAATCCTTGATTGATTGCAGCATAAGCATCGCCATTCACGTTGAATCCAGCCTGTTCCATCTTGGAGCCGTTCCACTTAGTGAGTTTCTTTGCCACTTCGCGCAACTCATCCCAGGTTGTAGGAATGTCTGTCTCGGTTAAGCCAGCTTCCTTCCAAAGCTTCTTGTTGTAGTAAATGTTTCCCGTATTAATTACGGAATCAATGTACTTTACATTACCTTTAGCATCTTCATGCGCACTCGCCGTTGCATAATCCGATTCCATAGCAGCCTTGTCAATCTTGTAATCGGCAGCATATGGGCGAATAAGCTCATCCTTGGAATTGTGAATATTAAACAAAGCTGGGCCTTTTGTTCCCTTTAGAGCAAGTGGGAGCTTTGTCCAATAATCATCCCAAGCAACGTTCTTAGTCTTAAACTTTACATTTGGATAAATCTTTTGATAATCCTTAATCATGTCGTAAATCGGATCTGTGGATGCGTCTCCCCAGCTCCAATACTCAAGCTGGATTGGCTTTCCTTGATTTACTAAATGATTTGGGTCGTACTTTAAAGCTTGACCCATAACAGCTAGGCCTTTGTCTTTCTTTGTATCGGTTACTCCTGCTGCACCATTATTCCCACATGCGGCAAGCGTAGAAATCATGCCCAAAACTGCTATACAGGATATGCATATTTTTTTAATCTTCATTGTTACTCCACTTCCTCGTGAAATTGATGGGTAATTTTATAATATTGCTTTATGTTTGGTGCGGTCAAACATTAAAAATGTAAATGTAAAGGTTTTCATTTTAAATCCCTAATACTAGGCGATTTTTGCAAGAATAAACGCCCTTTAGACGGCGTGTCTAAAAATGTAAACCTTTTCATTTATGATGACTAGAAGCATGGTAATTAAAAAGAAATGCAGTTAAAACAGTGTAGTTAAAACAGTGTAGTTAAAACTCTTAAAAGAGGTGCGATTTGTCAAAAACTAGTATTTGCGATGTAGCAACACTGGCTGGTGTATCAATTGCAACCGTCTCCAGAACATTCGCGCATCCAGAAAAAGTATCAGCATCTACTCGCGCAAAAGTTATGCGCGCCGCCGAACAGATGGAATTCACTGTTTCTAGAACCGCTGGGGAACTTAAAACAGGTAGGTCATACCGAATAACGCTTCTAATCGGAAGCAGCAAAATCGAATGGTTTAGCTCCGCGATTATAGAAGGCCTAAATAATGTGCTACAAAAAAATGGATACGACCTTGTAATCTACCTTTTAGAAGAAGTTGAGCAAAGAAAAACCTTCTTTAAAGAATTGCCTTTGCGCGCAAACACAGACGCAATAATCGTATCTTCATTCGACATAAGTAACAGTGAGGCAGAACAGTTACAGCGCATAAATGTGCCAATTGTTGGAATAAACTGTACAGCTTCTAAAGTGCTTTCTGCATCAATCGGAATCGACGACTCGTTCGGTATAAAACTTGCGATTCAACACTTAGCAACATTAGGGCATAGGCGTCTTTTATACGTGTATGAGCATTTTTGTTCGCCTTTCCACTTTAGCTCGTCAAGAAGAATCACAAGCTTTGAGAATGTGTGTAGAAACATTGAAGGCATGCAATGGAAAGTGCTGCCAATAGACACCAAAGATGACCCCATAAATGCCACACTTTCCGAAATTTTTGCACAAGATAATCCACCTACCGCAATATGTTTCCACCAGGATTCAACAGCAATGCCATTTTTGTTTAGATTGCAGAAATTGGGGATTAGAGTGCCAGAAGATTTGTCGATTATTGGATTTGACAATGGCACGTATGCAAAAGAGGCAGAGCTAACTACGATTCGTCAAAATCCTAAAATTATGGCGGAACAGGCTGGCAATATTGCAATATCACTTATAGAAGGCAAGCCTGTGGCAAGAAGGCATATTACAGCCCCGTTGCAGCTTATTATAAGGAAATCTACGGCTGCACCTAAAGCAAAATCGTGAATACTAAGATAGCACCTAAAGCAGAATCGTGAACACGCTTGCGATTACAAGCATAAGCGGATACCACGCATACATAAGCCAGCGGAATTGCTTAGTTTGCTTAGGGCCGTCGCCATACGGACTGCGATAGTGCAGCACAGCCACGCCAACACCTGGCGCCAAAAGCGACATAGCGCCGAAAGCGCCTGCAATCAGTTCCATGCGAATCTCGTGGTTTTCTAGGAACCTAAAAATCAGCACAAATCCTAAAAGTAAAGCTCCGCCCCAAAAAATATTCTGCCTAAAGCCGACTTTGCCGAAAAGATTCCACAATATTCCTGCAACCAGGATCACTGCGATTGACGCCACTTTTTGCGCGCCCTTAAAACGCGCACGAACCATGTCGATTCCCGAAAGCACAAAAAGCGCAATAACAAGCCCAAACACTGGGTTTTGCGAGCGCATGTCGAAAGCGCAACCAAAGGTTGTAAAGTCGTACGGAACCTCGCAAATAAGCGCCAGCACAAGCAGCCGAAGCGTGTAAAGGTTTAGGTTATGCGTGTTTTGATATCCGCGAACGAGCAGCCACGCGTACCACGGCAGAGCCGACCAGCTTATAACTTCGCACACTACGGCGGCGGTGAGGCTCCACATGTTGGAGTTGGAAAGACCGCCAAAAAGGTGCGGAATCACGGTTGTGCCAAACGCGCTGAGCATCATCATTACAGCGCCGAGCAGCTTGAACTTTCTGAGCGTAATCCCCATTTTTATGTTCTTGTCTGCGCGGATCTTTGGTTTTAGCGCGTCCATAATTCACCTCTTGCTCGCAGCGTGGCGTTAAGTGCGTATAGCTTTTGCTGTCATTGCATAATCATTGCAATTGTATCAAACCCAGGCTTAAATCTCTGCAGTGCGCTTTTTCTTTTATCCCGCGTTTGTTCCCTTTTGCCCGCGTTTGTTCCCATTTTGACCCATTTCGTAAACAAACTCGGGCACACTTCCCCGCGTTTGTTCCCTTTTACCCGCGTTTGTTCCCTTTTTGACCCATTTCGTAAACAAACTCGGGAGATTTTTCCCGAAAATGTTGTTCAAAACGGCAAAATCAACAACAAAAAGCGGAAATATCGTTCGCGCAACGCCAAACGATGAAACGGATTACAAAACAAACACGGCAAAGGACTGCGCGCCGAGTTTAAGCGCGGAAGAATCGCAAGCAACCGCTCCAATCGAAATCCGCGGCTGCAAAATCGCCTCTGGCGTAAGCCCTGCAAGCGCGCTAAGCGCAATCGTCTCCTCGTTTAATCCAGGATTCATAACCACAATGATTCGTTCTGTAGAAGATTCGCCATCCGCGCCAGCCGACCCATTCGATCCAGCCGCGCATCGCTCGTACGCAAAACTGCGACCATCCACAGGCGCGTGCAACACTCGCCAAGTGGCATCCGCATGCAACGCCGCGCATTCGTGACGCAAAGAAATCAGCGCGCGCACCCAGTTAAGCAGCGAATCACCATTCTGCTCCTGACCCAAAACCGTTGGAATCTCGCCACTTTGCACGGCCTGCTTACGCGAGTTTGCGCAAGTCCTTCCATCCGCGCGCGCCTCAACAGGCAAATACAACTTCGACTTTGCGGCCGTGGAGAATCCAAAATTCTTAGAATCATCCCACTGCATTGGCGTGCGCGTGCCCGTGCGCGCATAACCGCCCTCTTTTGTAGGAATGTCGCGGTATTTCATGCCGATTTCGTCGCCGTAATACACAAACGGCACGCCTGGCATTGTAAGAATCATGCCAAACGCAATCCGCCTTTCGCGCTCGCTTAATCGCGGAGCAAGGCGCGGAGTATCGTGATTGCACGTTATAAAGCTAAAGTAGCCCTCGTTGCAAGTGGCCTCATACTGCGGGCAATAATCGTCTAAAAATGGGCAAATACTGCCGCCGCCGCGCGCGTTAAAGTAGCTGTGATCGTGCTCGGGATTGCTATCTAGCGCATTATCCACATCTCTAGCCAAGCGCGCATAACCGTTTGGCTGCCCATCCCAGCGCCAATTCAAATAGAAGTCCATGTCGAACCCAGCAGCCAGCGCCTGACGCGGCCTGCCCCACTCCGAAACGAAAGCAGCCTGCGGATACTCGGCTTTTACAGCACCCAGCATTTCTTGCCATGCGCGAATCGTGTTGTCTTTGCCAAGACTTCCCGGGCCATTGTTGTCGTCGTTTTTTACAAGCGAATCCGCCATATCTACGCGGAATCCATCCGCACCGAGTGCAAGCCAGAATCGCATAACATCAACCATTGCGGCACGCGTTTGTGCAGCCTCCGTGGAATCTGGCGCGGATTGCCACGCGCAATCCCTATGCGCAAAACCGTAATTTAACGCTGGCTGGCACTTAAAGAAGTTAAGAATATACGTGGCATCTCGCTCACTTTCGCCGCCAATAAACGGCATGGAATAGCCACTAAACGCGCTGTCTGTCCATATATATCGCTTGCTAAACTCGTTTTCTTGCGCGCGCGAGCTTTGCTTAAACCACTCATGCTCCTCGCTTGTGTGCCCTGGAACAAGGTCTAGCAGAATGTGCATTCCGCGATTGTGCGCCTCGCTAAAAAGACGCTGCAAATCCTCGTTTGTGCCGTAGCGCGCTGCCACCTTTTTGTAGTCGCGAACGTCGTAACCCGCGTCTTTAAATGGCGAATCGTAGCAAGGATTTAACCAGATTGCGTTGCAGCCAAGCGACTTTACGTAGTCAAGCTTTTCGATTATGCCTGGAATGTCGCCGATTCCGTCGCCGTTTGAATCGTAGAAGCTTTGTGGGTAGATTTCGTAGAATACGGCGTCGCGCAGCCATTGTGCATGTTCGTTTTGCATATTTCCCTCATTTTGTTGGCGTGACTTGTCTTGTCTTTTGTCTTATCTTGTCTTTTATTTTGACTTATCTTTCGTCGTGACTTGTCTAATCCTATTTTACTATTCACTTTCCCGCATTTGTTCCCCAAAACACCAAAAATGGGAACAAACACGGGCAAAAAGAAACAAACACGGGCAAGTGTTCCCGCATTTGTTCCCAATTTGACCCAAAACGTAAACAAACACGGGCAAAAAGAAACAAACACAGGCGCGAAGGCAGGTCAAAGCGCAACCAATCAATGATAAAATTCCGATAAATTTACTGATTTACAAAATAAAATACAACTTTTTATCAACAGCAATCAGTTTTGCCGGAAATTTTTCTAATAGTATGCAACATGATTTGCAAACTACAATGTATACGTGTATACTACACATTGCTTATAAACAGATTTCAACAACAAATGTGACGCTGCAAAAACGCAGAGAAACGTCGAAGTTGCGCCACATGAAATTTGTTACTATGCCACCAAAGAACATGCCAAGCTGGCATGATATAGGAGGTCAAGGATGACGAATATGAAGAAAGTGCTGGGCGCAGGCCTCGCAATCGCCACTATGTTTGGATTCGCCGCATGCGGTTCTAGCACCAATGCTGGCTCCAGCAGCAAGTCAAACCCAGTAAAGCTCACCGTATGGTCTTCTTCCGAAGATCAGAAGGCTGGCGGCTGGATTCAAGCTATGGAGAAAGCCTTCCAGAAGGATCACCCAGAAGTTACTTTTAAGAACGCTGTTGTTGCACCACCAGATGCTGCTAAGACAGTTAAGCAAGACGCTAAGGCCGCTGCCGATGTTTACCTGTTCCCTAACGATCAGCTCGGCGACTTGGTAAAGGCAAACGCAATTGGCGAGTTGAGCGATGACGCTGCCAAGCAGGTTAAGGAAGACAACGATGAGACCATCATCCAGTCTGTAACCGCTCAGGACGGCAAGCTTTATGGCGTTCCATACATGGGCAACACTTGGTTCATGTACTACGATAAGTCCAAGTTCACCGACGAAGACGTTAAGTCCCTCGATAAGATGCTCGAAAAGGGCAAGGTTGCTTTCGATATTAGCAACGCTTGGTACCTTCCAGGCTTCTACCTTGATGGCAACATGACCCTCTTCGGCGAGAAGAGCAACGACGGCAAGGCCGGCATCAAGATTGGTGATAAGGCTGCCGAAATCACTAAGTATGTTGCAAAGCTCATTCAGAACAAGAACTTTGTAATGGATGGCGACGGCGCTGGCTTGTCTGGCATTAAGAACCACACTGTTGACGCTTACTTCTCTGGCTCTTGGGATGCTGGCGACGTAAAGAAGGCTTTGGGCGACAACTACGCTGCTGCTCAGCTTCCAAAGTTTAAGTCCGAAGACGGCGAGCACCAGATGAAGTCCTTCGCTGGCTCTAAGGCTGTTGCTTACAACCCTAACTCCAAGGCTCCAGAGATGGCTGCTAAGTTCGCTGCATTCCTCGGTTCTAAGGAATCCCAGGAGCAGATGTACAAGCTTCACGGCGACATCCCAGTTGCTAAGGCTTTGAGCGATCTTGTTAAGGATAACCCAGCCGCTGTTGCTCAGATGAACACCATTGCTAACACCTCTGTTTTGCAGCCAACCGTTCCAGAAATGGGTGCCTTCTGGGATCCAATGAAGACCTTCGGCACTGCATTGGCCAACAAGGAAGTCAACGACGGTAACGCCGCTGCAAAGATTGCAGACTTCCAGAAGGGCTTTGAGGAAGCTCTTAAGAAGTAGCGAAATCAGTAAGTATTAGCACTAAGTACTAACTTACAAACTATTTTCTAAACTCAAATTCTTGTTTAGAAAAACACGGCAAGGACGCCCCGCTCCCCTAAGAATAGTAAATCGGGGCGGGGCGTTCTTTGCTTGTATAAGCCCCACAATTTTACGGAAAGGCATGTCATGACTGGCACGACATCCACCAAGCGAGGGAAGCGAAAGAAGGCACCTTCTGCCGATGAATTTGTGGCTCCTTCGCAATACTCATTACAGGAGGCTGCAAAGCACGCAGACGCACTGTCTTGGGTTTCGATAATTATCTTTGGTTTTGGTAACTTCGTTCGCAAACAGTACGTGAAAGGTCTCGTATTTCTTTTATGCGAGGCTGGAGTTCTTGCCTTCTTGGCCACAACTGGCGCGGAATATCTGCCAAAATTCGGTACGCTCGGCACTAGAAAGCAAGGCAGAGTAAAGATTAACGGCTTCTGGCACTACGTTGCTGGAGATAATTCTGTTGAGATTTTGCTGTATGGCGTTATGAGCATTGCAGCAATTATTGTTTTAGTTTATTTGGCTACTTTATCTTTGCGCAGCGCATACAAGGCTCAATCCTTTGTAAAGCGCGGAGAAAAGCCTATCACCTTTGTTAAAGATGTTGAATCTTTGCTCGACCGCCACGCGCACGTTGGTTTTATGACTCTTCCAACCGCTGGAATTGTTCTGTTTACGGTATTGCCATTAGCATTCATGATTTCAATGGCATTTACAAACTACGACCGTGACCACACACTTCTTTTCCACTGGGTTGGTTTAGACAACTTTGTTAAGATTCTTGGAAACACAACTGGAACCATTAATGCTGGAATCTTCTTCGATGTTTTGATTTGGACCCTTGTTTGGGCCTTCTTCGCTACGTTCTTGAACTTCTTCTTTGGCATGTTTATGGCAATGATTATTAACAGACGCACTACCCGCCTTAAGAGCTTGTGGCGCATCTGCTTCTCTCTTACAATCGCAGTTCCACAGTTTGTGTCTTTGCTTGTTATGCACAGCATGCTTCAAAGAGATGGCGCCATTAACCGCCTTCTTATCTCTTCTGGCTGGATTCATTCTCCACTGCCATTCTTCCAGGATGCTACTTGGGCAAGGGTTACCGTTATTCTCATCAACCTTTGGGTTGGTATTCCTTACACAATCATGCAAATCACTGGTATTTTGCAGAATGTTCCAGCAGAACTTTACGAAGCAGCAGAACTCGACGGTGCAAGCTGGTGGCAGCGCTTTATGAACGTTACTATGCCATACATCTTCTTTGTTATGACTCCATACTTAATTACAACGTTCACTGGCAATGTTAACAACTTCAACGTTATTTACCTCTTGTCTGGCGGCGAGCCAACACCAATCGGCTCTTCGGCAGGTAAGACTGATTTGCTCATCACCTGGCTGTACAAGCTTACGGTTGATAAAGATAACTACAGCATGGGCGCGGTAATCGGCATTATGACATTCATTGTGCTTGCGATTGTTGCTTTGATAACATACCGCAACTCTGGCTCCTACAAGAATGAGGAGGGATTCCGGTGAGTAATAAGAAGGATCTTATGCAAAGCGAACAAACTGTGCATAGTACACGCAGCGTTCCATTCTGGCGCGATCAGCGCGTGCGCCGCATAATCGGAGATATCATCACTCATATCTTCCTGATTATTATGTCTATTATTTGGCTCGCGCCAATCGTATGGGTGTTCTTGGAAAGCTTTAACCAAAACACCGCTCCATACCAGACAACGTTCTTCCCAACTAAGTACACGTTTAACAACTACATTCAGCTGTTTACTGAGCGAGAAGTTCTTGACTTCCCACGCATGTTCTTAAACACCTTGATTGTGTCTATTTTCGTGTGCATTATCTCTCTGTTCTTCGTGCTTGTAGTAGCGTTCTGCATGTCTCGCTTGCGTTTCCGCGGTCGTAAGACATTTATGAACATTGCTTTGATTCTTGGCATGTTCCCAGGCATCATGGCAGTTATTGCTATCTACTTCATTTTGAAGGCTTTTGGATTGACGAATGGCTCTGTTGTTCTTATCTCCCTGATTATCGTATACTCTGCTGGTAGCGGCATGGGCTTCTACGTTATGAAGGGTTATATGGATACGATTCCAAAGTCTTTGGACGAGGCGGCCTACTTGGATGGCTGCACAACTTGGCAAGTATTCTATAAGATTATTCTTCCAATCTGCAAGCCTATGATTGTGTTCCAGGCTATTGTTAGCTTCTTGGGTCCATGGCTCGACTTCGTTCTTGTTAAGACGATTGCTCGTACCCAAGATAATTACACTGTGGCTTTGGGCTTGTACCAAATGTTGCAGAGAGAATACATTAATCACTGGTTCGCACGATTCTCCGCTGGAGCTGTGTGCGTTTCCATTCCAATCGCAATCCTGTTCATTGTCATGCAACGATTCTACGAAGAGTCGATGTCTGGCTCTGTTAAGGGATAGTAAACTCTGCAGCAATTGTGGGGTTTGAAAAATGGGGGCCGAACGTTAAAAGCGTTTCGGCCTTCATTTTCTGCTCAATACTTTAAAAAATATAAAAGGATATATTCATGACGTTCCCATCTTCAACACAATGGCCAGTTTATTCGGGTCAGCTCGGATTCTCACTTAACGAAAAATCGACCACATTTACGCTTTGGGCGCCAACAGCATCATGCGTAACACTGCGACTTTTTGAAACAGGAAACAACAGCGAACCGTTTAAAACACGCGATTTAAAGCCATTGCGCGACGGAGCATGGAGAACGTCAATATTGCAGAGGCTAGATGGCGTTTACTACGACTTTCTTGTTACTTTTGCAGACGGAACAGTAAATCGAACAAGCGACCCATGGGGCGTGGCTAGCGGCGTAAATGGCGAGCGCAGCCTTGTTATTGACGAAGATCGCGTGTCTCCTGCAGGCTGGCACAAAGATAAATCGCCAGAATTTGTGCGCCATGCAACTGTTGTGTGGGAAATGCACGTTGAAGACTTTAGCAGCAATGAAAATGGCGGATTTAAGCCAGAGCACCGCGGTCAGTATCTTGCTTTTACAGATTCGCATACGACTTTAGATGCAGATAGCAACTTCCCTACTGGAATTGACTATCTTAAAAAACTTGGCGTAACTCACGTTCAACTAATGCCAATCTACGATTTTGCAACTGTGGACGAGGTTGCGATTGATGCAGCGCGCAAAGATGGCGAAAGCGTTGATTCGCTTTACAATTGGGGCTACGATCCGCACGCGTACAACGTGCCAGAAGGCGCATACTCCAGCAACCCGTACGACGGCACGGTAAGAATCCGCGAGTGCAAGGCAATGATTGGCGCTTTGCACAAGAATGGCATGCGCGTAGTGATGGATGTTGTTTATAATCACATGTTTGAAGCCGCGTCGAACGCGTTTGAAAGCGTTGCTCCTGGATACTTCTGCAGGCGTAAAGAAGATGGCGGATTTGCAAACGGATCGGGCTGTGGAAACGAAATGGCTTCCGATCACCCAATGTTTAGGCGTTTTATGATTGAGTCTATTTTGCATTGGGCGCGCTGCTACCATGTGGATGGTTTTAGGTTTGACCTTATGGGCTTAGCGGATGCGCAAACTTTGAACATGATTCGCGCAGAACTAGATAAGCTTGATGGCGGCAAAGATATTCTTATGTATGGCGAGCCGTGGGGCGCGGGTGCTGCAGCTGTTGGTGATGACTGCCCTATGGGAGATAAAGCTGGGCGCGGCTTCCTTGATTCTAGAATCGGCTGGTTTAGTGACGAGTCTAGAGACACGCTTAAGGGCAACGTTATGGATCATCACGACCGCGGCTATGTAAACGGCAACGAGTTTTGGACGGCGGATCCTGTGCGAAACGCGTTTAACGGCTGGCGTGGCATGCCTTGTGCTGGCAAGAGTGTTGGCCAAATTGTGCAATATGTTTCTGCTCACGACGATTTGACTTTGTGGGATAAGCTGTGCATTTCTATGCGCGACAACGCGTCTAGCTGCGATTTTGACGCAAGTGATCCAAACAGTGTTGCAGACATCTTCAGCGCAAACATTCTTAGCGCTGGCATAATTTTGTGCTCCGCTGGAATGCCATTTATGCTTGGCGGTGAAGAGTTTGGCCGCACAAAGCACGGCTGCGATAACTCCTATAATCGCGGAGTTGCTATGAACCAGCTTGATTGGTCTAGAGCTAAGCGATTCCAGCCACTTGTGGACTGGTATAGCGCACTTATAAAACTTCGCGCTAAGAACGCTGATTTCTACGATGCTCAGCACACTCGCCTTACGGCATCCGATAACTCCATTCTTGCAGAGCAAATTGGAAGCGACTTGATTGTATGCGCAAATCCTATGAAAGATGCGTCTGCAACGGTTGATTTGCCTGCTAAATCTGCAAGACCGTGGCGCTGTGTGTTGGATTCCAGCGAGTACTTTGATAAGTGGACGGGGCACGACTCTGGTAGCCGCGCGGCAATGCTTTGCGACGATAACGGCGCTCAGCGAGCGATTCACATTCCGCCGCGTACTTTTGTTGTGTTAAGCAACAAGCGCGCTTAATCGCGCGAGTTTTAATTGCTCGAGTTTTAATCGCTCGAATTTTTTGAGTGCGCGAATCGCATTTTATCCCGATTTTGTTCCCTTATTCTTGTGATTTGGAAACAAAGTCGGGATTATTTTTTAAAGGCAAAACCTTGTAATTTCCTTAATTGTTCCTTATAAATTGCCAAAGTGAGCGAATTATTCCTGCTGTTCTGCTAGAATCATTTTTAGACTTTATACCCCCCTTGCGTATGTTCGCGATGGTGGAGAGGAGAAAGTTCAGCAACAAGACAGAGACGCAACATAATAAACAGTTAGCGCTTTGATCTTACAACTTGATAATTAAACAAATATCCCCACCCCCCCAAACCTAAATGATTTGAAGAATGAGGTAAATATGAACGCTAAGATTGCAGCCGCCATCTCTTTGGGAGCTAGCTCTTTGGTACTTATTGGAAGTATTGGAATTGCAAATGCATCCACAGATCCCGCTACAACCTTGACGCCAGAAACCACCGTTGTTTCTGCTACAGCGCCAGATTCTGTTGGCGAGCAAACCAGCGAAGGCTTTGACCGCGTAAGTGAACCTGTTGCTGTAGACCCGAAAAACAATGCAGATAGTGCAGGAGGTAAAACTAATCAAGATAACTCCGGATCTGATGCAGCAGCACAAGTAGATAAAGATGTGCAAGAGATTATATCTGAAATACAAAATCTTCAGAATAATCCTATTATCTCGGATGGTTTTAAAGATAAATTAGCAAAAGCAAAGCAAAACGCAAATACGGCTGACGATGCAGCCAGAACAGCTTCAACAGAAGTTGATACTGCAGAAAATGAAACTAAAGAAAAGATTCAATCTGCTATAAACGCTGTAAAAGAAGCTGAAACTAAAGTAAAAGAAGCTCAAAAAGAAATCGAAAGCGTAAAATCTGATTTTGGTAAAGCAAAGAATAAATTCGATGAACTAAAAAACAAAATAGCAACGATTAAAGATAGAATAAATAAGTCTTTAGAGTCTTTAAATGATGAATCTAAGAAAGAGAAAGTTAACGGTCAGCTAACTAACGCAAATGGAGTTATTGAGCAAGATAACAAATCAATTAATCAATACGGCTCAGAGATTGAAGAAGCAAAAACTAAGCTAAGTAGTGCTTTAAATAAGCTTGCAGCTTCTCTTGAAAAGGGCGAAAATGCACTAAAGGTAAAGCAGCAGAATCAAAACTATGTGCCAGCCCCAGCTAATCCAGAACCACAGCAGCAGGATCAAGATCGCGACGATGCACAGCAAGAACAGCCACAGGCTGCCCCACAGGTAGAAGCTCCTGCAGCCAAAGAATCTGGCAGCAACTCACGCACAAATAGCCACTACGCTGCAGCTGGCAAAGCGTACGAGAACGGCATTCTAGATGCCCAGGCCTTAGAAAAGTTGGGCACTCAGGCTGCTGGCGAATCTGCCCCTGCAGTAGTTCCTGCAGCAAATAAGGCCTCTGCAGGCGCACAGAAAGCACAAGCAAATCAGACTGCTGCAAGCACCACTGCAAGCAATGCAGGCAACGCTTCTGCCTCTTCTGCATCCGCCACGTCTTCTTCCTCTTCTTCCTCTTCTGCAAGCGCCGCTGCAGGCGCCGCAAAGAGCGCAGACTCCAAGAGCACAGCCAAAAACAGCAATGCAAAGGATTCCGCAGACTCCGCAAAGAGCGCAGATTCTTCTGATTCCGCCAGCTCCGAAAGCCAGTCGGATTCCGCAGACTCCAAGAGCAACAAAAACGAAGAGTCAAATAACGAAGATTCCAAGAGCAGCGATAAAAGCGCTCAGGCATCTGCCGCAAACAACGGCGCGCAGGCCGCTGGCAACAACACAACGCTAATCGCAGCTGTTGCAGGAAGCATAATTGCTGGAATCGGCGCAATCGGCGCTGGTTGGCACTTTATGCGAATCCGCCGCAAGTAGTCGTTTTAAATATTGCAAATAAAACCGCAGTTGGCATTTAACCTTCTGCGGTTTTTGCTTATTCTCACTAAAATCGCCTAAAATCGCCTAAAATCGCCAATATTGCAAACGATGTCAATACTTAATATAATTGTTGCTTAGAGCGTGCCTCAATCCAGCGATGTGTTGAGAGCCCGCACTTTTTAGCATCGTTTGCAACAAATTCGATGCTCGTACACGTGCCACGATTAACAAAGGAGCATCATGAGCACAACAGACAATGGCAAAACAAAGGCTGCCACGCCTGTGCCCGTAGAAGAAAGCGCAGAAAGACTTGCTCGCCCACTAATTAAACTTGCAAAAGCATGCGGAGTCGCAACTTTCTACATAGACCAACTAGGCGACTACACAGAGATTACGGACGAAGCGCTTGTAGGCGTTCTAGACGCCCTGGGCTACCCTGCAAAAACAAGCGAAAACATTGAAAATTCGCTAAAAAGCGTTCAAGAAAAGCGCAATAGCGAGCTGTTGCCACCAACCGTGGTGTGCTTTAGCGGCACAAAAACGATTGTTCCTATTCACGCTGAAGAAGCCACAAGCAGCCCAGAAAAAATTCACATAACGCTTACGCTAGAAGATGGGTCGCAATACGAAGAGCCTCTAAACAGATTTGAAAACAGCAAGGAAGACGGATTAACTCTTGAACTTCCACAAGACTTGCCAATGGGATACCACACTCTTCTTGCAAAAGTAGAAGATAAAAATGGCAAAACCGTTGCTCATGCGCAGTCAACTTTGATTTGCGCGCCAGCAAAAATCCCACTTCCACAAAGCGTTAAGGAACGCCATCGTTGGGGCTACATGACTCAGCTTTACTCCGTGCGCTCAAAGGAATCTTGGGGCGTTGGTGATTATGGCGATTTGCGCAGGCTGCTTAAAGACGCTGGAAGCATTGGCAAAGCCGACTTTATGCTTATAAACCCGATTCATGCGTGTGCTCCAGTTGCACCTTTGGAGCCTTCGCCTTACTTGCCAGAATCACGCAGGTTCTTAAACGTTACATACATTCG
This sequence comes from Bifidobacterium sp. UMB1197, assembly GCF_030217745.1. Classification (NCBI taxonomy): domain Bacteria; kingdom Bacillati; phylum Actinomycetota; class Actinomycetes; order Bifidobacteriales; family Bifidobacteriaceae; genus Bifidobacterium; species Bifidobacterium sp. UMB1197. The sequence goes on along the minus strand of NZ_JASOOL010000006.1, from coordinate 19,606 downwards.
TCCACAAGATATTCCAGAGTACGCGCAGCTTAGCGAAAGCCAGCGCAAAGAGGTGGAAATTTTGCACGCGGGCGTAGAAGCGCTTAATAACAATCCAAATCCAATGGATATTAACGCTGCGTGGAACGCAAAACTTCCAGCATTAAGGCTTATTTTTAAGCAGCCTAGAAGCGCAGAACGCGAGCAGGAATTCGCAGACTTTAAGGCTCGTTCTGGCGCAGATTTAGATGCTTTTGCCACCTGGTGCGTGGCCTTTGAGGTTTGGGGCGCGCCTTGGGGAGATAATCTTTGGTTTGAAACCACAGGCAAGGGCACTCCTCAGATTGACACACTTAGAAGCGAACACGCCGATTTGCTTGAATTCCACCGCTGGCTTCAGTGGATTGCAGACGAGCAGGTTGCAGCAGCACACGCCGAGGCCAAGGCCGCTGGAATGGCGATTGGCCTTATGCAAGACATGGCAGTTGGCGTGCACGGATACGGCGCAGACGTGTGGTGGAGCCCAGAGCGCTTTGCTAATGGCGTTAGCGTTGGCGCTCCTCCAGACTTCTACAACCAGCAGGGCCAGGATTGGGGCCAGCCTCCATTTGACCCTAATTACTTAGACGAAACTGGCTACATTGCCTACCGAGACATGGTTCACAACGTGTTCTTGCACGCTGGCGCGGTTCGCATTGACCACGTGCTTGGACTTTTCCGCCTTTGGTGGATTCCACGCGGCCAGGGCGCAAAGAACGGCGCATACGTTTACTACAATGTTGACGCCATGCTTGCGGTTCTTAGCATTGAGGCCACTCGCGCAGGCGGATTGGTGATTGGCGAAGACCTTGGCACTGTTCCAGCGTACGTTTCTAAAGTTCTTGCTTCTCACGGCATTCTTGGAACGGTTGTTGAATGGTTTACACACAATGATGAAGCCGAAAAGGCCGCTAAGAAGGCTGGAAAGAAGGAAATCATATTTGCAAATCCTTCTACCTACCGCGAATACGCTTTGGCTTCTGTTACTACTCACGATATGCCTCCTACTGCAGGCTACCTTGAGTTTGAACACGTTAAGATTCGCGAAGAGCTGCACCTGCTTACCGATTCTGTAGAAAGCTTCCAAAAGGCTGCTAGCGCTGAGCGAGACGCCATGATGAAGATGCTTTTGGACGGCGGCTGGATTAGCAAGGATGCGGCCGAACATGTGGAAGATCACGTGCAAGAAATCGTAGAAGCCATGCATGCGATTATGCGCACTTCCCCATCTTTGCTTTTGCAAGTGGCACTTGTAGACGCTGTTGGAGAGAAGCGTTCGCAGAATCAGCCTGGAACCAGTACGGAGTATCCAAATTGGCGTATTCCTCTTGCAGACAAAGATGGAAATGTTGTTCACACGGGCGATGTTTTTAAGTCTCCACGAGTGCTTTCCATGGCCAAAATCATGAATGGTGAAAAAATTTAACCAATAACCCAAAACAACAGTAAAATTACCATCAAAAAAGTAAAAAGAAAGGTTAAAAAAGCTTTGCAAATAGAGCAATTAGAGGTATACTAGTAATACATAAAGTTGCTCATGCAAGTAACTTCTTCCCTCTCCGCGTGGTGCGTAGGATGGCTTGTAGACACCATTTTACGCACCACGCTTTTGATGTCCTGAGTGAGGCGAGCGTCTATGGCGATGCTCGCCTCACTAACATATTAGACGCTACATATTAGACGCTTAGCCCACTTTCATGTATGCTTTGACTAATCGCGGTTAGCCGCAACATACTTAGCAAACACGCGCTCTAGAAGCGGCGTGTGAAGCATAATCAAAGATCCCCATCCAAGCAAAATCAGCAGCGGCAATCCCTGCAAAAAATACTTTAGCGAAAGATAAACAAGCGCAAAGAACACGCAATCAAGCAAAAACATCATAAAAGTAGTTGCCGCATAGCTCACACCAAAAATCAGCGAGTTAATAAAAGTTCTGCCAATCGAGTTTTCAAAACGCGCTTGCAGAGCAAAAACCCACTGCGCAACAATAATCCACAAAATGCTAATCGCAAACTTTATTATTAAAAGCGGAGTGAGTTGCAAGAAAATCCAAGACCACACAATCAGCGCTAAAAGTGGCCCTAAAATAGCCCAAATAATGGTGGCCTTAACAAAATTATTCTTAAAAGACTTAAAGTAGATTGCTGTTGTATGCGCCTCGCCACGCTCAATTCTTCTGGCAGTTTCGTGAGCGGCTGTAATAGAAGCACCAATTGTTATAAGCGGAATACTTGTAATAATCATTAAAACAGTAAGCCAGACCGCATCTGCAAACGATTCCATTCCTTGTGCAAACTTTGAATCAGGGCTTCCAAAAGAAATCATTACAACCACTCCTGCCTAATGTGCGCATTTAAACGCAAACTTAACCAACAATACACTATAAATATAAATGATTAAATATAAATGATGGTGGCTGCAGACGCGTGCAACCACCATCGCTAGATGCCGAGATTCGAAGGAGAAAAAATCTCAGCCCTTTACCGCACCAGCCATAACACCTTTAATAATGTACTTCTGGCAGATTAGGTAGAAGACTATGATTGGAACAATTGCCATAACCAAGCAGCCCATCATGGCACCCATTTCAACGGAACCATAGCCGCCCTTCAAATATTGAACTGCAATAGAAACCGTCTTGTACTTGTTCAAATCCAAAGTGAGGTAAGGAAGAAGGAAGTCGTTCCAAATCCACATTGTTTGCAAGATAGAAACGGATATAATCGCTGGCCTCATAATCGGAACAATAATCTGGAAGAATATGCGTGGCACAGAAGCGCCATCAATCATTGCAGACTCTTCCAACTCTTGAGGAATGCCCTTTACAACACCAGTGAAAATAAACACAGCCAAACCTGCACCAAATCCAAGGTAGATAATCCACAATCCCCAAGGGGTATTCAATCCAAGCTTTGTAGTGATGTTGGAAAGCGTGAACATAACCATTTGGAATGGCACAATCATGTTGAACAAGAACAACACGTAAAGAAGTTTTGCAGCCCAGTTATTTACGCGCACAATCCACCAAGCGCACATAGAAGTGCAAAGCAGAATCAAAATTACGGCGCCAACTGTTACCACAATCGTCCACCAGAAGCTCATAAGCAAGTTGGTGCGATTAATGCCAAGAACGTAGTTGTCAAAACCAATAAACGACTTTGGAGTAAGCGAAAATGGCTCGCTAGCAATATACACCTTTGACTTAAAGGAGTTTATAAACACTATCGCGATTGGGAAAATCCACAGCAAACTCACCACAGCAAAAAGCGTGGTCCAAAGCGCAGGATGCTTAGTCTTCTCGTTCATGCTGCCACCTCCTTAGATGTTGCCAACTTGTTCTGAACCAAGGCAATAACAGCCACAATGATGAAGAATATAACTGCCTTTGCCTGGCCAACACCTTCGCCGTTAATCCTTCCATAGAACGTGTTAAAGATGTTCAACGCAAGCATCTCCGACTTTCTAGAAGGAGCACCATTAGTCAATGCCAAGTTCTGATCGAATAGCTTGAATCCGTTTGTAACCGTTAAGAACGTGCAAACCGTAATAGAAGGCATCATAAGCGGAATCGTAATCTTAAACAGCGTTTGAGCTGGGCTTGCGCCGTCAACAGCAGCAGCCTCAATAACGTCTCCTGGAAGCGCCTGCAAACCTGCAATGTAAATAATCATCATATAGCCGATTTGCTGCCAGCATATCAAAAGAACCATGCCCCAGAATCCGTACGTTGCAGAATAAGTAATAGCGCGGCCAAAATAACCCAAGATGCCATTAAGCACTACCTGCCAAACGTAGCCCAAAACAATGCCGCCAATCAAATTTGGCATAAAGAACACTGTGCGGAACAGGTTGGATCCTTTAAACTTTTTTGTAAGCATGTAAGCAATTGCGAATGCAATAACATTAATAACAATTGTTGTTACAATCGTAAAAGCCGTTGTAAATACTAACGAATGAAGGAAGTGTGGGTCGCGCAAAGCCTTGCGATAATTGCGTATTCCAACAAACTTTCCGTCGGTAACAGTGTGGAACTTAGTAAAGCTAAGATACACGCCCATTACAAATGGCACTAAAAAGCCAATTACAAAAGCGGCAAACGTTGGCAGAGCAAATAACGCCCACCACTTGCGTATTGCCTTTCCACTCATATTAATCATGATTCGTCACTTTCTCCTCCTTGAGTACGACGCCGAGCGAGCAAGCGCGCCCGAACCAATACTTTTATATTACTACATGCAACAGCAATGTCAAACGTTGTCATTTTTTTGCATGTCGCAGCAAAATATACTAAAAATAAAATGTGAAAAAAATCCTAATTTTTGGCGATTTTACGGCAAAATCTGCTATTATTGTTCGTATTGCAAACGTTTGTGTAATAAATGCAAATTGAGCAGGCGCAAGTCGCGTATGCTACACCGCTTGTACACTAACTTTGTACATATTTTAGTAATATTAATGAAGATATTGACGAGATATTTTGCTGTGCGAATAAAGGAGTTCACATGCCGGCTAATATTCAAGACGTTGCCAACCAAGCGCACGTATCAGTATCTACTGTTTCACGCTCGTTTACGCGCCCAGACCTAGTTTCTGCAGCAACCCGCAACAAAGTGTTGACTATTGCCGAAAAACTAAACTTTTCAATATCGCGTTCTGCGGCTGCTTTAAAATCTGGAAGAACACTAAGAGTTGCGCTTCTTATTAGCGGCAGCATGCGACTATGGTTTACTGCGTCTATTATGCAAGGCCTAAATCAAGTTCTTCACCCAGCTGGCTACGATCTTTCAGTCTTCCAAATATCTAGTAGTGAAGAGCGTGCGGAATTCTTTAACATGCTTCCTACGCGCAGAAATGCAGATGCTGTAATTGTTTGCTCATTCGACGTAAACAAGGAGGAAGTTGATTCTCTAAAGGCCACTGGCGTGCCAGTTTTGGGAATAAATTGCGTGAATCCTTTGGATTGCAACTTTGACGCAACTATTAACATAGATGACGATCAAGGCGCTAGGCTTATGGCACGTCATCTTATTGGTTTAGGCCATAAAAACATTGCCTACATTCGCACAAACCGCGATATTTCCCTGCATTTTAGTGTTTTGCAGCGCTACCATTCTTTTATTGACGAATGCAAAATTAATGGCATTACTCCTATAGAAATCGCAGCACCCGAAGGCGCGGATCGCATAAGCTCAATCGTTTCTTCGCTTTTAAGCAATACAAACGTTCCAACGGCAATCGCCTGCCAAGAAGATGCAATAGCAATTCCGCTTATGTTCCAGCTTTCTAGAAGCGGCTACAGTACTCCTGGAGACGTTTCGATTATTGGTTTTGACGATAGTTTCTACGCAAGAGAAACGGGGCTAACAACAATTCGTCAAGACCCTGTTGAGATGGCAAAAAGCCTAGCCAAAATGACTTTGTCTTTGATTAATGGCGATTACTTAAGCAAAATCTGCAGATACATTACCATTCCTGCACAGCTTATAGTTAGATCTAGCACAAGTCAGATTGAAAATAGCTAGTTGCTATCGACTATCGACTAACAACTATCGACTAACGACTATCGACTAACGACTATCGACTAACGACTATCGACTAACGACTATCGACTAACGACTATCGACTAACAACTATCAACTATCTTTACACTAAAAAAGAGCTTCAAACCATTAGGCTTGAAGCTCTTTTACTTGTCACTAATGCACTGTGCTAATGCAATTACAAAAATGACATATATTAAATTATGAATTTAATGAGCCAGTTTTAACCCAATTCTTTGGATTAATCCTGATCTTCGTGAGCCTGAGCAACTTCCTTAGCCCAATTGTCAACGAAGGCGCTCTTAACCTTATCCCACTTGCCAGTGCCCTGAGCATACTCAAGCAAAGCGGAGCCAAGATCGTTCTTCCAGTTGTCAGATGGCATCATAGTGAAGTTCCAGCTTACAGGAGTCTTGCCAGACTGAGCATCTTCAACAGCAGCAGCAGTCAAAGGATTCTCAGACTTTATATCTGCAAAGCTCTTGAATGGAGTGGTGAAGCCCATCTTCTTAGACATAGCTTCCTTGCCGTAATCAGAGGTAAGAACCCACTTCAAGAAGTCCTTGGTTGCCTTCTTGTTGGCATCCGAAGTCTTCTCGTTAATGCACCAGTAGTTCTCGGAACCAGTAGCCAAGCCTTGCTTTTCTTCGCCCTTAGCACCAATGTAGATTGGGAGCATGCCAAGGTCTTCGGCCTTCATGCCAGCCTTCTGCAAATCGGTCCAAGCCCAAGTACCATTCTGATAGAACACAGCCTTGCCAAGCGAGAACTCAGAGTTTGCATCCTCACCAGTCTTGGAGCTGAGCTGAGTTGCAGGAGTGGTGGAATCTGTAATGTAAAGATCGAAAATCTTCTTGTAGCCATCAAGGAATGTACCCTTAATCTTTGCTGGCTGCTTGGTAACATGATCTTCCTTGAACTCGTAGTACAGAGGAAGGTTTGCAAGGTGGGTCTTAAAGCGCCAATCAGAGCTGGAATCGAAGCCAGCAGAAGTGAAGGCGCCATCAACGCCAAGCTCACCCTTACGAGCCTGAATGTCGTCTGCAACAGCCTTAAGCTTATCGAAGGAGTTAATCTCTTCGGCAGACTTTACCTTTGCGTCCTTAAGCTCGGTGTACTTCTTAAGCAAAGCCTTATTGTAAATCAAGCCGTAGGTTTCCATTGCGTATGGAACGCCAACAACCTTGTCTCCATCCTTAAGAGCAATATCCTTGTTCTGAAGCTGCTTATAAAGCTCGGTATCCTTAAGATCTGCGGTGTAATCCTTCCAGCTTGCGTAGCCAACAGGACCATTAACCTGGAACAGTGTAGGTGCTTCATCGCCCTTGCTGATTTCGCTCTTAAGGGACTGCTCGTAAGTGCCAGAAGCAGCATTCTGAACCTTTACAGGAATGCCAGTCTTCTTGGTGTATTCCTTAGCAACTTCCTTCCACTGATCAGCAGATTCTGGCTTGAAGTTAAGGAAGTAAACTTTGCCCTTATCGGAAGAATCCGAAGAGCTAGAACCGCATGCAGCGAGCGCACCAAATGCCATTGCTGAGCAAGCTACAAGCGCAATTGTTGACTTAATTGTACGATTCATCATCGAACCTTTCTCCTATGCCGTCGGCCTACCTTTTGGCCGCCGCACCCCTAGGTGCCCTTTCGACATTCTTTATTATGCCTCAAATATAAAAATATTGCAAACGATAGCAGTGTTGATATAGCGGCGTGTCGCATATTTTTAGCAAGCAAAAATTAGCAATTCCAGCGAACGATTACACGATCGCCTTTATAAGTTCCAAGCGCGCAATAGTGCGCGGTGTCTAATCGGAGCAAACGCGCCTGCTGGGCATCTACCCCAAGCCATCTGGTTGCTAAAATCCTAAGAATATGCGCGTGAGCTACAATAATCACATCCTTGCCGCTTTTAAGTTTTGGCAAAACAGAGTCGATTATTTTTTGAGTGCGATTAGAAACATCTTGTAAAGATTCTCCATTAGAGCGCACCACTTTTACAGTTTCTCCGCTTGGTAGAACCTCTTGGCAAGAATCCGACATAAAATCTGGAAGAGCTTTAGGGCCATCTTTCCAAACATCCCATGACTCAACGCCGCTTAGCGCAGAAACGTCTTTTCTTGTGCGCCCCTCTGCGCAGCCGTAATCCCATTCGGCGGCGTATTCTAGCGGCGTGCAATGCGTAAATCCGGCCAACTGAGCGGTTTGGCGAGCGCGAATAAGCGGGCTTACAAACTGGCAATCCTCGCTAAAACCGTTTGGAAAGGCCTGGCGAATCCTGGCGCCTGCGTTTATAGCCTGATTGCGGCCAACTTGTGTTAGTGGAATATCGGTGCGGCCTGTGTGCTGGCCAGATTCACTCCAAACAGTTTGGCCGTGGCGCAAAAGCACGAGTCGCCCTTCGGGCGCGCCCGAGCATGTTGCTGGAACGTCTTGAATCGCGTACGAATCTGCGCTAAATGAACCACCATTAACGTCAACGTCAATACTGTTCAGCATAATCCACGCCGCCTTAGCACCACCAACAAGTAAAAAATCTGCGCTTGGTGCCTTAGCGCAAATCTAAACCCATTACATACAAACTGGCTTCACTGCCAAGTTCGCTCACTTTTATAACACTTTTATAACACTTTTACATGCCAATTTCTAATTGGTATTTCAATTTGGTATTTCAATTTGGTATTTCGTTGCCATTAACATAAAAACATGATGTCAACTCAGAATAATGTACAGAATAATGCGCAAGACGGCGAACAAAACGGCGCACAGAACGTATATGCGAACCAAGCTATTCAAACGCTTCTTAATCGCAGATCTATACGCGCTTTTAAAAACAATCCGATTAGCGAAGATGTTGTAAAAACACTAGAGGCGGCGGCACAGCGCGCAGCTTGCAGTCAATTTTTAAACGACTGGTCGGCTATTAAAATTACGAGCGCAAGTCTTAAACAAAAGCTTTCCAAACTTGGGAATCAGGCCTATATAGCCACTGCCCCACTTTTGTACATTTTTATTATTGATCAGCACAGAAATGCTGCAATCGCGCGAAAAAGCGGAATTGACACAGACGGAGACGACTTTACCCTTAAAACGGGCTACAGATTCTCGCAGTCGCAGAACGATGCGGTTCTTGCGCTACACGCCATGGAAACAGCCGCGGAATCGCTTGGACTTGGGTGCGTAATCCTTGGTTCAATTTTAAACAACATTCCAGAGCTAATTGAACTTTTGAAGTTGCCAAAATACACGTACCCCGTTCTTGGGCTTGCGATTGGCGAGCCAGACCAAAGCCCCGAGATAAAGCCGCGAATGGATTCTGGCATGCAATTTTTTGAAAATGAATACCCTAGCAGCGATGACGTTTTGCTTGAAAATCTGGCAAGCTTCGACGAAAGAGTGCATAAATACTACGATTTGCGTAATGCAGATAGGCCAGTGGACGCATTCAGTGCGCAAATCGCAAAGCTTGCTGTGGATTCTGGCGCTAAAAACCATAGTTGCGAATCGCAGCTTAATGCGCAAGGATTTACTTTTAAGTACTGATTTACTAATTTACTGATTTTTAGCGCATACGCGGCTTATATCCGCGTTTTCTAGACTTAGGTTTGGTTGTTTCAAACCGCGAGCGCATATCGCAGTACTTACGAATCGCAGGATTTGAATGCGTTAAATGCCAGCTGCCGCAATAATCGCATTTATAAACCCAAAGTTTTGCTCCGCGCTCCTTAAAGCTTTTATCCGCTGCCATAAGAGCCTGCCCTTTATTGGCGTACATTATTTTTTGGGTAGATTCACATCTGCGCGGAGTAAAGAAATACATATAACTCATGGTATCACCACAGCAAACTGCGCTGATTTGCTTGCGTTTGTTCCCTTTTTCTTGTATTCGTTCCCTTTTTCTTGCTTTTGTTTACCATTTGACCCAAAACGTAAACATTTTCGGGCAAAAGGGAACAAAGTCGGGAATCAATAAGTTCAATTTAATGTCTTTTTAGTTCAATTCTTAATTATTGCTCAGTAAAAATTCAATCAAAATTCAAAATAAATTCAATTTTAGGCTTGCAAAATGAGTTTTGGCGCGTAAAATTGTCTTTTAATCGCCGCAAAGTTCAATTTATAGCTTCTATTTTGAACTTTGTTGTACGTTTGTTCAATTTACGAATGCTGATTTTATAAGCTTCTATAAGATGGTGTAAAGAAAGACGGATTATGGCACAGAATTTTGCAAACGACCTTAAAAAGGCCATGAAAATCAAGGGATACAAGCAGATCGATGTAATCGAGCTTGCAGCAAAAAGTGGCCATAAGCTTGGCAAAAGCCAGTTAAGTCAATATTTAAGTGGAAAAACTGAGCCTCGCAAAGACGTGCGAGATATGCTCGAAGAAATTCTTGGAATTAGCAGCAATGGAATCGGCAGCAATTCGATTAAAGGTGGCCATTCTTGCGCAAAAACCGCGCAAAAGTCGCCAGCAGATTGCAGCGAGCAGCACGAAGAAAATCGCAAATTAACAGAAGAAGAGCTTTCCAAAACACTTAAACGTAGAAATTTCAACAAATCCACCAAACTTGAACACGTGCTTTACGACGTTCGCGGCCCAGTTGTAGAAGAAGCAAACCGCATGGAAGCAAACGGAACGCATATTTTAAAGCTAAACATTGGAAATCCTGCGCCTTTTGGATTCCGCGCCCCAGACGAAGTGATTTACGACATGCAGCAGCAGCTTATTGACTGCGAAGGCTACTCGGATAGCCGCGGACTTTTCGCCGCGCGCAAGGCGATTATGCAATACGATCAGCTTAAAGGCATTCCAGGCGTGCAAATGGAAGATATTTACACTGGAAACGGCGTTTCCGAGCTGATTAACCTTTCTATGCAAGCGCTGCTTGATTGCGGCGACGAGATTCTTATACCAAGCCCAGACTATCCGTTGTGGACCGCGTGCGCGAGCTTGGCTGGCGGCACTCCTGTGCACTACATGTGTGACGAAAAATCGCATTGGTACCCAGATATTGCCGATATTCGCTCTAAAATCACGCCTCGTACTAAAGCAATCGTGATTATTAACCCAAATAATCCTACGGGTGCGCTGTATAGTCGCGAAGTTTTGGAAGAGATTGTTAAGATTGCGCGCGAATTTAATTTGATTATTTTTGCGGACGAGATTTACGACCGTCTTGTTATGGACGGCAAGAAGCATATTTCGATTGCTTCTCTTGCTCCAGACGTGTTCTGCGTAACCTTTAGCGGACTTTCTAAGTCGCATATGATTGCTGGCTTCCGCATTGGATGGATGAGCCTTTCGGGAGATAAATCCAAGGCTAGCGACTACATTATGGGACTTAACATGCTGTCTAATATGCGCTTGTGTTCGAACGTTCCTGCGCAATCAATTATTCAGACTGCTTTAGGCGGATACCAGAGCGTTGAAAAGTATTTGGAGCCAGGCGGACGCGTGTACGAGCAGCGCGAGTACTGCTATAACGCGCTTCAAGAGATGGATGGCGTAAGCGTTGAGCGACCGGATGCTGCTTTCTACATGTTTGTAAAGCTCGATCCTGCTCGCTACAACATTCACGACGACGAACAGTTTGCGCTTGATTTGCTACGCGATCAGAAGTTGCTGATTGTGCACGGCAAAGGCTTTAATTGGCAGACTCCAGGCTACTTCCGCGTAGTCTACTTGCCGCGCTTGCAAACGCTTCGCGACGCAATGGGCAAACTCTCCAGCTTCCTCTCCTACTATCGCCAGTAGAAAAATAATTTTTGTATAAACAAAAAAATTATTATTAATTCTGGTCACATTACAGAAATTATGCATATAGTGCCACGCTAAAAAACTTAACATGGCACTATATTTTTCATAGGAGGAAGGAATCAAAGTATTTACTACGCAGCCTATTCTCTTATAGATGCTGCTGGACCAATTGACTCACGCAGCAGCACAGTAATAGGTAAACATACGTGACGGGATGATGCGCGTTCATATCCAGCATTCAAAGTTTCTACTATATATTCAGCAGCTAAACGTCCCTTAGCTGTAACAGGCTGTTTAACTGTTGTCAACGGTGGATTACTACATGCAGCCTCATCTATATCATCAAATCCTGTAACAGAAATATCGCGTGGGATTTGCAAACCAGACTGTCTAGCAGCATCCATTACTCCAAACGCAATAACATCACTAAAACAGATGAATGCAGTTGGTAATACAGAATTATTTTGTTTTATTTGTGCAAAAGCTTCTTCTCCTCCAGTACGAGTACATGGCACTTCAATAACATTTTTCTTATCGACCAGTGGGGCTATTCCATTCTCTTCTAAAGCAGAAATCACACCATCAATACGGCGACGAATTGTTCCATGCCAAGAAAGATACCCATCATCATTGCCTGATTCTGGAGAAATCACCACAAAATTGCGATGGCCCAATGAAATAAGATGCTCAGTTAATTCTTTCATAGCGCGCGTCTCATCAATATTGATACTCGGAGCCTGGCTATGTACTTCACTGTCAACAATCACAAATGGCTTTCCTTGCTGCATAAGAGCTTCAACTTCACCACGATCTTCTTCTAAACCAGTTACTATAAAACCGTCAACTGCAGCATAAGGAATTGCTTTTAACATAGAATTACGAAGTGGAGGCACTAAAAGAAGCGTCAATCCCTCTCGCTCACAGATTTGCCCAATACCCTGAATAAACTCCGAATAGTATGGATTTTCTAGCACTCGGCCTAATTGCTGTGGTAGTAACAATCCCAAACTATTTGTCTTTTGAGTTCGCAGCATATAAGCAACAGGATTGCGCACATATCCCAGTTCCTTTGCAACTGAAAATATGTGTTCTACAGTTTCTGATGATAAGCGATCAGGAGTATTATATGCAAAGGAGACAGCAGATTTAGAGACACGCGCTGCATCAGCAATATCCTGCATTGTAATTTTCTTTCCCATGCTTCACACTTCTTACTTCTACATTATTTTTTACTGTTGAGCTCGCAATACAATCATAGAATTATCTTTATTGGGGCGCCAACTATCTCCAACAGTTACACCATTTATAATTCGCCAATTATGATTTTGCAATTGTTGAGGTAGCTTCGATGAATTATACTCTACTAAATTACTACGTGAAATAATCATCAAAAGAGATTCTTCCTTATGCTCTCGCGAAATAATGACAGTATCTCCATCAACAGCGTAACAACTTTGCGTACCTCTTCGCAACGCAATATGATCACACCGCAATGCATTTAATTGAACAATTGTACGGAATATTTCAGCATTTGTATCAAGACTATCCCACTGCATGCCAGAACGGCACCCTGGATCATTATCGCCAACCATACCAAGCTCATCACCGTAATAAATCATCGGAGCACCTTCGCAGGCAAACATGCAACAGTAGGCAGTTATGCAATCCTCAGTATTATTTTGATGCGCAGTTAAAACACGCTCAGTATCGTGACTACCCAACAAATTCATCATCCCATGGTGATATCCATACGGTATACGCTCCTGCAAACGGTTAATACCATTAACAAAATCGTATGCATTGAATCGCTTTGTCGCAGTAAAACCTAAAACTAAATCACGCAAAGTATAATTCATTGTGCTATCGGTAGTGTCTCCTTGCAGCCATTGAGCAGGGTCTCTCCATTCTTCAGCTATCAAACATAATTCTGAATTTTTTGCTTTAACAACTTGCCTAAAATCCTGCCAAAATTCTGGATAAATAAAATATGGAACGTCAAGACGATAACCGTCGATACCTTGATCAATCCAATATCTCGCAACATTAAAATGGTGCTCACGCACCTTTGGATTAAACACATTCCACTTCGGTAGATATTCACAACCAGAACAGGTTTTATAATTAGGCACAGGCAATGACTTAACTGGAAAGTTTTTCACTGAAAAATAATTAACATATTCTGAATTATCTTCATTTTTAACAACATCTTGAAACATCCAATGAGTTTTACCACAATGATTTAAAACTGCATCTAGCACTATACGTATATTCCGCTTATGTGCTTCATCTACCAATGTATGGAAATCTTCAAGAGTTCCTAAAAGTGGATCGATTTTAAAATAATCGTTTGCGTCATAACGATGATTTGTTGCAGCAGAAAAAATTGGATTCAAATAGAGCGCGTTGCACCCTAAATCATGAATATAATCAAGTTTTTCTGTAATTCCAGCAATATTACCACCTAAGAAATTCTCAGGCGTAGGCTCAGCATCCCATGAATCAAGCGGCACATGACCTTCAGTTAGCATACCGTAGCCTTCACAACGATAGAAACGATCAGGAAAAATCTGATAAAATCTTGCATCAGGCAACCACTGTGGTATAGACATAATAAACCCCATCCTTAATATTTCTACAATTTCTAATCTTTCATACCAGTATTGGCAATTCCTCTAACAAGCGCACGTTGGAAGAAAAGGAACACAATAATACTTGGTATTGTTGCAGTCAAAGTTCCTGCCATCAAATAATTCCAAGAGGTTCCGTAACGCCCTACGAAAGATGCTAAACCAATCTGAATTGTACGAGTTTCATCCGTATTCGTAACCAATAATGGCCAAAGAAAATCATTCCACGCAAAGAGAAAACTAAAAATACCAAGCGTTGCAAACGCTGGGGACGACAATGGAACGATTACTTTGAAGAATATTCCAAACCTGCCACAACCGTCAATGCGCGCTGCCTCATCAAGCTCTCGAGGAATTGTTGCAAAATATTGGCGAAGTAAAATAATTCCAAACACATCTGCAAGTCTAGGAACAATCAAAGCATACAGCGTATCAACCCATCCCAAATTAGCGACTATCTCATAAGACGGAATAACAATCACAAAATTAGGAATCATCAATGCAGAAAGCAGCAGAATGAATATTGTTTTCTTCAAAGGAAATTCTAATCGCGCAAAAGCGTAGGCGGCAAAGGCATCAAATATTAAATGTCCTACAACAATTCCTACCGTCATCAATAGCGTATTCCAATAATATTGCGCAAACGGCGCCGCTTGCCAAGCGTGAATATAGTTTTCCCAGTGCCATGATGTAGGAAAAATTGAAGTATTCGTGTATGTTTCAGCACGCATTTGCAAAGAAGTAGTGAACATCCACAAAAATGGAATGATTACTGTTGCTGAACCTAAAATCAGAATCGCATGACGCGCCAAACGCGACCATAATGATGATTTCATTATTCTTCTCCTTGTGCTCCAGAAACTTTCCATTGAATCATCGTCACGCCTAGCACTAGCGCAAGCGTAATGAACGCTATTGCTGTTCCATAGCCAAAATCACCGAGCTTGAACGCATCACGATACATCATCATGCCAAGCACTTCCGTGCCTCCGCGAGGACCGCCACCCGTGAGCATGTATGCAAGATCGAAGGATTGGAAGCTCGTTACTAATGCCTGAACTACTACAAAAAACGTCATTGGAGATAGCAATGGGAAAGTAATCTTCCATAATTTTTGCCACCCAGTAGCTCCATCTAATGCAGCCGCTTCATACACGCTTTTTGGCAATGCTTGTAACGCAGTTAAATACAAAATAGCGTTAAAACCAATATTTTTCCACACGGTCAAAAGAATTAATGCAATAAGCGCAAGCCAGCGATTTTGTAACCAATCTGGTCCGTGTATATTGAATTTCATCAACACACTGTTCACGAATCCAGAAGGATCGAGCATATATTTCCACACAATGGCTGCAGCCACAGAAGATGTAACAACTGGAAGGAAGTAAATACTACGATAAATACTCCTACCTCGTATAGGCGCATCAAGCAAAAGTGCGAGCAACAATCCAGTCAGCACACTTAATACACATACACCAGCAGCATAAATAATTGTTACCATTAAGCTGTTGAAAAACTCAGGATCTTGGAAAAGACGAACATAGTTTCCCAAGCCAATAAATTTCTTTTCTGGAGAGAATCCATCCCACGATGTTAGTGAAATATATACAGCAGACAACACAGGGTACAGCACGAAACCACCAATAATAAGCACTGCTGGCAACAAGAATACCGCAGCACAAATTACCTGATCTTTCTGGTAGTGCCTGTGCACAGACTTGAGAAAATGACGTTTTTTCATTACATACTCCTTGGATGCAAAGAACTCCGATAGCTGAGCCAACTTCATTTCATTCGGCTCAGCTATCGGCAAATTATTTATGCAATCAACCCTTTGCAATCACGTCGTTCACTGACTTTTCAGCATTCGCAAGCGCTTCGTCAACACTCTGCTCTCCAGCGAAAGCCTTCTCCACAGCCTTTGCAAATTCAAAGGAAATCTTTGGATACAATGGCGTATTTGGACGCGTATGAGCAATGCCCATTTGTTCCACAAACGGAATTAAACGAGGCTGTTCCTTCTTCACCCAATCCAAATACTTATCAGACTTTGCAACACTCTTCGTTACAGGAAGCATTCCGGTCTTTTGTGACCACTTGATTACCTGTTCTGGCTGCAAGAACCAGTTCAAGAACTCACCAGCAGCCTTGGCACGAGCGTCAGAATTATGGAAGACGATTGCTTGTTCACCACCGAGATTAGTTGCTTCCTTGCCATCCTTTGGATGAGGGGCTTTTGCTACACCGAAATCAAATGGTGGATCTGGCGCCCAGATGCCAACCATCCAGCTACCTTCCTGAGCAGAGCCACCCTTGCCCTTTTCAAATTCGCCCCACTTAGCATATGGGCTCACGCCGCTCTTGATAAGATCCATCCAGAAGTTCATAGCCTTCTTGCCTTCTGGTGTATTGAATGCAGCCTTAGAATTATCCTTCGTCAAGAATTCGCCGCCAGCTTGCCACAAGTTGACCTGGAAGTTCCAAGTTAAACCTTCGCCGTTATCTCCTGCTTGAGTAAGCAAATCATACCCTGGCTTGCCTGTCTTTTCCTTGATTGTCTTGGCAACTTTCTTCAACTCATCCCATGTTTGTGGTGGTTTGTTAGGATCTAACCCAGCTTCTTTATAAACGTCCTTGTTGTACATGTACGCAAGATTATTGGCAGTAACTGGCACAGAAACTTGTTTGCCGTCAATATGACCATAGTCAATCAATGCAGGAGTCACATCATCGAGCGTTTTCGAGCTGATAACCTTAGAAAGATCAGTCAAATTGCCCATTTTTGCAATCTGTGGCACCCATACCAAATCACTTATAGAAATATCTGGCAAACTCTTCGACGAAGCCGATGCACGAAGCTTCGTCATAAAATCAGAATTCGGAACGCTCGCAGTCTTAATCTTAATATTTTTATGCGAAGCATTAAAATCCTTCACCATCGCATCAAAGGTATCGGCATTAGCTCCATCCCAATAATGCCAAATGGTAAGCGATGTTGCACCATTAGCGTCGGACGATTTTGTACTACCGCACGCACTTACGCTAATAATCATTGCAGCAGCACCAATCAGTGCACATATTTTTGTAAGTTTCTTCATTGTAACCTTCTTTTTATCTGCATATGTTAACTTGCACTCATTTTGCATTTAGAAAATGGATGACGAACTATTCTCTAAAGCACCAGAAAACAAACTAATAATTTTTTTATTCTTTGTTGTATGACCACATAACAAGCAAACAGTTTTTAATTGCCGCAAACACTGGCTCATATGAATCTACATGTCATGTTCACACAGACACCAAATCAAAAATGCACGCTTGTTTCTACCTCCTCCCCTCCAACTCCGAAGACATTATCTTTAGATACCCACTGTTTGTCATCAAGCAATGCCTTAAATTGGAACTTTTTACCTTTAGGCATTCTCTCCATTTCAGTCTCCTTTGAACTGCAATGCTAAACTCTTGTAAATCAATTTACTACATTGTTAAACAAACGTCAATCCCTTAAAATAATTACACGTTATCTACTTGCCGCGCTTGCAAACGCTTCGCGACGCAATGGGCAAACTCTCCAGCTTCCTCTCCTACTATCGCCAGTAATTATGCATCTTGCTTGCAAGCCGCAGCGACGCGAATCACGACACAAACAACAAAGCGCAAAAGTAAATACATTTCGGAGTAGTTAAGGGTATTTCGGAGTAGTTCGGAGTAGTTCGGAGTAGTTCGGAGTAAAACGCCGCAATAAACACAGCAAAAACCCAACAAAGCTATACAAGAGTAGGGCCCAGCACACTTCGGAGTAGTTCGGAGTAGTTAAGAGTAGTTAAGGGTATTTCGGAGCAAAACAACAATGTACTTAATAACACGCTGTAAATACTCTTAATTTACGCATGATATTCCAGTCAAATCCTTGAAAGAATAACACTCTCTATATCCTTCTTTTGATATAGTAATCACAAGAATTATTCGTATAAAAATCGCGCAGTAATGCTTCGATATTTAAGGCGGAACAATGGAAGAGTACAAGATTGAAGAGATTAAAGACCTGAAAGAAGGTCAGTATTTTGATCGCAAAAGTGCTCACATAAAGCCTAAAGATATACTAAAACACGTCATTGCCTTTGCCAATGCAGACGGAGGCACATTAGCTATCGGCATCGATGATAATGGCGAATTATCTGGCACAAATTATACGGGGGCTCATTCTTTAGACGAATACGAACTAGCAATCCAACAAGATATCATTGGTCAGCCTTCAATCGATTACAGTAAGTTAGACTATGAATCCGAAGATGGCAAAAATGCATTATTCATCATTCATATTGATTGCTCAAAAAATAAACTTATTAAAAATCGAAGTGAAGAAGTTTATTTAAGAATTGGAGATAAAAGCGTCAAACAAAATTACTCTCAAATTAAGAAATTAGAGTATGCTAAAGGCGAAAGATTATTCGAGGATAATCTAATTCCAGATGCCAACCTGGCAGATCTTGATGAGCAATTGTTGAATGAATATAAGAAACAACTTAATTGCGAACATTTACCTAATCAGCAAGTATTAGAAGCTCGCGGATTTATGCATCAAGGTCAACTAACTGCCGCATCAATTCTAATGTTTGGCAAAAATCCAAGCTATTATTTCCCACAAGCTCGTCTGAGATTCCTGCGATATGAAGGAACACATCGTGAGACTGGCGCACGAATGAATATTGTTAAAGATCAAACCTTTGACGGACCGATTCCAACAATTATTCGCCAATCACAAGCAGCTATACGAGCGCAATTACGCGAATTTGAATATCTTGGAAACGATGGAAGATTCAAAGTCGTACCAGAATATCCAGAATTTGCTTGGTTTGAAGGAATTGTTAACGCCGTAGCACATCGCGATTATTCATTAAGAGGCGATTATATTCGCGTTAGCATGTTTGACGATCGATTCGAGATATTCAGTCCTGGTTCCTTGCCAGATATCGTTACATTAGAGAATATGCGACATACGCGCTACGCTAGGAATCCTCGTATTGCTCGCGCGTTAGTTAACTTCGGCTGGGTTCGAGAACTCAATGAAGGAATTAATAGAATTTATGAGGAAATGGCGGAATTTTATCTCAATGATCCTCAATACAGCCAGCCAAATCCTTACTCTTTATTGCTGACGTTAGAAAATAACTATGCTTCGCGTCAAATGCGTATGGACGATCATATAAATGAGTTAGAGGAAAAACTAAATAATGGCGAGTTCAATGAGAATGAGCGAAAAATTCTCGCATATTCATATAGCAATGATCGAATTACCGTAAAAACAGCTGCAAATCTTATTAATATGAGCGAAGCTACAGCGCGAAAATTATTACGTGGACTTGCTAATAAACACGCTCTACTGTGGCATGGAAACTCTAAACTTGACCCTAAGCAATATTATGCGCGCATAAAGGATTAGATCAAGCACAAAGAAAACAGTTAAGAGTAGTTAAGAGTAGTTAAGAGTAAAACACGGCAATAAACACAGCAAAAACCCAACAAACCTATACGAGAGTAGGGCTCAGCACAGTTAAGAGTAGTTAAGAGTAGTTAAGAGTAAAACACCGCAATAAACACAGCAAAAACCCAACAAACCTATACGAGAGTAGGGCTCAGCACAGTTAAGAGTAGTTAAGAGTAGTT
>NZ_JASOOL010000068.1:0-260 GCF_030217745.1 Bifidobacterium sp. UMB1197 | reverse complement strand
CAACTTTTTTGGTGGATCCTCAAGGCAATATTCAATTCTATGAGATGACAGCAGATGGAATCGGCAGAAACGCCGACGAGATGCTTCGCAAAGTTAAAGCTGCTCAATTTATTGCAGCCCATCCAGGAGAAGTATGCCCAGCAAAGTGGGAGCAGGGAGAAGAAACACTTGCTCCATCTATTGACTTAGTTGGGAAAATCTGATTTTAACAGTTGATTTTATTTGCTTATTTTAACTGCTGATTTTATCGACTGATTTTA